>JBAYTU010000062.1:0-19895 GCA_041675465.1 Terrimicrobiaceae bacterium | reverse complement strand
TCGCCAAAACCGCGCCAAACTGCATTTTCGGAGTTTTATTTCAACCGCCCGTAAAGCCTTTATCCATGCGGTTCCCCAGGTAAAATGGGGATAAAATAAAAAATCGGGGCGACAGGATTCGAACCTGCGACCTCCTGGTCCCAAACCAGGCGCTCTACCAAGCTAAGCTACACCCCGACGTGAATTTTGCTGAAAAGCGACTTGCAGCGATATTGGAGAGGGCTCCCTGCCGCCTCTGTTCCGAGAACAGGTTTGACTATGAGCGGGCAAATCGCGGTGGCAAACAAATAATATAGATCGGGACCGATTCAAATTCCCGGAAGAGATCAATCACGGCATCATCCTTCTGCTGTTTCAAGACATGCTGAATCTCAGCCAAAAGCTCCGCCTGATATCCCCGCTCGGTTTCAAACAGTCGGGGTTCGCAGATCCGCGTGAGCGCGCTGCGAAGAATTTCAACCAGGTCCGCCGGGTTCATCATTGATAATCCTGACCTTGAGCAAAGCGGAAGCGACTGCTCGAACAAAATTTACTGGAGGATCGCCAATTCATCTTTCAGAACCGAGGAACCTCCGGCAAAGCCTCTCCAGCCAACCCGCGACTGACCAGTTTGTCCAAGAACTGCGAGAAAGGAACAATGTTTCCGTTCAAACTCGCCTGTTCGAGCGCTCCCATGTATTCGTTCCGGCTTTCGAGTGGGATAACCGTCCATGGGTATCCTCCCGCCACCAGCATCAGGTTCATCAGAAAGCGGCCGATTCTCCCGTTTCCGTCCATATAGGGATGGATATACACAAAAATGAAATGCCCCAGCACGACCCGGATAGCGGGATCGGTCTCCTCGGTTAGCAGATTGAAGAAGGCAGGCATGGTGTCGCGCACTGCCTGATAGTTCATCGGGACATGCATGGAGCGCCGGATATACACGGGGTTATTGCGGTAGCCGGCGAGATCGGCAGGCCGGAGCAAGCCTGCCGTAACGCTTGGGGAAAACATCTGGCGGTACCATTCACCGTGATCGTCATCGGCGATCATTCCGGGATTTCCCCCTTTGAGCGCTTGTTCCACGCTGGCACGAACGGCCTGAAATGCCTCCCAATACCCGCGTGCCGCCAACGCGTTTCGATGGGAATTGTCTTCATCCTCCAAATCAGGGTTCCATCTTCCACTGCGCACCCTTTCGATCAGTTCCGGAGTCATGCGATAACCTTCGATTGACAGCGAGTGGTAGGCATCGGTGACATACACATCATCCACCTGCTGCATATACTTTTGAAAATTGCGGGAGAGTCCCGGTGCCGCGGGAAAATGTCCGATGACCTGCTGCCGCATTGATTGCCAAAGCAGGCGGATGCGGTTTGCGTAAGGGGAGATTTCTCGGTGGACCAGAATTGAAGGAGGTCTGTCCGCGAACGGATCATTCTCCCGCATGACGTATCCTGCGGCAGACATCGCTTTCCCAATGTCATCGGCAATCCGATCCCGGCCGATATTTCGGAAGGCTCCAGCCAGACGCCCGGCAATGGTGCTGTGACCTCCCTCCAGCAGCCGGGCAAGCAGGCTGGACGCATCCTTGATGACAGACAAGGCGGCACGGACATCCATGGCGTTCTGCGCAAAGTGGCCTGGGGCACAGGCGATGAGCGCCGTGTCCGCGGAGAAAATGCGCATGCCCGCTTCCTCACTGATATCTCCCGATGGCGGTATGTGTGCGCGCACATCCAGCAAAGACGTGTTGTGCGGAAGATTTGTCACCTTGTTGCCAGCTTTCGGTGAGCGGATCAGAAGCTGCTTGGGAATCGACCAGTTGCCTGCGTGTAGGGAGAGAGACTGCTCTGGCGAAAGGCACCACTCCTTGCCGAAGCGTTCATTGAGGTAAGCCGCGCAAAAACGCCAAAAAGAAGCATACCACGCGGTGCTTTCTCCTCTGACCTCATCAGGCCGGGCAGGAATATACCAACCTTTCATGACCTCCTGGAGAAATCCATTTGCCACCAAACGCTCTCTGTCAACGCGCGGCATATCGCTTGAGCGAATGGCGGCGGCACCGTCTTCACTTTGAAGGCGGTTTAACAGTTCCAGAGAACTGGCCAGTTTTTCAGAGGGGGTTGCCATGATTTTAGGTTTTCATGCCGTGCGGCTGCTCGGTTATTTGGTTGTATTATTTTTAGGCTTTCGTGTCGAGCGAGTTTTAGGCTTTTGCCAATTTATCCGGCTGCTTTGGCAGTGCATTCGGTTGGCTCTTTGGCCGGTTCGTTGTGGACAGCCGCCGCCCGATCGTTCTAGATTGCGCCCATTATGCATATCCCATCTGGAATGATGAACGGGGCAGTGTGTCCGGTGACCGCCGCCGTGGCCGCCACAGGAATTGCAGGGGCCGCATGGGCGGCAGCCAGGAGCGAAGACAGACCTGACGCGACGAAATTTGCCTCGGTCAGCGCCCTGATCTTTGCCGGGCAGATGATGAATTTTCCCATCGGCGGCGGAACATCCGGGCATTTGCTGGGCGGGGTTCTTGCGTCCGCGCTGCTCGGGACTCCGTTCGGCGTGCTGGCGGTCGCGCTGGTCCTCGGTGTGCAATGCCTGCTGTTCTCCGACGGAGGGGTGGCGGTTTTGGGGGCGAATGCCGTGAACATGTCGCTCGTCGGAGCCGGGATCGGAGGGCTGGTTGCCGGCCACGTGCGAGGGCGTTCGCCGCTCTCTCTGGCGCGAGTGGGGTTCGCAGCGTGGGTCTCGGTCGTTCTTGCGGCTCTGGCCTGTTCGGTGGAACTGGCGGTTTCCGGGGCGGTGCCATTTGCAAATTCCGCCCCGGCGATGCTGGGCACGCATGCGGTCATTGGGGCCGTCGAGGCACTGATCACTGTTTTTGCGTTTTGCCTGCTGCAGTCGCCCGCCACAACTTCGCGCGGGGGAGCCCTGGCACCCGCCGCGGCTGCGGCGCTGGTCGCCCTGCTGCTGAGCCCGTTCGCCTGCCAATCGCCGGACGGACTGGAATGGGTCTCCGCCAAACTCGGCTTCCCGCATGCGTCGGCCCCGGCATTTGTGGCACCGCTGGCGGGGTATTCCCTGCCCGTGCCGGTGCCCGCCGCCATTTCGACCGGCCTCGCCGGGTTGGTCGGCGTGCTCATGGTTTTTGCGCTGGCCCGCGCGGTCTCCCCGGCGTGGAGCCCGATGCGCCGCGCCCGCATTTCTTGACATTTCCCCAGGATCAAAAACAGTGCCGCAATGAGCCCTGTCTCCGATTTCATAGACCACCACTTCCGCCACTTCAACGCCGCCGCGTTGAAGGATGCTGCAAACGCCTATTCCAGGCACCTCGACGGCGGAGGCATCATGCTGGTGACCCTGGCGGGGGCGATGAGCACTGCGGAACTCGGCCTCTCGCTGGCGGAGATGATCCGGCAGGGCAAAGTCCACGGCATCGTCTGCACCGGGGCCAATCTCGAAGAGGACGTTTTCAACCTCGTCGCCCACGACTTTTACGAGCGCCTCCCGAACTACCGCGACCTCACCCCCGCAGACGAGCAGGCCCTGCTCGACCGCCACATGAACCGGGTGACTGACACGTGCATCCCGGAAATGGAGGCGATGCGACGGATCGAAAACGTGATCCTCAAGGAATGGATGGATGCCGATCAGCGCGGCGAGCGGCTGTTCCCGCACGAATTCTTCTGGCGGATTCTCGGCTCGAAGGAACTCCAGGGAAGCTGCCAGATCGACCCGAAGAACAGCTGGCTCCTGGCCGCGAAGGAAAAAAATCTCCCGATGTTCGTCCCCGGCTGGGAGGACTCGACGCTGGGAAACATGTATTCCGCGCACTGCATCGAGGGCGACGTGAAAAACGTCCACACCGTGCGCACCGGCATCGAATACATGATCTCGCTCGCCAGCTGGTATGCCCCGGCCAGCAAAAAATCCCCGGTCGGTTTTTTCCAGATCGGCGGCGGCATCGCGGGGGATTTCCCGATCTGCGTCGTCCCCATGCTGCACCAGGATCTCCGCCAGGAGGACGTCCCGCTCTGGGGGTATTTCTGCCAGATCAGCGACTCGACGACCAGCTACGGGAGCTATTCCGGAGCCGTCCCGAACGAAAAGATCACGTGGGGGAAACTCGGCGAGCACACGCCGAAATTCGTGATCGAGTCCGACGCCACGATCGTCGCCCCGCTCATCTTCGCAAAAGTTCTCGGCTGGTAGGTCCCGCGACTCCGGCTTCCCGGCGGGACTCCGACGCGGGCGCGGGAAAAACAGGAAACCCACAATGCATATCAACGACATTCTGAAACCGGGAACCCCCTCGTTCTCGTTCGAGTTTTTCCCGCCGAAAACCCCGCAGGCCCTGGACCAGCTTTTCGAAAACATCCGCCAGCTCGAACCGCTCAAGCCGTCGTTCGTGAGCGTGACCTACGGCGCGGGGGGCACGACGCGCGAGATGACCCACGATCTCGTGGTCCGGATCAAGACCACCACCTCGCTGGACCCGATCCCCCACCTCACGTGCGTCGGCCACACGGAGGGCGACATCGCAAAAATCCTCGGGCGCTACTCCGCCGTCGGCGTCAGCAACATCCTCGCCCTGCGGGGCGATCCGCCCCGCGACCAGCCGGACTACAACCACTCGAAGGATGTTTTCCCGCAGGCCGCCGATCTCGTGAAATTCATAAAAAGTTTCCCCGGGCACCACGACCCGCGCGGTTTCGGGACCGGGGTGGCCGGATTTCCCGAGGGGCATCCCGCGACGCCCAACCGGCTGGTCGAAATGGATCACCTCAAGGCGAAGATCGACGCCGGGGCCGACTATATCTGCACTCAGCTTTTTTTCGACAACCGGGATTTTTTTGATTTCCGGGACCGGTGCGCCATCGCCGGGATCCACGCCCCCGTCATCGCGGGCATCATGCCGGTGACGAGCCTGTCCTCGATGAAGCGGATGGCCGAGCTGGCGGGCGGGGCCCGGTTTCCGGCCCGGTTGCTGAAGGCCCTCCAGCGGGGTGGCGACTCGCCCGAGGCGGTCCGGCAGGTCGGCCTGCATTACGCCACCGAACAATGCGCGGACCTGCTCGACCAGGGGGTGGCCGGAATCCATTTCTACACGCTCAACCAATCCACGGTCACGCGCGAGATCTGCCAGCGGCTCGGGCGGATGGATCGGGTCTGAACGATGCCCTTCCACCTCCCTGGAGAACCCGGTGCCTTCCATCCCGACTTTGTCAAGGGACGACACGGCGGTCATCCCTCCATTTCCCTGTTCGTGCGATGAGCGGCGATAAAGCCACTCTTCGCCTGAAAATGCGCGAGATGGCGGAAACCCGCAGGAACGTCCGGCCCCTTTCCTCCCAACTCGTCGGGCAACTCCTCCACTGGCCGACCTGGCAGTCGTCCGGGGTGATCGCCGCATTTTCCGCCCTGGCCGGAGAACCCGATCCGCTCGATCCCTGGCCACATGGCAAGCGGATCGCCCTGCCCCGTGTTTGCGGCGATGAACTGGCCTTCCACCTGGCGGACTGCAAGGCGGGCCTGCTGGCGGGACGCTTCGGGATTCCCGAGCCCCCGGCAGAAGCGCCGGATGCCGGCAAGCAATTCGATCTGATCCTTGTGCCCGGTCTCGCCTTCGACCTCCGGGGCGGAAGACTGGGCCGGGGAAAAGGGTTTTATGACCGCTTCCTGGCGACGGCGCGAGGGATCCGCGCGGGCGTTTGTTTCGAGGATCAGATCGTGACGGGCATCCCTGTGGAGGAACATGATCTTCGGATGGATTTCGTGATCACCCCTGCCGCGATTTATCGCTGCGGATCCTGAAATAACTCTCCAGGGTGGCTGTCCTCAGCACGTCCGCCTCGGCATCAGCCAGCCCGCAGACCGCGACCAAATGCCGGAGGAGAACAAGCGATGCGACGGCATCGCATCGCGCGTCGTGCCACCGGAACCCGTCCGCCCGGATTTCCGGTTCCCCGTCCAATCCGACCGCCCGGATCACATCGCCCAGCGCGTGCGAGGAAAGCCTGGGATAGACGGCCCGCGCAAGGACGAGCGTGTCCACCCAGGGACCAAACGGATGGAACGGGAAAACCCGCAGAAACCGCTTCTCCGTGGCCGCCCCGTGCGCGACGATCCAGCATCCCTCCATGTCCGACTTGATCCGTGGCCAAAGGTCCACGAAATGCGGCGCATCCCCGATCATCGCGTCCGTGATGCCATGAACTTTCCGGGCCGCCCACGTCACGGGGTTTTCGGTTTTGACATAGGAACAGAGCGACTCCGTGATGGCGGTCCCGACCAGGTGCGCAACCGCGATCTGGACCGGTTCCTCGGCCCTGCCGGGCGCGGATCCCGCGCTCTCGAAATCAATCGCCGCAAACCGTGTTTCCGCGATCCTCAAGCGCGCAGAAGGTTTTCCGTGGACTCCCAGTCGAGGCAGGCATCGGTGATGGAGACGCCGTATCGGAGCCCGGCTCCCGATGGTGCCAGAGGCTGGTTTCCGGCGTGGATGTGGCTCTCGATCATGGCCCCGATAATTTCGCGCCTCCCCCCCTGCCGCTGGGCGAGGATGCTCTCCCAGACCTCCCTCTGCCGGAACGGGTCCTTCCCGGAATTCGCGTGGCTGCAATCCACCATCAGGGCCGGCTTGAGCCCGGATTTTGAAAGGGTCTCGCAGGCGGCGGCCACCTGGTGCGGATGGTGGTTCGCCCCGTTCCGTCCGCCCCGGAGCACGACATGGCTGTCCGGGTTGCCGGCGGTTTTCACGATGCTCGTGGCCCCGTCCTGGTCGATGCCGAGGAAACTGTGCGGGGCCCGCGCGGACTTCATCGCGTCGAGCGCCGTCTGGATGCTTCCGTCGGTCCCGTTCTTGAAGCCGACCGGCATCGAGAGGCCGCTCGCCATTTCCCGGTGGGTCTGGGACTCGGTCGTCCTCGCCCCGATCGCCGCCCAACTGATCAGTTCGGCGGTATACTGCGGGATGATCGGGTCCAGAAATTCCGTGCCCGCAGGCAGTCCGAGATCCAAAATATCGAGCACGAGCTTCCGAGCGAGTGCGATCCCGTGTGCGACATCGCAGGAATCGTCCAGATGCGGGTCGTTGATCATCCCCTTCCAGCCGATCGTGGTGCGGGGTTTTTCAAAATAGACGCGCATCACGATGAAGAGGCGGCCCGAAACTTCCCGGCTCACGGACGCGAGACGGCGCGCGTAATCCAAGGCGGACTCGGGGTCGTGGATCGAGCAGGGGCCGACGACCACCAGCATCCGGTCATCCTCGCCGTTGAGGATCGCCCTGGCGGCCGACCTGGCCTCGCTCACAAGCTGCAAGTGGCGGGTTTTGGCCGGAAGCTGCTCCTTGATTTGGGAGGGAGTGATCAGCCGACTGACCCCCACCACGTGCAGGTCGTCAACCGGAACCCCTCCGCCCTTCCGCTCTTTTTTCGAAATCGTCATTGGCATGGACGGGCGACTATCCCGCAATTCTCCGAGGCGCGCAACTGCTATGGCTCAGGCTCCCCTTCATTTTGTCACCAACAACGGGCGGGAATCCTGTCGCATTGCCGGGCTGCCGGCTGTCGGTTGCCAGCAACCCGGTCCGGCGTGGCATGAGACTTGCTGATTTTTTTTTAAAAAGCCCTTTCTGCCTCCGGGAATTGTGCTTTCTTCTGTACCTTGAAAATCATGGAGCCACAACAGATCATCATTCCCCGCAGGCGGTTGATGGGCGTCATCCTGTGTGCCGGGGCCGGGATGCTCATGGGCGCGGGCAAAGCGGATGCCATGTGGAGCGTCCTGGACGTCCTCAATGGCGAGTTTGGGGCGACGCGCGGCAGGCCGGACGTCCCGCCCTCGTTGCGCGGGGTGCTGGGATACAACGGCGAGGCTTACAGGAAGTTTCTCAACCGGATGGGCCTGCGCAGGATCTCCGTCCAGCAGATCATGGACACCCACGCGAAGGCGCATGGACGAATCCACAACACGCTCCCCCCCCGCCAGCTCTGGGGAAACATCCGCACCACGCTCCTCGCCCTGGACAAAGTGGCCTCCCGCCTGGGCGAGCCGGTCCACGAGGTGGTCTCCGTTTATCGTTCCCCCGCCTACAATGCGACCTGCCCGGGGGCGAAAAGCCACTCCTACCACCTCCGCAACAACGCCGTCGACATGCGCTTCAACGCCTCGCCGCGCAAGGTGGCAAAAACCGCCCGCGACATGCGCAAAGCCGGCCTCTTCAAAGGCGGCGTGGGACAGTATCCCGGCTTCACCCACGTCGATACCCGCGGCTCGAACGCCGACTGGTAAAGAAAGCCGTCCGCCGCCACGCGGTGGACCGGGCTGCGGCCCTCCGGCTCGGAGGGCCGTCGTTTTCGGCTTTCGCGGGCTGCCTCCGGGAACTAGCCTGAATCGCGACCCGCCCTTTTGTCCCGTGCAGAACAACGATTTTCCGTCTATTGCCCTCGATCCCGTTTTTCCCTTTGACCGCATCAGGGAACTCTACCTTTACGAGGAGCCGGCGCTTCTTGCCTCGATCCGGAGGGGCGACCGGAAGGGGGCGACCAAGATCATCAACCTCCTGCTCGTGCATATCTACAGCGCGGGCGCGCAGAGGAGCGAACTCCTCAAAGGCCTGCTGCTCGAGCTGATCGTCATGATGTCGCGCGCGGCCGTGGAAGCCGGCGCCTCCCAGACGGAAGTCCTCGGGCTGCGCTTCCAGCATCTCACCGAACTCGCGGGGATCGACGAGGACGAACATCTCGCCCGCTGGCTCAGGGACTGTGTCGTCCGGATTTTTGAAACCGTCGAGCTCCACCAAAAAGCGGCCCTGCCATCCATCGTCGCACGGGCCTTGAAAATCATCCGTGAAGAATCCTCCGGGACGCTGACACGGGCGGAAGTGGCGCGCAAAGCCGGGGCCTCCCCGTCGCATCTCGCCGAGCTGCTGCAGGAACGCACCGGACGCTCGTTCACGGAACTGGTGCGCGAGGCGCGCACCGACAGGGCATGCGAGCTTCTCCGGACCACCGAACTCTCGATGGCCGCGATCGCTGCCGAGTGCGGGTTTTGCGACCAGAGCTACTTCACCCACGTTTTCCTGAAACTCAAAAAAATCACCCCGAAACAATACCGGGACAGCATTCCGCAGACTCCGAAAACACAAAAGAATCCGCCCGGAACACAAGACTGGAGATCGCGGAACGGGTAGGGTGCAGGCTCACATTATGAGCAACTTCACCACACTCTCCCTCGCGGTAGAAAAAGGAAAACGCAACGACGCCAAAGCCCTGACCCAGGCGCTTCTCGACGAAGGCCTGCAGCCCCTCGACATCGTCGAAAAGGGGCTCGTCCCCGGCATGAGCGCCATTGGCGAAAAATTCAAAAACAACGAAGTCTTCGTCCCCGAGATGCTGATCGCCGCACGGGCGATGAAAGAGGCGATGGCGTTGCTCGAGCCCCTGCTGGCCAAGGCCGGCATCAAGCCCAAGAACACCGTCGTCATCGGCACCGTCCAGGGCGACCTCCACGACATCGGCAAAAACCTGGTCGCCATGATGCTCAAAGGCGCGAATTTCGGCGTCGTCGACATCGGGACGAACGTCCCGCCGGAAAAATTCATCACCGCCGCAAAGGAACACAACGCCTCGCTGATCGCCCTCTCCGCCCTGCTCACGACGACCATGCCCGCCATGAAGGCGACCGTGGAAGCCGTGCGCGCCGCCGGCCTCAAGGACGTGAAGATCATGATCGGCGGCGCTCCCGTCACCCAGGAATACTCCAACGAGATCGGCGCGGACGGCTATAGCGCCGATGCCGCCAGCGCGGTGGACCTCGCCCTCGGCCTCGTGGGCGAAACCAAGTGAACCGCCCGCTGTTTCTCGATCTCGCCGCGTCCGGGCACCGGGCACCGATCGGCACGCATCTGGTTTTGCACACCAAACCGGATGCGGACGCCATTCTGCTCGACGGCCCGAGACTCGGTGGCGTCGCCGCCGAGACGTCCGAGCGGTTTCGGACTCCGCTGGCGATCCCAATCATGGATCTGACGCTGGAAAAGGCGGCTCTCCTCGGGGCGATGGGGGTGCCTGCGGCGGAAGCGGACTCCTTTCATTTCGACCGGCTGCCCGGAGATCCCGGAACCTTTCAGATGACCCCGCGGATGCTCGCGACCTGCGAGGCCATCGCCCATGTGGCCACGAAAACATCGCTCGTTCCCGTCGGGATGGGAATCGGGCCGTTCTCCCTGATGACCAAGCTGGTGAAGGATCCGATCACGCCCGTGTTCCTTGCGGGAAGCGGGATGACGGGCGAAGACGAACCCGAAGTGGCCGTGGTCGAAAAGTGCCTGGAGGCAGGCGCGGAGATCATTCTTTCCTACCTCGCCGCCCAGGCCGACGCCGGGGCAAAGGCCATTATCGTCTGCGAACCGGCCGCGAACCTCGTGTATTTTTCCCCGAACCAGCTCGAGGAAAGCTTCGAGATTTTCGACCGTTACGTGATGGCCCCGATGCGCCGTATCAAGAAGCTCCTCGATGGCAGGGGCGTGGATTTGATCTTCCACGATTGCGGCGAGCTCACCGGAGGGATGGTTTCGAGGTTCTCCACCCTCGACCCCGCCATGATGAGCCTGGGGTGCTCGCGGCAACTCTGGGAGGACACCGCACTCGTGCCGAAAACCACCGTCCTCTACGGCAACCTCCCAACCAAAAAATTCTACTCCCCGCAGCTCACCGTGGCCGACGTCGAACGCCTCGCCCTCGAACTCCTCGAAAAGATGCGCGCCACCGGGCACCCGTTCATCCTCGGCAGCGAGTGCGACGTGCTCAGCGTCCCCGGCAGCGAAAAGGAAATCCTCTCCAAAGTCGATGCCTTCATGAATCTCCCCGTCCCATGAACCCCCCGCTGCGACTCGGCCTGATCGCCTGCCGGGTCTTTGAGGACGAGATCGCGCTGCACGGCGGGACGGACCCGCAGATCCTGGAGACGCGGTTCTTGGAAGTCGGCCTCCACGACCACCCGGACAATCTCCGGAAGTCGGTGCAGGCCGAGATCGACGCCTTCGACGCGCGCGACGACATCGATGCGGTCATCCTCGCCTACGCGCTCTGCGGACGCGGCACGTCCGGGCTCCGCGCCGGACGCCACCGCCTCGTGATCCCCCGCGGCCACGACTGCATGACCGTCTTCATGGGCACCAAGGAAAAATTCGCCTGCCAGCAGGCGTCCGCCCCGGACTCGTATTACTACACCCCCGGCTGGATGAAGGCCGGACGCTGCCCCGGCCCCGAAAGGCTGGAATCCCTGCGGGCCGAATTTTCGGAAAAGTTCGAGCCCGACGACGTGGAGTTCCTGATCGAGTCCGAGAAAGCGAACTGGGCACAACATGGCCGCGCCGTCTATCTCGACCTCGGCACGCCGGGAGCCGATCAAAAGGCCGCCGAGGCCGAGGCCGCCGCCAACGCCCTCGGGTGGAAGTTCGAACGCATGCCGGGAAATCCCGCCCTCCTCAAAGACCTGCTCGCCGGTCGATGGGATCCCGGGCGCTTCCAGATCATCGAACCCGGCCAAACCCTCGACCACTCTCCAGACGAAAAAATCTTCCGCGCGCGGCCCTGAGGAGGGCGACAAACCGGAATCCGAAGAGCGAAGAATTGCAACCGGCTCACCCGACCCAGTCGAAACGCACGACCTGCTCGATGTCGGGATGCAGGCTGTGGTGGACCGGGCAGGCCAGAGCCGCATTCTCGAGGGTTTTGCGTTTCGGGAAATCCGGCGGGAGGGGGATGGTGAAAGCCACTTCGAGCTTCACGATCCGGCGCGGGGAATCGGCGGACATCACCTTGTCAACGCCGACCTTCACTTTCCCCAGCGTGACCCCGTGTTGCTCTGCGGCGATTCCCATGATCGTCGCCATGCAGGTCCCGAGCGAAGCTGCGGCAAGATCGGTCGGCGAGAACGCCTCGCCTTTGCCGTGGTTGTCAACCGGGGCGTCAGTCAAAACCTTCGCCCCCGAAGGACCATGCACCGCCTCGCACCGGAGCGAACCCAAATATGTGATGTCAATGTGAACCATGCCGGGTATTCCACGCAGAAACCCCGGAAAACATCAACACGGATCCCGCTGATGCCTCCGGAGATGGCGCAAAACTTTGGCGCGGGCGCATCAAAGTTTTGTCGGCTGGGGACGCCTGGATCTGCGGGTTTTGGCGGGGGGAGCGGATTTGCGCGTGCTGGCAGAAGTCGCCGGGCGGGTGTTTCGCGGTTTGCGATTACCCGGTTCCGGGCTTTTTTCCGCCCGCAGGAACTGGAGTTCGCTGGGCATGAGAAAGCGAAAATGCCCCGTGGGAATTCCTTCGTCACCGATCCTGCCGATCCTGGTCCGCTTGAGGCGCTCGACCTCGTAGCCCATATCGTAGAACATGAGGCGGATCTGTCGCTTGATGCCTTGGCGGAGCACGACGCGGACGCGCCCCGGACCGAGGATGCTGATGCGCTCGAAGCGCCCGCGTCCACCCTCGATGAAGATGCCGCGGGTCATTTTGGCTGCGTGGGCGGGATCGAAGGATTTGTCGAGGGTGACCTCGTATTCCTTCTCGATCCCATGGGACGGGTGGGTGAGCTTCTGGGCGAGGTCTCCATCGTTGGTGAGCAGGAGCAGACCTTCGCTGTCTTTGTCGAGACGTCCGACGTGGAAGAGCGCGGAGAACTCCGGAGGCAAAAGATCGTAAATGGTCCGCCGCCCGCGCTCGTCCGACTTGGTCACCACGAACCCGCGGGGCTTGTGGAAGAGCACGTAAACCGGCCTGGCAACCCGGATGATGCGCCCGTGGACGCGGACATCGTCGCCGTCGGCGACCACTGTCGCCAGCTTTTCCACGCGGCTGCCGTTGATCGCGACCGCGCCGGAGGCGATGAGATCCTCGCAGGACCTTCTGGACCCGAGGCCCGCAGCGGCAAGAAAGCGGTTCAGCCGCATGGGCAGGGGAAGGATTAGTCCTCCGGTTTTGTCTTGGGCAGGCCGATCACGCGCTGGCCTTCCTTGAATTGACCTCGCTTCTTCAGGAGTTCGACGCGCTCGAACCTTTTCAAAACACTGCGTTTGGCCTGGATGGCCCCTTTGCCTTTCAAACTGGGATGCTGGCTCATAAAATGGATGGAGGTGGAGAGTGGACCCGGCGGCGGGGAATTGCAAACGCTTTCTGGCACAAGAAGGTCCGTATTCCTTGACACTATTTTTCCGTGATTTCAGATTTCGCGGCGCACTTTTCCTACCGCTGGACTCATTCCGCCGCCGCGTGTTTCGTAAAAACATAACGGCTCCCGATCATAGTCACAAAAACCGCTTTGTGAAGAGGGTGAGTCTTCACTACAACCACTTTTCCCACCCTACCCCCTGTGTTTATGCGCCCTCGCAGGCTTCCGAACCCTGAAAATAGTCGGTTTTTGCCGCCAGTTGAGAAAGACGGAATAAGGCTCATCCGCACGATCCAAGGCGACTTCGAAGCCACGCTGCGACTCGAAGGCGGCCACGTCCACTCACTCTCTGAACTCAACACCGCGTTCCCGCGTTGGATCGCGGGCACCTAGCCGATCTGGACCGCGCGGAGATCGACGTCTCCGATCTCCAGGCCGAGCGCCTTTTCGGCCGTCCGCAAAAAGCCTTCCGTCGAATCGGTCAGCGCCACATGGAGGCGGCCCAGTCTTTCCTGCGGGGCCGAGATGCCCTGGGAGGAGAGAAGCTCCCGGACTGCGATCGCGCAATTCCTTGCCGAATCCACCAGCGCGACGCCGGGCCCGACCGCGCGCGCGATGGCTTCGCGGAGCAGGGGGTAGTGGGTGCATCCCAGCACCAGCGCGTCGATCCCCCGGTCGAGCAGCGGCGCGAGGTGGCGGCCGAGCATCTGGTCCGTCACCGGGTCGTCAAACATCCCCTCTTCGATCAGGGGGACCAGGAGAGGACAGGCTTCGCTGAAGACCAGGGCCTCCGGGTCCCGCGTGCAGATCGCATGCTCATACGCGCCGCTCGCGATGGTGGCGCGCGTCCCGATGACGCCGATGCGCTTGTTTTTGGTGGCCTTCACGGCCGCCGCCGCGCCGGGGGCGACGACGCCCTGCACGGGGACTTTGAAAACGTCCTGCATCCTGGGCACGGCCAGGGCGGAGGCGGTGTTGCAGGCGACCACGAGGATCTTGGCCTGTTCCGCCAGCAGGAGGCCGCCGATCTCGATGCTGTAGCGCTCGACGGTCTTCCGGCTCTTCCCCCCATACGGGACGCGCGCCGTGTCCCCTATGTAAAAAATCGTTTCGCTGGGCAGGAGGTCCCGGAGGGCGGCCACGACGGTGAGCCCGCCGATTCCGGAATCGAAGACCCCGATCGGGCCGAGGCTGGGGTTGTTTTCTTCTGGCATATTGGCGGGATCAGGGCGGTTGGGACAGCGCGCTTGCGGCCTGGTTGACGGCCTGCCCGATGTCGGTTTTCGAGCCGACCGGGGCGGGCGGCGGGGCGTCTTTCTTGAGCAGCGGGGCCGCCGTGGGATCCGTGGCGGCGACGACTGCGGAGGGCTTGAAATACTGCATTTGTCCGGCCACGGCGCTCTTGTAGCGGTTGACGCCCTCGAGGATCGCGCGGGCGAAGGCGTCGCGGTAGGCCGTGCCGGCGATCTGCCGGCCATCCAGCGGGTGGTTCATGAAACCACCCTCGAGCAACACGCCCGGAATTTCAATGTCCCGGATCACGACAAACCGCGCCCGCTTGATCCCGCGGTCGTAAAGCCGCAAATGCCGCAGCAGCGAGGAGTGCATGGCGGTGGCCAGCGCGATGTTCTCGGCGTCCCGCTGGTGGCCGGGGTAGGGTTTGTAGTCGCTGTAGCTGAGGTGTTCCTCATCCATTGAGGGCACCCCCCTCGGTGCCAGCGCATACGTCTCGATGCCGGAGGCCCCGCCCATGTTGCTCTTGTTGAAATGGACGCTGACAAAAATCGCGTTCGGGTATTTGTTCGCGAGGGCCGGGCGGTTTTCCAGCGGGATGAACACGTCGGTCATGCGGGTCAGACGCACGTTGCAGCCGTTTTCCTCGAGGAGTTTTTTTGCCCGCAAAACCACGTCCAGCGCGGCGTCCTTTTCGGATCCCAGCGGCCCCTTCGCCCCGCTGTCATGCCCGCCGTGACCGGCGTCGAGGATCACCGTGCGCACGGCGGTCGCATCCTTGATTTTTCCCGGACGCATCACGGGCTCGATGATTTTCGTCACGTCCATCGCCGAGATCAGGAACTTCCCGTCTTTGGACAACATGTCGAAGCAGAGCACGTATTTGACGCCGTTGATGTAGACCTCCCGTCCGCCCGCGTTTCCCCGGATCGTCCTTCCCTGGCCGGTAAGAGTGAACGAGTTCCCCTCGATCTGCGGGGGGGTGAGCTTGTAAAATGCGGTCACATCTTCGAGCGGGACATAGCGGCGCCCTTCGTGCAGCGTGATATTCCACTGCGCGGATGCCGCTTGGATGGCGGCGAGAAAAACCAGGATGATCGTGGCCGGGATTCGCACCGCCGCCGAACGTGCGGGCGGGCGGTCGCGGGCGCAAGGGATTTTTCGTGCGAAAGCCGATTGAATCCGCCCGCGATTCCGCCACAATAAGCGGTTCGATGTCCGAACTTTCCAAAGCATACGAACCCGGTTTGGTGGAAGACAGATGGTATTCCTGGTGGCTTGACCGGGGGCTCTTCCATGCCGACCCCGGCTCGCCGAAGCCCGGCTACTCGATGGTCATCCCCCCGCCGAACGTCACCGGTGTTCTCACGCTCGGGCACGTGCTGAACAACACGATCCAGGACATCCTCGCGCGGCACGCTCGGCAGACCGGCCACGAGGTCCTCTGGCTCCCGGGCACCGACCACGCCGGCATCGCCACCCAGACGGTCGTCGAGCGGAAACTCCGCAAGGAGGAAAAGAAAACCCGGCACGACCTCGGGCGCGAGGAGTTCCTCAAGCGCGTCTGGGAATGGAAGGAAAAGCACGGGGGCATCATCATCAACCAGCTCAAAAAGCTCGGCTGCTCGTGCGACTGGGAGCGCGAGCGGTTCACGATGGACGAGGCCTACGCCCGCAAGGTGCAGGAGGTCTTCCTGGACCTCCACAAAAAGGGCCTCATCTACCGCGGGAAGCGGATGGTGAACTGGTGCCCGGTCTCCCTCACCGCGCTCAGCGACGAGGAGGTCATCCCGAAACCTCAAAAAGGCTACCTCTACCATTTCAAGGTCGAAATCGTGGAGAAAGCGGGGACGTTTTTGGAAATTGCCACGACCCGCCCCGAAACGATCATGGGCGACACGGCGGTCGCGGTGAACCCCCAGGACCCGCGCTACAAGGATTTCATCGGGCTCCACGTCCGCAGGCCGCTCCCGGAGGACAACCCGGAGATCATCCCCATCATCGGCGACGGCGCGGTGGAATTTGAGTTCGGCACAGGTGTCCTCAAGGTCACCCCCGCTCACGACAAGACCGATTACGAAATCGGCCTCCGCCACAACCTTCCGGTCATCGACATCATGAATCCGGACGGCACGCTGAACGAACTCGCGGGCGGGGACTTCGCCGGGCTCGACCGCTTCGAGGCCCGTGTCGAAGCCGTGGACAAACTCCGCGAGCTCGGCATCCTCGTCAAAGAAGAGCCGCACGAAAATCATGTCGGGTTCAGCGAGCGCGCCGATGTCCCCGTCGAGCCGCGCCTTTCCGAACAGTGGTTCCTCAAATACCCGAAGACCGCCGAAGCCCGCGCCGCCGTGCGCGACGGCCTCATCCGCTTCTTCCCCGACCGCTGGGAAAAGGTCTACGACCACTGGCTGGAAAACATCCAGGACTGGTGCATCTCCCGCCAGCTCTGGTGGGGGCACCGGATCCCGGTGTGGACGAAGGAATGTGGCGCAGGCGTCCCGCCTGCGATTGAGGACTCGCAGGCGGGACGCCTGCGCCACCTAAAATGCCAGATCGAATCTCCGGGCGAGGGATGGGTGCAGGATTCCGACGTGCTCGACACGTGGTTCTCGTCGTGGCTGTGGGCGCACGAGACGATGGACGCCGCCGCACTGAAAAAGTTCTATCCCACGAATGCGCTCGTCACCGGGCCGGACATCATTTTCTTCTGGGTCGCGCGGATGATCATGGCCGGCCTCGAATTCACCGGCGAGATCCCGTTCCGCAGCGTGTATTTCACGGGCATCATCCGCGACCGGCAGGGGCGGAAAATGTCGAAGAGCCTGGGGAATTCGCCCGACCCGCTCGATCTCATCGCAAAATACGGGGCCGACGGGCTCCGGTTCGGGCTGCTCCGCATCGCGCCGCAGGGGCAGGACATCAAGTTCGACGAGCAGCAGATCGTCGAGGGCCGGAATTTTTGCAACAAGCTCTGGAACGCCTGCCGGTTCCGCCTCCTGCAGGGAGCGGTCGATCCCGCCGCCAACCCCTCGGAACACGACCTTTCGATCTTCGCCCGCGACCTTCTCGCGAAGCTCGACGCCACGATCACCCGCGTGACGGAAGGGTATGAAGCCTTCCGCTTCAGCGATATCGCCCAGGCACTCTACGATTTTGTTTGGGGCGATTTCTGCGACCGCTTCATTGAGGCAGCCAAGGCGGACTTCGATTCCCCGCGCCGCGCCGGGACGCTGGCGGTCATGGATTTCACGATCGGGCGCATCCTCAAGCTCCTGCATCCCTATACGCCCTTCATCACCGAGGAGCTCTGGAGCGGGCTCGGCTTCGGCTCGCAGAGCCTGATGGAAACCCCGTGGCCTGCCGCAGGACATTCCGCGCCGGAACCCCGCGCCGATGCCGCCTACTCTGCGGTTTCCCAGGCCCGCAACCTGCGCGCGACCTACAACATCCCCTCGAACAAGCGCCTCGCCTGGCTGCTGGCTCCCGCGGCGGATTGGGTGCCCGACGTGATCCCGGCACTCTCGCTCTTCCTGCACGCCGAGTCGCTCGCTCTCTGCGAAACAGCCCCCGCCGGATTTGCGGCCTGCCCGACCGACATCGGCATCCTTTACCTGCCGCTGGAAGGCGTGGTGGACGCATCGTCCGAACGTCGGCGCCTCCAGGGGGAAATCGGAAAAGTCGAAGCCGAAATCAACAAGGTTGCCGGGAAACTCTCCAGCGAAACCTTCGTCCAAAACGCTCCCGCCGCCGTCGTCGCCGAACACCGCCAGCGCCAGCAGGACTGGCAGGCACGCCTCGCCGAATTGCAGTCCGCTCTGAAAGCGCTGGGGTGAATGATCCGACATGATTTAAACATGAGGCTTCGCCTCGCTGGAAAACCAATCTCGAGACACTGGCAAGGGTGCCCAGGCTGTCCATGCCACAGAATGTTTTCAGCAGATCAAGCTGCGATCAGATCCCGATGGCGGGATCCGGGTCTTCCGGGTCCGGTTTTTTTGGTGCGCGAGGGGTGACGAGGACTTTGTCGATGCGCTGGCGGTCCATGTCGATGATCTCGAACTCGAATCCATCCCACATGAATTTTTCGCCTTCGCGGGGGATGTGGCCGATGCGGAAGAGGATAAACCCGCCGAGCGTCGAGAAACGGTTTTCATTTTCTCCGGGGAGATCCTCTTCGATCCCGAGGCTCGATTTGGTTTCGTCGATGTCGAGCATGGCGTCGATGACCCACGTCCCATCTTGGCGGAGTGATGCCTTGGGGTCGTGGCGTTGCTCGCGTTCCGGCAGGTTGCCAACGATGGCCATCATCACGTCGTTCAGCGTGACCAGGCCCTGGAGGCCGCCGAATTCATCCACGACAAGCGCGATGTGCTTGCCGGATTTTTTGAATGCCTCGATGAGTTTTCCCGCCGGCATCGCGGTGGGGACGTAGAGCGGAGGGGTGACGAGAGCGCGCAATTCGACGCGGCCTGCCAGCGAGAGGTTTGCCCAGAGGGATTTCACCGAGACCATCCCGATCACGTTGTCGCGGGTCTCCTGGTAAACCGGAAAATGCGAGTGTCCGCTGCCGGCGATCCGCCTCCAGTTTTCGTCATCCGTGTCGTCGAGCGAAAGCCAGATCATCCGGGCGCGCGGGGTCATGAGGTCGCCGGCGTGCTGCTCGTCGAGTTCGAACACCCCCTCGACCATGTCCTTCTCCGCCTTTTTAAACACTCCCGTGCTCAGTCCCTCGTCGATCAGGACCCGGACCTCTTCCTCCGAGACGGAGGTCTCCTTAGTTTTCCGGACTCCGAGGAGCGCCATGAGAAAATCGCTGGAGTGGCTGAGGAGATTGACGACCGGAGAGAAACTCGTCGCAAGTGCGTTCATCGGGCGGGCCAGCGCCGAAGCGATCTTCTCCGGGTTGGTCAAGGCCAGGCGCTTGGGCACAAGTTCGCCGATGATCACCGAGAAATAGGTGATGATCGCGACGACGAAGAAAAGCGAAATGTAGTGCGATGGTTCGGCACCCAGGCCGATGCCCGTTAAAGATGCCTCAAATCTATTCGCGATGCCCGCTCCGCCAAAAGCGCCGGCGAGCGTTCCCACCAGGGTGATTCCCACCTGCACGGTCGAAAGAAATTTTCCCGGGGCGAGGGCCAGGTCGTGGGCGAGTTTTGCCCCTTGGTGTCCCTCGTCTGCGAGCGTCTTGAGCTTCGCCTTGCGGGAGGCGACAAGGGAGATTTCCGCCATGGCGAATACCCCGTTCGCCAGGAGCAGGACAAAGATAAAAATGATTTCCAGCGTGATTCCAGACATACGATCAGGGCGACAACTCTATCGGATCATGCGGGTTACGGCAAACGGAACCTCAGCATCCCAGCGATTCCGAAAGAAGGGGCAGAGAGCAGGAGTCAGCAGATTCGCGCGGGGCTTGAGATCGGGATTTCCGGGCCTCCGCAGCGGCAAAAGCGATGGCTCTGGAATGGCGGCCGCTGCGGTTGCGCATCAAG
>JBAYTU010000061.1:0-20172 GCA_041675465.1 Terrimicrobiaceae bacterium | reverse complement strand
TACGATTAACTGGCCGCCGTGGGCAGTCGCACCCAGCGCATCTTGGAGGACCATGTCGACGTTGGAGCGTTTTTTTTGAAATGAGGCGGCCATATGTGAATAACACCACTATGGTGCCGTAAAGGCAAGGCATTTTTCACCTTCTTTTTATTTTTTCTCCGTGGGGCTAATGATTGGGGTAAGTGATGAGACCGATCCCAACAAGCTGCATGATTTGAAGACAGCCTCTGGACAGCGCACAGGTCTATTCGCCCGAGCAGGTGCAAACGCTGGTCGATCTGTTCCTTTCCGGCGTCCCCCGCGATCAGCTCGACCCGATCCTCGACGCCTGCGTGAGCGTTTACCTGGCGAACTTGGACGAAGACGGCCAGGTGGAATTCAAAGGCAAGGCCAAATCCTTCGCCCGCACCTACGATTTCCTCGCATCGATCATCCCCTACACAAAACCGGAGTGGGAAAAGCTGTCCATCCTGCTCAACCTCCTGATCCCCAAGCTGCCCTCCCCGGTGGATCCCGAGCCGATCAGGGGGCTGATCGAATCCATCGACATGGACAGCTACCGGACGGAAAAGAAGGCGGCCATGAAAATTGCCCTCCCCGACGACAATGCGGAGATCGGCCCGGTGCCGGTGGATATTCCAGGCGGCAGATACGTGCCCGATGTGGATCGCCTGAGCAACATTCTCAAAGCCTTCAACGACCATTTCGGAACCCTCTTTACCGACGCCGACCGCGTTTCCCGTCGCATCCGGGAAGACATCGCCCCGAAGGTTGCCGCCGACCAAGCCTATCAGAACGCGAGGAGGAACACCCCCAACTCCGCCCGCATCGAGCATGACAAAGCCCTCGCAAAGGTCATGCTCACACTGCTCAAGGACGACACGCAGGTTTACAAACAGTTCGTCGAGAACGAATCATTCAAGCGCTTCGTGACCGATATGGTTTATACGATCACGAACGAGTAATCGGGCGGCCCCTCTGGCCGTCGCGTGGGGGGACAATAGGCCCCACATATTTTTCCGAGAGAAATCCCGCCCCGCTGCGAATACGGGGAAAGGGCACCGCCGCGATAGGTGGGAATGGCGGGTTAAATTCCTCGATGCCTGGTGCAAGAAGGTCGCACGCTCCCGCCTCGGTCCACTCAAAAAAGGGCAACCGAATACGCGACTGCTAGCCAGTGCCGCCGACGTGAACGTGTCGCGCCCGTAGAACGAGAAAAGGAAACTGGTATCGCAGCAAACACGCATGGCCGATCACCATTTCCCCGATGCCTCGCGGACAAGGTTCACGGCCTCCTCTCCCGCCATGATGGGCCAGCCGGACTTGTCGCGCCGCGCCGCTGCGCTGTCCGCCAACGTCCGCCGCTTCGCCGCCTCCGGTTTGTCCGGGACCAGCCGGGCAACGACTTTGCGCCGCATGGTGATTGCCACCTGTTCGCCGTCCGCAATCTACGCCATGACGCGGGGGAAATTCTGCCGGATGTCTCTCACGCTCGCCGTTCTCATAACTTGCGATGCCATATTCTTCGATCAGTGGTTGCCCTGCATCATGGAGCCCATGACTCCGGGGCCTTCCCATTTTTCCGGGCGGTTCCAAGGGAGGTTGGCACCGGCCTGCTCGGACTCCGGCTTGTCGGCGGTCGCACAGCCTCCGATGAGGGGGATGGCTGCGGCCAGCAGAAGGCTATTCAGCAGTCGCTTGGTAAATGACATTGTCTCCGGGCTGGATGTTCACTCCGCGGGGAACGCTGTTCGCAACGATGTCGGCGATCGAGGTCGAGGGTTCGACCGAGGTCACGCGGACTTTTCCGACGAGCTGGCTCCCGCGTTTGATGAGCATTTCGGCGTTGCCGACAACCCCGTTTTTGTCGCCGAGATTGAGGACCACGAAATTCCATGCCTGGTTCACGGCGAGAATCCGGCCTTCGAGCCCGTTGCGCATTTTCAGGGCCATCCGATCGTAATCCTTCTTGCGGAGCACTTCGAGCTGGCCGCGCGAAGATTCCAGGTCTTTTTGGAGTTGGGCAATCACGGCCTCCTTTTCGGCGATGATGGCCTGGTCCTCGGGGCTCGGCCCCGCCGGAGCGGTCGTGGTAGTCTGGGTGGCGTTGGCTTTGACTTTCGCTTCCTCCAGATCTGCATTCAGTTTGGTGATCTCGTCCGCCTTGGCCTTGATCTGGTCCGCCAAACCTGCAGCCTCGGTTTTATTCTTTTCCAAATCGGTTTTCAGCGTCTCCGCCTGGGCGACGGCCTGGGCTTTTTCGGCCGTGACGGTCTCGACCGTGGCTTTCGCTGTTTTCAGCTCGCTCTGAACCTGGTCGAAGGTGGCGGTTTTTTGTTGCGCCTGCTGTTGCGTGGACACGAGATCGTCCTTTGCGGCGGCCAGCTTGCTTTTGTTAATAAACCCGAGGGCCGTGGTCGCCAGAGTGACGGCAATCGAAGCGTAGAGGAGAACTTTACCCATGACTGATAGTGAATTTGGTTGAGGAGCAGGATTGTGAATAAGTGAAGCGAACCGGCGTTGCAAGCGCAAATGCAACAAAATCTCCGGAATTCCGATTGCCAACCGGGAATCGCCCTCTATGTTGGGTTCGCCAGGGACTATGGACTGGGGACGGACGAACCCCGCCAGGGCAGGAATGCAGCAACGGCACTCCGCTCCCCTTTGCCGTAGCTCTCTGGCCTTTTCCCCTCCTTGACTCGTGGCACGTCCGCATTACTCTGGCGGGCGGATGGAAACGACTTCCAGAGAGAGCGTGCGGGAGGTTTTGTATGGCTACCTTGCAGGCAAGGGGCTGCGCAAAACCACGCAACGGGACGCGATCATCGAGGCCGC
Source organism: Terrimicrobiaceae bacterium (assembly GCA_041675465.1). Taxonomy (GTDB): domain Bacteria; phylum Verrucomicrobiota; class Verrucomicrobiia; order Chthoniobacterales; family Terrimicrobiaceae; genus QYQL01. The sequence goes on along the minus strand of JBAYTU010000061.1, from coordinate 17,337 downwards.
ATTCAGCACCAAGGAGCATTTCAACGCCGAGGAACTCATGGCCATGTCGAAAAAGATCGATTCCTCGGTTTCCCGTGCAACGGTTTACCGCACGCTGCCGCTGCTGGTCGAGAGCGGGCTGCTTCGCGAGCTGGATCTCGGTGGCGAGACGAAGGTCTACGACCCGAATTTTCTCGAGCACCCGACGCACAACCATCTGGTCTGCGTGGACTGCAAAAAAATCATCGAATTCGAGGACATCAACATGGAGTTGCTGGAGAATTGCATCACCCGTCGGCTCGGGTTTTCCCCGGCCAACAAAATGGTGAAGATCGAGGCGCATTGCGACGAGTTGAAGCGGCGCGGCACTTGCGCCAAGCGGGCGGTGGAGGCGGGTTCCTGACACGGCCATGTGGAAGGGACGATTCAAACAGGATGCTTCGGACCTGCTGAAGGCCTACACGCAGTCGGTGACGACCGATTGGAGGCTCTACCGCCAGGATATCCGGGGGAGCATCGCGCATGCCCGCGCGCTTGAGAAGGCCGGCCTCCTCGCGGGCGGGGAGTTCGACCAGATCGAATCCGCCCTGACGGCCATCGCCTCCGAGATCGCCGCCGGCACGTTCCCGTTCCGGGAGGAACTTGAGGATGTCCACATGAACATCGAGGCCGAACTGACCCGGCGGATCGGGGCCGCAGGCGCGAAATTGCACGCCGCGCGCAGCCGGAACGACCAGGTCGCGCTGGATTTCCGCCTTTATCTGACCGATGCCTGCGGGGCGATCCGCTCGGGGATCCGCGGGTTCCAGCGCTCGCTTGTGGGGCTCGGCGTCCGCCACGCCAATGCCGTGATCCCCGGCTACACGCACCTCCAGCGGGCGCAGCCGGTTCTTTTCGCGCACCACCTCCTCGCCTACGTCGAAATGCTCGAGCGGGATTTCGGGCGGGTCACGGATTGCGCCAAACGGATGGACGCGATGCCGCTCGGTTCCGGGGCGATCGCGGGGTCGACGCTGCTTCTCGACCGGGAGGCGATTGCGGGGGAGCTGGGGTTTTCTCGCGTCACCTCGAACAGCATGGACGCGGTGGCGGACAGGGATTTTGCCTGCGAGCTGCTCGCGGCCCTGGCGATCCTGGGCATGCACGTCTCGCGGCTGAGCGAGGATGTCATCCTTTGGGCGTCGGCGGAGTTCGGGTTTCTGGAATTGAGCGACCGGCACACGACCGGATCGAGCCTGATGCCGCAGAAAAAAAACCCCGATATCGCGGAGCTCGCCCGAGGAAAAACCGGGCGCCTCTACGGCAATCTGATCGGTCTTCTCACGACGATGAAGGGCCTGCCGCTCACCTACAACCGCGACATGCAGGAAGACAAGGAGGGGGTCTTCGATTCGATCGACACCGTCCTCGACACGCTCGCGATTTTCGCGGAGATGCTCGCCGCCGCCTCGCTCCGGGAGGACCGCGCCCGCTCCGCCGCGTCGGACCCTCTCCTTCTGGCCACCGACCTCGCAGACCGCCTGGTCGAGGGAGGGGTCCCTTTCCGCCAGGCCCACGGGACCGTGGGAAAACTCGTGGCCCTCGCGCAGGAAGCCGGCGTTTCGCTCGACAAATTGGATCCGGCGGAATTCCTGGCCGCCTCCGCCGTGCTCACCCCCGGAGTGGTGGCCGCCACGTTCGATCTGGATTCGGCCATGAAAGCCCGGCGGGCAACCGGCGCGCCCTCGCCGGACAACGTCGCAAGAGAACTGGCCCGGTGGTCCGCCCAACTCGGCTGATGGATTCCACGGACAGCAACGCCCGCCCCGCCCGTCCGGGGGAGGAGGAGGGTTTCGCGTGAGCCTGAAGCGATTCTTCGATTTCCGGGAAACGCGGGACGAGGCAAAGCCCTTCCTGGCCCACCTCGAGGACCTTCGCGCCACGCTCATCAAGATCTTTGTCGCGCTCGGCATCACGATGACGCTGTGCTTCATGTTCCGGAGCGAGCTGGCGGGGCTGATCCAGCGTCCGCTGATCGCGGTGGACCCGGACCGTGCCGCGAATCTCCAATCGCTGGGGGTCGCCGATTCGTTCACGATTTCCCTCGAGCTCTCGCTCTACGGCGGGATCATCCTGGCCTTTCCGGCCATCCTCCTCTTCTTGGCGGAGTTCGTCCTCCCCGCGCTGAACCCCTCGGAAAAACGGATCCTGTATCCGGTCGCGCTGGTGGGGTTCGGGCTTTTTCTTGCCGGCGTGGCCTTCTGCTATTTCGTGGTCCTGCCGCAGACGCTGGAATTTTTCTTCAAAGACGCGCGGGCGATGCACTGGCAGCCGACATGGACCGTGCGGGAATACTATTCGTTTACGACCCAGTTCGTCATCGGCTTCGGTCTCGCCTTCGAGCTGCCGCTCGCGGTGCTGGTCCTCGTCAAGCTCGGCATCGTGGATTACGATCTCCTGAGGCGGACGCGCGCCTACGCGCTCGTGGCGATCATTTTCGTCGCCGCGATCATCACGCCCACCACCGACATGGTCACGCTGGCATTGATGGGCGGCCCGATGTATGTGCTCTACGAGATCTGCATCGCGATCTCGTGGCTCATGGGACGGCGCGGCGGGGAGTGATCAGCTTATTGGAGGGGGGCTTCAGAATCTGGAAAGCTCCGGGCCTGCGAGTTCGCGGGCCTTCTCAAAAAACTCCGTGCCAGCGGCAGGATCTTGTCGGCGGGGACTCCGGCCCGCTCCCAATGAAAAGCCATTCGAGCCAGGGGGCATATCCCTGCAAAATCGCGTGAAACCCCGATGCGCCGCAGTGTCACGGCTCGTGCGGGAAGGCAGAGCACGAGCCGCGGTAGCGCGACGGGGCAACCCCGACGATCTGCTTGAATTTGCGGTTGAAATAGGCGAGGTCGTTGAAGCCGGATTCCAAGGCGATGCCCAGCACTTTTTCATCACCGGCCCGCAGCCGGATCATGGCGGCCTGGATGCGGCGTTCGATCAAGTAGTCGAAGACCCGTTTTCCCGTGTAGGCTTTGAAGGCCCGGCAGAGCGCGGTCCGGCTCAGGCCGACGCGTTTGGCGAGGGTTTCCAGCGTGTGTGGTCCGGCGTAATGCGCGTCGAGAAACTGCCGCAGTCCCTCGATCCGCGGTTGCGTCGGCGGGGCGTCGGGTCGGCTGGGCACGACGCCGTGTTCGATCGCGTGACGGCAGCAGAGCATGAGGAAAAGCTTGAACCGCAGGGCGACGGCCTCCTCGTATCCCGGCGGGCGGTTTTCGATTTCGCTCCGGATGGCGAACAGGGGCTCCGCGAAGGGCCGCGGATCGTCGAATTGCAGGCGCACGATGCGGTTGAGCTGGTGTTGGAAACGCGGGTGCAACGGCAGGAGCAACGGCAAAACCGCCTGCAGCCCGCGCGGCAGCGATGGCAGCGGGTGGTGCTGAAGATCCAGATAGACATTCAGAATGCCCATGCCGCGAGAGTCGGTGAGGATGTCGTGCCGCTGTCCGTAGTGCGTGACCGCGAGCGACGCGCCGCTTTCGGCGAACGTCTCGTCGCCGATCACGTGCCGTCCCCGCCCGCGCAGGATGAACGTGAGGAGCACGACATCGAGCGCGTGCGGGCGGATTTCGCGGTTGATGTAGCGCGGAAAATATTCCACGGCGATGCCGAGAGACCGCAGCGAGGGCTGCCGCTGCTTGAGTCGGTAACACGTCAACATCGTCAAAACGATTCGTTAACATAGTCCAAGATAACATCGTGATCAAGAATTATGTTGTATGCATGAAAACAGCGCTCACCCAGGATCAAATCGGATATTACCAACAAAACGGCTTCGTCCATCACCCGGGATTTTTATCCCCGGAAGAAGTCGCGGAGCTGAAAACGGCGGTGCTCGACAGCATCGCGGAAATGGCGCGGACGCAGGGCGACGCGATGGTGGCCGGCGGCGGCGCGAAGATGGAGCAGGGTGGCTATTACGCGAAGGTCTTCACCCAGCGGCTGAACCTCTGGCGCATCAACAAGACCGTCAAAGATTACATGCTCTCGCCCGAGCTCGGACGGATGCTCTGCGAACTGGCCGGCGTGGGCGGCATGCGTGTCTGGCATGACCAGGCGCTCATCAAGGAGCCGTATGGCAACCCGACCTCATGGCATCTGGACAACCCATACTGGTCGTTTTATTCGCGCGACTCGATCTCGGTCTGGATTGCGCTCGAGGACGCGACGCCCGAGAACGGCTGCATGTGGTTCGTGCCCGGCACGCAAAAGCTGGCGACGTTCGACAATGTCGGCATCGGCCAGAATCTCGGGGAGCTGTTCAAGGTTTATCCGAAGATGGCGGAGATCGACACGGTTTGCGTGCCGATGAAAGCCGGCGATTGCAGCTTCCACAACGGATTGACGGCTCATGGGGCCGGAGCCAACATGACACGCAAACGCCGCATTGCCATGACCTGCGCCTACATGCCTGCGGGCAGCACGTTCAACGGGCAGCAAAACATTTTGCCTGACGACTACTTCAAATCGCTCGCCAAGGGCGACGTGCTCTCCAACGACGACTGGAACCCGGTGGTTTATACACAGGACGGGCAAGCCGCATGACGGCCCGCGAGCGCTTTCGGGCCGTCATGGATTTCCGTCCGTTCGACCGGCTGCCCCTGGTGGAATGGGCGGCGTGGTGGGACAAGACCATCGCGCGCTGGCATTCGGAAGGGTTGCCGGAGGCGCTCGCGGACCGGTATGATCTCTGTCGGCATTTCGGGTTGGATTTGTATTGGCAGGATTGGATCGGGGCGGTGCGTCCGGCCTGCCCGCAACCGGCGGCGCACGGCGCGCCGATCATCGCCACGATGTCCGACTACGAGAAAATCCTTCCGCACCTTTATCCCGATCCGGAAGCGCAGCCCGAACGCTGGGAACGCTGGGCCGAATGGGCGCGGCGGCAACGGCAGGGGGAAGCCGTGCTGTGGTTCACGCTCGACGGTTTTTTTTGGTTTCCGCGGGTGTTGCTGGGGATCGAGCCCCATCTCTATGCCTTCTACGACGAGCCGGAGCTGATGCACCGCATCAACACGGACCTCGCCGAATGGCACCTGCGTGTCATCGAAAAAATCGCGTCGATCTGCGCTCCCGATTTCATGACCTTCGCCGAAGACCTGAGCTACAACAACGGGCCGATGATCTCGAAGGACCAGTTCGACGAATTTCTGAAGCCCTACTACGCGCGGGTGATCCCGGCTCTCGAAAAGCACGGGGTCATCCCCTTCGTGGATTCCGACGGCGACGTAAGCGTCCCCGCGTTCTGGTTCGAGGAGGCAGGGATCGGGGGGATCCTCCCGCTGGAGCGCCAGGCCGGCGCGGATATCTCGCGGCTCCGCGCGGAACATCCGCGCATGAAATTCATCGGCCATTTCGACAAGCTGACGATGCACAGGGGCGAGGCCGCCATGCGCGCCGAGTTCGAGCGCCTGCTGCCCGCCGCGGCGCGGGGAGGATTTCTGGTCAGCGTGGACCACCAAACCCCGCCCGGTGTTTCCTACCGGGACTACCAGCTTTATCTCGAACTGTTCCGCGAGTATGCCGGGCGCGCCGGGGAGATCAGCCGGGACCGGGGATTGCGGGTTTGAGGCTCGCGCCGATGGGGGGGAGCGCGAACCCATTTTCCTCTGCGGTCCGGGGCGGACGGTCACCTCTCCGCCAACGGGCGCCTGCCCGAGAGCGCCCTTTGCAGGGTGATCTGGTCGGAGTGTTCGAGCCCGCCGCCCGCCGGCAGCCCGTGGGCGATGCGGGTCAACGGGACGCCCGAGGGGGCGAGCGCTTCCGCGAGGTAGTTTGTCGTCGCCTCACCTTCCACATCGGCGCTCAATGCGAGGATGATTTCCGCAGGTTTTTCTGTCTGCAGGCGTTGCAGGAGTTGCGCGATTCTGAGCTGGTCGGGCCCGATGTGGTCCAGGGGTGCCAGCCGCCCTCCCAGCGAGTGGTAGAGGCCGTGGAACGAGCCTGTTTTTTCGAGTGGCAGAATATCGGTGGCCTGTTCGACGACGCAGATTTCGCGCCCGCCGCGCGAGGGTTGGAGGCAGATTTCGCAGAGTTCCCCCGCCGCGAAAAACCCGCAGCGCCCGCAGGGGTGGATGGAGCTTGAAGCCGTTGTGAGCGCCCCGGCAAGCTGCGCGGGGCGCGCGTCTTTGTTGGAGAGAACCCACAAAGCGATCCGCTCGGCGCTGCGGGGCCCGATGCCCGGGAGGCGGCGCAGCTCGCGGGTGAGTTGCAGGAAGGGCGCAGGGTAATCGATGGCCATGAGGTTCAGTTTGTCGCCGCCAGGCACCCGTCCTCGATCCGCAGGAGCCGGTCTCCCCGCCGCGCGAGATGCTCGTCGTGGGTCACGACGACGAGCGTCCGGTTTTCCGATCTCGCCAGGTCGAGCAGGAGCCCGATGATGGCCTCTCCGGTGTGGGAGTCCAGGTTTCCGGTGGGTTCATCCGCGAAGAGGATCGCCGGGCCGTTGATGAGTGCGCGGGCGATGGCGACCCGCTGCTGCTCTCCGCCGCTCAGCTCCGCGGGGAGGTGGTGCAGGCGTTCGGAAAGCCCGACCCGCCGGAGCAACTCGCCGCCTTTTTCGGACGAGGCCATTCCGCGGATCATCGCGGGGACGAGGACGTTTTCCAGCGCCGTCAGCTCGGGGAGGAGGAAGTAGGATTGAAAGACGAAACCCATCCGGCGGTTTCTGAGCTGGGCGAGGCGGTCCGTGCCCATGTCGTAGAGCGATTGGCCTTCAAATTCCACGGTGCCCGACTCCGGGGTTTCGAGGCCGGCGAGCGTGTAGAGGAGGGTGGTCTTCCCGGCACCGCTGGCACCGCACAGGAAAACGGCCTCGCCGCCGAAAATCTCGAGGCTGATCCCGCGCAGGACCGGGATGGTCGTCTTGCCGATCCGGAAAGACCTCTCCAGGTTGTTTGCTTTGAGATGGATGGACATAGGCGGTCACTGTGGGCCATTCGGGGCGGCGGAGCGAAGCGAAAATGTGCTCAGCCATCGATCCCGCGCCCGCTTTCGGCGTTTTCCTCGATGAGATGTTCTTCGTCCTCGACCGTTTTTTCCATTTCGGAAATCTTCGGCCCGCCCGCCGCGCTGGAGCGGTAGAGGAGGTAGACGAGACCGCCGACGAGGCTCCAGAAGACAAGCATGAGGAAACCGGATATCGAAATCGACATGGCGATTTCCTTTGGGGTCCGGTAGAGGGAGCCGAGCAGGGTGATGAACAGCCCCTCGCGGACCCCGGCCCCGCCGAGGCTGATTGGGAGGGCTGTCACCGTCGAGACGACCGGCATGACGCAGAACACGCCGATCAGGCTGAGCCCCGCGCCGAACGCTTTCGCGGCAAAATAAAATGTCGAGAAGATCAGCAGATGGGCCGGGAGCGAAAGCAGGAACGCTTCGCCCACGGCCCCGCCGGCTTTTGCATACTGGGAAAACGCGGCTGCGGCCTCGACCATCCTGTCATGCATCGGGAGCCAGCGCGGAAGTTTCGAGGTGAGGTTGAGGCGGTCGACAAGCCACGCCGCGACAATGAACCCGAGCGATCCTCCCAGGATGAGCGCCACGGTGAGGACGCCCATGCGCGCGGAGTTCCACAACTCGCCCCACCGGGCCAGGATGACAACCGCCGAGACGGTGGCCAGCGCCAGCACGCCGACCATCCGGTCGATGAAGACGCTCAGGAGCGCGCCCGCCTTCTTGTCCGGGGCTTCCCGCATGATGAAAAAGATCTTGATGACATCGCCCCCGGTCGAGCCGAGCAGGAAGAGGTTGAAAAACATCCCCGAGAGCATGATCCGCAGCGCCCGCCAGAAGGAAACCGTGATGCTCTGGACACGCAGCAGGATGATCCACCGCCGGGTCTGGAGCAGGATCGCCAGCCCGAGGGCGGCGATGCCGGGAAGAAACCACCACAACCCGCCATCGGCCCTCGCCTTCCCGATCGCTTCCAGCATCTTTTCGTTTTGTTCGCGATCCCGGAATATCCACCACAGCAGGCCGAGGGTGATCAGGATCTGGACGGCGGGCAGAAGGTATTTTTTCATCGGGCGAATGTGTTGGTCCACCGTTCCATCGCGGAGCGGAGTTCCTCCGCCGACGTGCGCGGAGAGAGTTCAAATACCATGACGCAGGATTTTGGGAAGAGGGGAAGAAGGTTTTCGAAATCGACCTCCCCGGCGAACGGCGCGCAGTGGTCGCGGAACGGCCATTTGACATCGTGGACATGGCAGCCCAGGGCGAGTGGCGCGGCGGTCTCCAGCCATTGCCGGTGGTCGATCAGCCCGAGGTTGTGCTTGATCTGGGCGTGGCCGAAGTCGTGCCAGTAGCCGACGTGTGCGGAATCCAGGCGGCGGAGAAACGCGACCAGCTCGCGCTCGGTCGGCACGGCCTCGTAGTATTCGCGGTTTTCGATCCCGATCCTGACCCCTTTCGCGCCCGCGTAATCGACGACCTCGGTCAGGCATTCCAGGACCCGCTGGATATAAACCTCTGCGACGCGCTCGCGCTTTTGAACGGCTTCGAGCTTGCGGCGGGTGTATTCCCGGTCCAGATAATTTCCGTCCTCCACCATCCTGCGGAGCGGCACCGTGAGATCGAGCGAGCGGATCCGCCCGCAGTGGACGACCACAAAAGGCGCCTCGAGTTTTTCCGCCCAATCGATGGTCCTGCGTGTCAGGCGGACAGCCCGTTCGCGGTCGGCGGGGCGGTGGGAGGTGAACTCGTAGCAGTCGGGATCGTCCGCGAGGATCTCCACCGGCGAGGGCAGGAAATTGTGGACGCTGCCGATGGAAAACCGGTGCTTCCTGCGAGCCTCCAGGATGCCTTCGAACAGTGTGGCCGGCAGCCCGTGGCCGAGTTCGATGCGCCCGAAGCCCAGCGCGAGGATTTCCTCGACCAGGGCGAGCCCGTTTTTGTGGCGGCGGGCATTCCAGCACGTGGAGAGTGAGATTTTCAGTGGTTCGGTTTTCGGTGGTTCGGTTTTCAGCGCAGAACGTCTTCGATTCGCAATGCTTTCCCGAGCACTGAATCACTGAAAACCAAAAGCTTTTCCGTGTTCATCTCGCCCAGGTGATCAGGCGCAGTTCGTGGTCCTGCGTGAGGTGCGGGTGGGTGGGGATCACGCGAACATTCAGCCCGTAGCTTCCGCTCTCGCTCGCGGGGATGGGGCCCGAAAACAGGTAATTGCCGTCATCGATGCGTTTTTCCATTGCAAGATCCGTGAACGCCGCGTCCACGATCCGGTTCTTGTCGACAAGCCCGTAATAGGCCTGGACCCTCACGTTGTCCGGTTTCACCTGGCCGAGGTGGACATGGGCGGAGACCGTCATTTGTTCGCCGACGTAGAAGATTTCCCTCGCCGTTTTGCCGTCCAGGATCTGGTAGGCGATTTCGTAATCCGGAACGCGGATCTGCGTCCATTGGGACCGGATGTCCGCCTTCCACTTGCTGAGAGCGACCGCGTTGGAGCAATGGTTTGCGCTGAGGGCGACAAAGGCCGCGGCCGAGGGTTCGTAGAGGCGTTCGTTGTATTCGGAGACCATGCGGTGGGTGTTGAAAACCGGGACGACGGTCCTCATGGATTCCCGCATGAGCTGGATCCAGGCGAGGGGGAGCTTCCCGTCGGGCTTCGCGTAGTAGAGGGGGATGATCTGGTTCTCGAGCACGTGAAAAAGGCTCTGGATGTCGACCTGGTCCTGGAGCGCCTCGGGGCCGGAGGTGATTTCCTGGCCGATCGCCCAGCCGTTCTTGCCGTTCCAGCTTTCCAGCCACCATCCGTCGAGCACGCTGAAGTTGAGGCCGCCGTTGGGAGGGAGCTTCATCCCGCTGGTGCCGCTGGCTTCGAGCGGGCGAAGCGGGTTGTTGAGCCACAGGTCGACCCCCTGGGAAAGTCGTCGGCCGACATTCGTGTCGTAATCCTCGACGAACACGATCCGGCCCTCGAACCGGGGATCCCGCGAATGCCGGTAGACTTCCTGGATCAGTTTTTTGCCGCCGTCGTCGGCGGGATGGGATTTCCCGGCGAAAACAAACTGGACCGGACGCTCGCGGTTCGAGACCAGTTTGATGAGGCGGTCGAGGTCGCGGAACAGGAGCGTCCCCCGTTTGTAGGTGGCAAACCTTCTGGCGAAACCGATGGTCAGCACTTCGCTGTTCAACAGCCTGTTCGCGTGCCGGACCTGATCGGGGGGCTCGCCGTTGCGGAGGCGCTGGGCGTGGATCCGTTCCCGGAGAAAATCGATCGTGCGCTGCTTGAGCGTCTGATGAAGGGTCCAGAGGACCTCGTCCGGGATGTCGATGACGCCGCGCCAGTAGTCGGCGTTGGTGAGCTGGTCCTCCCAGTCTTTCCCCAGGTATTTTTCATACAGGTCGTGGAATTCTCCGGCGGCCCAGGTCTTGATGTGAACCCCGTTCGTGATGCTCGTGATCGGAACCTCCATTTCCGGCACGTCCTTCCAGACATTTTTCCAGATCCCGCGGCTGACCTCCCCGTGCAGCTTGCTGACCCCGTTGGCAAACCGGCTGGTTCTCAGGGCGAGGACCGTCATGCTGAAGGTGTTTTCGGGATTGGCGGTCGCCTGGCCCAGCGCGAACAGCCGGTCGAACGTGATCCCCACGTGCTGGGGATACTCGGCGAAATATTTTGCCATGAGGGCGTGGGAGAATGCGTCGTTGCCCGCTGGGACCGGCGTGTGGGTGGTGAAGATGCTGGACGCGGCGACGACCTGGAGCGCCGAGCTGAAATCGAGCCCCTCGTTCCGGACGTATTCCCGCATGCGCTCCAGCACGAGGAACGCCGAGTGGCCCTCGTTCATGTGGAAAACCTGGGGCTCGATTCCCATGGCCCGCAGGGCCCGGAAGCCTCCCATGCCGAGGACGATTTCCTGTCTCATTCGGAATTCCTGGTCGCCGCCGTAGAGCTGTGCGGTGATGAGCTGGTCCTCGGGCGCATTTTCCGGGAGCATCGTGTCGAGGAGATAGAGGTTGATCCTGCCGACCGCGAGCCTCCAGACCTTGGCGCGCACTTCGCGGTTGGGGAAGGAAACCAGGACCTTGAGCGGAGTCCCGTCGAGCTTGACCTCCTGGACCGGGAGGTGGTGGAAATTCTGGTTGAGGCTCACGGCTTCCTGCCAGCCATCCTTGTTGATTTCCTGCTTGAAGTAGCCGTCACGGTAGAGGAGCCCGACCGCCACAAAATTGAGGTCGAGATCCGAAGCGGATTTGCAGTGATCCCCGGAAAGGATGCCGAGACCTCCGGAATAGTTGGGAAAGGACTCGTGGAACCCGTATTCTGCGGAGAAATAGGCCACCGGATGCTGGAGAGGGGTCGTCTCCCGGCGGAGTTTCCCGTAGGTGTCCTTCCTCGCCATGTAGGCAAGGAACCGGGCATGGACCGAGTGGAGGTCTTTGAGAAAATGCTCGTCATCGGCGACCTCGGTCAGGCGCGCCTGGCGGCATGTCTGCAGCATCCTCAGCGGGTTGTGGTTCGTGGCATCCCAGAGCGGGACATCCAAAAACCGGAACAGTCGCCTCGCCGAAGGCTCCCATGTCCACCAGAGGTTGTAGACCATCTCCCGGAGCGGCTCGAGCTCGGGCGGGAGTTTGGGGATGACGTTGTAGGTGAGAATCGGTTCCATATTTCACGGAAGCCTAACATCAGGGCCGTGCGCCGGCGAGAAGGGATTGCGAACCCCTGATTCGTTTCTTGACCTTTGCGGGCACTTCCGGCATGCCATTTGTTCCGCTCCGGGGCAGAACGCCCCGCATGCTGCCCAAACCATGACATTTCGCCGATCGTTTTTCCTTCGACACCTGCCGATTTTGCTGCCGGTGATTTTTTCCGCTCTCCTGCATCCGGCGAACGCCCAGACAGGAGTCGGCCCCGTGGTCAGGGACATCACGGTCGAAAACGTCGGGGCACCAGGCATCTCCAAGGAACGCGTGCTCGCCAACCTCGCCACAAAAGTTGGCCAGCCATACACCGAGCGGGCCGCCGAGCAGGACATCCGCGCGCTCTATGCCACCGGCGGCGTCTCCAATGTCCGCATCTTCGCCGAGCCCCTCGGAGACGGCGTCAAGGTCACGGTGCTTCTGCAGGGCCGTCCGGTCATCGAGGAAATCCTGATCGAGGGGGCGGAGCAGATCCCCATGAACCGCGTCCGCCGCGAGATCGGAACCAAAGTCGGCGACGTCGTCAGCGAGGAAAAAATCGAGGACGACCGCCAGAAGATCATCAAGCTTTACGAGGACAGGAACTACTCCGAGATCGACGTCCAATACAAAATCCAGGAAGCTCCTGGCAACAACCGGTCCAAAGTCATCTACTCGATCAACGAGGGGCCGAAACTGATCGTCAAGCGCATCACCTTCGTCGGCAATGAGTCGGTCCTCTCCCGCGACCTGAAAAAGGTCATGAAGACCAAGCCGGAGGACCTCCTTTCCTTTTTCACCAAGAGCGGGCGCCTCGTGCCCGCCCAGGTCGAGGAGGACCGCGCGGCCATCAAAACCCTTTACCAGAACCGCGGGTTTGCCGATGTCGAGGTCTCCGACATCCAGACGCTCCCGGTGCAGCGCAACGGCGTCGAAATGACCGTCACCATCGTCGAGGGCATGCAATACCGCCTGAACACGGTCAAGGTCGAAGGGGTGAACCTCACCTCGCAGGATGAGGTCCTCTCGCGTATGAAAATGCTCGGCGGGCAGCTTTTCACACCCAAGGGGATGGGCGACGATCTCAAGGCTCTGAGGGATTTCTACGGCGGCCGCGGATACGTGGACATGGTGGCCTCGCCGGAAGTCCTGCCCGCAGGCCCGGGGGCCGTCGATGTGACATACCGGGTGGATGAAGGCGTCCAGTCCTACGTCAACCTCGTCAACATCCAAGGCAACACCCGCACGCAGGACCGCGTGATCCGCCGGGAGCTGGCCGTCAAACCGGGCGACGTCTTCGACACCACCCTCGTGGATGTCAGCAAAAAACGGCTCGAAAACCTCAACTACTTTTCCCGCGTGGATACCGCCCCGGCAGACACCATCGTGCCCGGACGCAAAGACCTGAACGTGATCGTTGAGGAAAAACGCACCGGATCGTTCAACTTCGGCGTGGGCTTCAGCACGATCGACAGCCTGCTCGGCTTCGCCGAACTCCAGCAGACGAATTTCGACCTCTTCAACTGGCCCAACTTCACCGGCGGCGGACAGAGGTTCCGGATCCGCGGCCAATACGGGCTCCAGCGAAGCGATTTCGTCGTGGCCCTGACCGAGCCGTGGTTCCTCGGACAAAAGCTTTCCGTCGGCGTGGAGGGATACTACCGGAACGCGAACTTCCTGTCGGCCGTCTACAACCAGTCGAACCTCGGCGTCGCCTTCCAGGCCCGCAAACAAATCTGGAGGGCGCTCTCCGCCCGCCTGGAATACCGCATCGAACAAATCAAGATCTACGACGTCGACAGCACCAACAACAACGGCGACTACTTCTTTTTTAACGGGTTTGGCGACAGCTACAACGGCAACGAAAATGCCGGGCCCGTCATCGAGAATTCCGCAGGCACCTACGTCAAGAGCGCGTTCACGGGCTCGTTGGTCTGGGACACGCGCGACAGCCTTTTCCTCACCCGGAAAGGCGAGCTCGTGGAGCTGACCGGATTTATCGCCGGCGGCCCCCTCGGCGGAGACGTGCAGGATTACGGCATCTCGCTCGAAGCCTCGAAATATTTCTCGCTGCCGTTCGACCTGATCTTCCTCGTCAAGGGGCAGATCGCCATCGTGAACGGGTGGGGGGACGACACGGCATCCGTCGATGGCGGCTATGGCAGCGGGGTGCCGATCTTCGACCGCCTCTACCTCGGCGGCGCGAACAATATGCGCGGGTTCAATTTCCGCGAGGTCGGTCCGGTGGACCAGTATGCCAACCCGATCGGTGGCAACTCGCTGGCCTATCTCACGTTCGAGATGACGTTCCCCATCGTCTCCCGCGTGCGCGGCGCCGTGTTCAGCGACATGGGCTTCGTCAACGTCAATTCCGGCGACTTCAGCACGACAAACACCAATGTGGACATAGGGATCGGCCTCCGCCTCGATCTCCCGATCGGCCCGATCCGGGTGGACTACGGCATCCCGGTCATCTACGACAGCTGGAACGGTCCTCCCGGAAAATTCAACTTCAATATCGGCTATCAATTTTGAACGGATCGGCCAGGTGACGGTCAAAACTTGACCGATTCATTCCATCAGCCACACTCATCGACTCTCACAACCAACAAACCAACATGCTAAAATCCATCCTCTCTTTAACCGTCCTGGCCACGGCGCTCTTCGCCGTCGCCCCGTCTGCCAACGCCCAGATCAAAATCGGCACGTTGGACATGAACTCCATCTTCACCCAGTATTACAAAACCAAAGATGCCGAGGCGAAGCTCAACGAGGCCCGGGCAGCCGCCAAGAAGGAACTCGACGACCGCTTGGAGACCCTCAAAAAGGCCATGGACGAGATCAACAAGATCAACGCCGATCTCGAAAAACCCGAGCTCAGCAAGGACGCGAAGGACAAGTCCACAAAAAGCCGCGACGAAAAGGTCAACGACGCCCGCAATCTGGACCGCGAAATCACGGAGTTCCGCGGGACGCGCGAGCGCCAGCTCCAGGAACAGTTCGTCCGCATGCGCAAGGACATCATCGACGAGATCATGAAGGTTGTGAACGAGAAGGTCAAAGCCACCGGGTTTGATATCGTGTTCGACAAATCCGGCATGAGCATGGGCCAGATCCCGGTCCTTATCTACTCCCGCAACGACCTGGATTTCAGCAAGGAAATCGTTGACACGCTCAACAAGAACGCGCCGAAGGCCACCCCGGCTCCCTGAAGGGCATGACGCTCGGTGAGGTGGCCGCCCGGACAGGCGGCTGGGTGGACCCGCAGGCCGCCGCGCAGGAAATCTCCGGATTGGCATCTCTCGACGATGCCAACCCCGGGGATCTTGCGTTTTTCGGGAACCCGAGGTATCTCAGGTCGCTTCGGAAATCCCGCGCCACGGCGGTTCTTGTCCCGCACGGGTTTGGCGAGGCCGTCCCGCCCCTGCGGATCTGGGTGGACGATCCGTCCGCATCATTTGCCGCGCTGCTGCCCACCTTTGTTCCACCGGAAATCCCATTCGTTCCGGGCGTGCATCAGACCGCGCTCGTCGGCCCCGGGGCCACGGTTGGCGAGGGGGTCTTTATCGGGCCCTATGCCGTCATCGAACCGGGCGCGAAAATCGGAGCCCGCTCGATCATCTCCGCCCACGCTTATGTCGGCCATGATGTCCAAATTGGCGAGGACTGTCGGCTCTATCCGCACGTGACAATCCGCGAGCGCTGCACGCTCGCAAACCGCGTGATCCTCCACCCGGGCGTCGTCATCGGAGCCGACGGGTTCGGCTACGAGCTGCGGGACGGAGCCCACCGGAAAATCCCGCAGACCGGGATTGTCCAGATCGAGGACGACGTGGAAATCGGAGCGAACTCGACCGTGGACCGCGCCCGATTCGGCCGCACGTGGATCCGCAGGGGAACGAAAATCGACAACCTCGTCCAGATCGCCCACAACGTCACCATCGGGGAAAACTCCATCCTTTGCGCCCAGGTCGGCATCTCCGGCAGCACGCGGGTGGGAAATTTTGTGACCCTCGCCGGGAAGGTCGGCGTGAACGGCCACATAGAAATCGGGGACGGTGCGATCATCGGGGCCATGTCCGGCGTCCCCAAGAGCGTCAAGCCGGGGGCCGTGGTCATCGGGGCCCCCGTGCGCCCGATCAAAGACTACAAAATCAACCTGGCGCTTTTCAACAAACTCGAGTTGCTCTTCGAGCGTGTGAAAAAGCTCGAGCAGGACGCTCCCGGCGATTAGCGGCAGGCCCCTTTCTCCGGGCGGCGCAGCCGTTCACTTGGACATGAACAAGCACGACCGCATCGCGGAACATGTCAGGTTGCACGGCGCGGGAGGAAACCGCCCCGCCTGCTACGATCTGTTCTTCCCCCTTTTCAACGCGGGAGAGTATTACGAAGCCCACGATGTCCTCGAGCATCTTTGGCTTCAGTGCAAAGACTCCAATGCCCCATTCTACAAGGGCCTCATCCAAATCGCCGGAGGGTTCGTCCACCTCCGCAAGCAGTTTCTCCGGCCCGATCACCCGAAGGACGGCAAGCGGCTTGCTCCGGCGTGCAGGTTGCTGGCCTTGGGAGCTTCGAACATCCGCGGGTTCGGTCCGCGGCACATGGGACTTGATGTAACGAGCCTCTGCACCCTCTGCGAAAAGCTCGCCCGGGAGATCGAGAAATCCGAGTTTCAAGTCAATCCCTGGAGCCCCCCATCCCGTCTGCTTTTATTTTTGAGTTGATACCCGATGCCCCAGGTTTTTCTCTCCTCTTTTGCCCGGCGTCTTTTAGTGTCTTCCCGTGGTTCAAAATGCCGAGCGTCGGATGAATGTTCTTGTCGTCGAGGACGACCCCGGAATTTTGGATGTCTTGGAATATTCGCTGCGGGGAGCGGGATTTGAAGTGTGCAAAACCTCGTCCGGCAGGGATGCGGTGCGGATGGCCGGTGCCTCGGACTTCGTTGTCTTGGACATCGGGCTACCGGATCTGGACGGGTTTGACGTCTGCCGCGAGATCCGCAGGTCCTCGTCCGTCCCCATCCTGTTCCTCACTTCCAGAACCGACGAGATTGACCGTGTGGTAGGGCTGGAGCTGGGCGCGGACGATTACCTGGCAAAGCCGTTCAGTCCACGGGAGTTGGTGGCAAGGATCAAGGCGATCACGCGCAGGTCGAACGGCCACCACGGAACTCCGCAAGGCGGGCTGGTCCTTGACCGCGAATCCTTCACGGCCTGCGTGGATGGACGTGCGCTCGACCTCTCGCGCACGGAAAACTGCTCGGCATCGTCAGCGTCATCAAGACCACCGCCGACGTCCGGAAATCCGTCATCCGATCGCTCAAAGACCTCGCCATTCCCGCCCTCCTGGCGCTCGCGCTCGCGACCCTTGTCTCCTACGCGCTCTCGACCTATCTCACGCGAATCATCACCGGTCTGGCCCGGCAGGCGGAGCGGGTGGCAGACGGCGAGCCGGGGGTCCGCCTGGAAACCTGGACGAAAAGCGAGCTGGGCGACCTCTCCCGCGCGCTGGAAAAAATGCGGCGCAAGCTCGAGGGAAAAGCCTACGTCGAGGAGATGGCCCTCACGCTTTCGCATGAAATCAAAACGCCCCTCGCCTCGATCCGCGGTGCCGCGGAAATCCTGGACCAGGGACCGGAGCCGGGCGTGCGCAAAAAGTTTCTCGGGAACATTTTTGCCGAGGTCGACCGGCTGT
>JBAYTU010000060.1:0-21448 GCA_041675465.1 Terrimicrobiaceae bacterium | reverse complement strand
GAAGAGGGTGAGTCTTCACTACAACCACTTTTCCCACCCTACCCCTTGTGTTTATGCGCCCTCGCGGGCTTCCGAACCCTGAAAATAGTCGGTTTTTGCCGCCAGTTGAGAAAGACGGGTTAGATCAAGGGCATCAACGTGGATAAGAAAACCGCCGAAGCAATCGCCGACTGGCACTACTGCGTGGCGCAGGGACGACAATTCTGAAGTTATTGTTGTCCCAGGATCAGCTTGTCGCCGCCTCCCATTGCGTCTGCCGGTCTTCCGAAGGCATGACGGGCGGCAAGTTGTTTCACCGCTTCCGCATAGTTGGAAAAATCAATTTCGCCGACGAAACGTTGCGCGTAGTCCATCACCGAAATGAGAGCGTTCGTCCGCTGGTTGTGAGTCAGCGCCCGGAGGGCTTGAAGATACTCGGTTCGATAGACGTTTGGAATCATGATCCGTTCGTGCCCTGCCCGTTGCAGTTCGGCATTCATCATGATTCGGGCAATCCGGCCATTTCCATCGGAGAACGGATGCACTTCGGCGATGAGAAACATCGCATAGGTGGCTCTGGCCATCGGGTGCTGGAGTGTGTGGAGCAACTCGAAACCGCGTTGGAGCGTTCCCAAAACGAGATCGGGTTCCACAAATCGCGACTCCCCTGCTCGATTGACCTGCAATTTGAATTGGCCTGGATTTTTGTCGCGCCGCCCTGCAAGGATCACCGAGTGCCGGTAACGGAGGATCTCAACGAACTCTTTGGCGTTTCCGGCGGTGCGTCTCATTTCGCCGGGATCGGAAACAATTCGAAAAGTGCCAAGAACATCATGGGCGTCGTCCGGGCGTTCCTTGGGAATGGCCCCCTCGTAAACAATGTCGTAGGCCTCTCCGATATCGAATTCCGTGCCCTCGATGAAATTCGAGAAGTAGCTCTCAAAGAATGGAAAATAGGCGTCCTCCGCTTTTGCCAATCGGTCTGCGAATGGATGCGAAGCCAGCGAGGCTCTCAAATCCTCGAAAAGAATCAACCGGTCAGGGTCGTATCCAATCCCCTTGGAACGCGACATGCCGAGATCCGATGACAGGGACTCATCTTTTGTTCCCATCATCGCCCCGACGATCGCGGACAATTTTTGAGCTTCGTCCTCCATCCCGAGTTGCGGAGCGATTTCCCGGGCTTGATCGCACAATTTGTTGAGGACCGCCTCCCCGCTGTTACGAAGCATTTTGTCGATGAATTCCTCAAGTTCCTGTCTGGTGAGAGTACCCCGAATGCGACCGCGCTGCCGTGTGGGGCGCAAATTGTCCATCAACGCCCTCGATTGCGAGGACATCCAAAGACCAGCCAGAAAAGGCATGTCGTATCCTTCAATGGGAGGATGTCCGCGCCGCAGGCGGAAAGTGATGCCTGGAAGTTCCAAATCGGTGGATCGGCTGCTTGTGATGAGGAAAACGGACCCATCCGTGGCTGGTCTCTGCTCCAATGCCGTGCGATCTGAAATAAGAGCGTGAGGAAAGAGGGCACCCGCAATTGCCCAGCAATTGACCCGGACGATTTTCTCGGGCGAATCCTGCAAGTTTGTCGTATAGATTCGGGGAGCGATTTTTCGAAGTTTGCCGACCCGGACGGCGCGATGAATCGCAACGCGGTTGTCATCTCGCGAAACGACGACCTCCCCATGTTGGTCTGGTAACGAAATCCCTCTTAATCGCCTTGGCATAGTCATGAATGTAACGGAAGATAGAATAAAATGCCAGAAATGAAACAAAAGGCGATTTAAGAATTCCGATCTGTGAAATGCCAATCGGTCGATTTGGACAGAAACAAGATCGCGTCATCACTTCTCAGACAAGCGCAAACGGCTATGTTTCGCTTCATCCCAACAGCCTCCGCTTTGTGCAACGGTATCGTTGAGACAAGCAAGGTTCGACCATTCGAGAAGATACCGCCCGATGTCTTTGCCAGTGACGCAGGCAACGTGAGTCTTTGGAATTGCGCTCCGGCTGGCAAAAACGTCATTCCCATGACGAGAAGAGAGAGGTATCTTCACCGCCCCATGCCTGAGAAAGAATTTTTTGTGTGGCTCGAATCGGCATTGATTCTGGCATGGCATCAAACGGTCGGCGGAGAGTCGGTTTCCTTCCGGGTCGTCCTCCTGGCGGAGATCGGGGGCAAGGTGTATTGCGTCGCCAGGTACGACTGCGCGCATGGGACCCCCCATCAGGACATTCTCGGAATCAAGGGGGGAACGCTTGCAAAACAGTGGTTTTTCGATTCAAGTAGAAGGGAGGTCTTTCAAAATGCCATCACTGATTTCAAAACCAACGCAGAGGAACATATCCGTTTCTTTCGGGAAAACTGATGCCGGACTCCCGTTTGTGGAAATCCCGCAAAAGGAAGATTCCTTTCCTGCAGCCGAATGCGAACGCATTTTGCGCAAAAACGGGTTCCAGCCCATGACGGCGGCCATTCGGAAAAAATACGGCAAGTTCCTCCGGGATTGATTCGCTGAACGCTTGGGAGGCCACGAGCTGAGGCCGCTGGAGGAGAAGAAGGCCGTGAGCGTGCTGGAGGAAATTGCGAAAAAGCAAGGCTTCCGCATCGCGCGCTTCGAGGCTTCGGAGAACAAGAAGGCCGGCAAACAGGAGCCGCGCTGGAGGACAGTGACAATGCCGGTTTCCAGCATGGAGATACTGCTGAAATCAACTGCGGCGACCAAGCATCTTCCCCGGATCCGAAATATCGTGTCCTGTCCGGTGCTCATCCAGGAGGGATCGAATTGCAAAATCCTCACGCAGGGCTACCACAAGTTCAATGGCGGCACCTATATCACGTCGGGGGGGAAGGTCCCGGAGGTGTCCTTTGAGGCGGCTGTTGGAGCGCTCCTGCTGATCCACCAGGACTTTGAATTCAACACCCTTGCCGACAAAGCTCGCGCCATTGCGGGGGCTCTATCGCCGACGCTGCGTATGGGCGGGTTGATTCAGGGCGACTTCCCGCTTGATGTCGCCGAGGCGGCAGCGCCTCAGAGCGGCAAGAACCTCCTGCACAAGTGCCACGCGGCGATCTACAATGAACTTCCGACTGCGATCACCCCGCCCAAGGGTGGCGCTGGCAGCTTTGACGAGAAGCTGTCCCAGGAAATGATAAAGGGCCGCCCCTTTATCTGCCTTTCCAATATACGCGGCCCCATCGATTCAAGCATTCTTGAAGAAGCCATACGTGGGGCGGGGAGGGTCTCCTGCCGGGCGTCGTACAGTCGCAACATCACTGTCGACACCTGCGGGTTCATCTGGCAGATGAGCACAAACGGAGCCGAGTTCACCCCGGACCTCGCCGCCCGCGCGGTCGTTACCCGCATTTGCAAGCGGCCATCCGACTATATCTTTGCGAGCTTCGAGGAGGGCGACCTGTGCGCGCATATCAAGGCACACCAAATCTTTCGCCCGGAGTTGATCGGACGTTTCGACGAGAAAATCGTTTTCAACCCCCTTTCCCCGGATACGCAACGGGAAATCGGTCGCCTCGTCATTGCGGAAGAAATCGAACGGCTGCGAGGGAAGGGATATGAGTTGACGGTTTCCGACCCGGCGTTCGAGTTTCTGGTCCGCCGGGGTATTCACAAAACGCTGGGGGCACGGCCCATGAGAAAGACCGTACAGAAGTGCATCGGAGATGCCATCCGGGATGCCATCAAAACCGCAGCGATACCGTCTGGAACACTCGTGGTTTCTCCGCACAATGACAGCCTGAGCATTTCATCGAACAATGCTCAGGCTTGAACCGGATAAAACGCCCTCTTGGGATCGCGCGGACTGGTCGCAACGACGGAGATTTTTCCAGCTTCCACAAGCCTTGAGAGCCGCTCCCGTGTCGCACGTGGAGTGAGGTCAATCTGGGTGGCAATCCGTGCCGTTGTCTGGCCGGGAGTCATCTTTATGATCTCGAGTATTCTTGCGTCCTTGGCATCAATTTCGGAAGGGGAAGATTTGGCCCGGCTGAATGTCACCCGAAAACTCTGCCCCAATTCCTCAAGAAGTGGGAGGGGAAAGCCCGCGCTCCGGCACTCTTGATTCATTCTTTGAATTCCGCTCCCCCACTGCTCGATCAGTCCGAGTTCGTGAAAAACCCGGCCGATCACCCGGTTTCGCAGTCTCGAAACGCCTCGCTGCATATCCATCGTTGTCAGTCCGGGGAGCAAGAGGCCGGGATTTTCGATCTCGATACGGTTCTCAAAAATGGCAAATCGGATCGGATTCCCCTTCAGGGCGTAGTCCGCATGAACCAAGCTGTTGGCAATGGCTTCGCGCAATGCGACAAGGGGAAATTCCCAGGTTTCGCTATGGCGGCTTCCGGATATTTTCGTCGCTTTGGCCAAGTTTTTTCTGGCAAATCGCAACACTTCCTCGACGGCCGTAGGCAGGGCACAGTCAATCTCCTCTGAGTCGATGATCTGCGTCCGGTCATTTCCAGCAAAGTGAGCTGCCTTGACAGTTGCCTCCGGGAAAAACTCCCGTCGATTCCTGCCAAAAAGAAGAACTCCTCCCACAGTGGGGGTGTCCCTTCCTTGGTGACGGACGACGAGATGCAATGTTTTCAGGTCGCTCTTTGCCATTTTCCTTTTAGGCGCAAAGGACTCGGAAGCTGCTCGGAAGTCGATCGCTTCCGAGTCGAGTTCCGACATGGGCAGTTCATCGAATGTCTGCCCGAGGACTGATCGTTGCAGTTCCTGCACCTGCGAGGGATCGGCCGACCGGTTTGTTGAGCCGACCCGAAGATAAACCCCTCCGGGGACTCCTTTCGCCTTGAGATAATGCGGCCTCAACCCGCTGGGGAAGACCTCGACAGCAATCACGGAAACGCTCCGCCAAGGCAGCAGGCAAATTTCCGGCACAAGAGGAGGATGAATGGAATCGCATATCAAGCTCGCCAACCGTTCCTCCTCCTTCGTGGGATTGGCAACCCCAACCACCGACTTGCTGCCATCCTCTACGCCCACGACAAGAATACCCCCGGCCCCATTGGCGAATGCCACCAGCGTCCGCAGTATCTTCTCCGGCGAGCTCAGATCACGCTTGAATTCCAGTGTTTTGCCTTCTGGGCGGCTCAGCAGATATTCGAGGGATTCCATACTAGGAAACTTACTAGGAAACACGCGGGCCGTCAATGCTTCCCAGCGAGGCAAGCAGGGTTACGACTGCCAGCAGGACGAGCAGGATGCCCACCACCGGCAGGATGACGCGCAGGAGCTGAAGCAGGTCAATCATCCCCGCCACCCCCTTTGCGGAAGATCGCGAGAATCAGGGCGCCGATGACGATGCCCAAGCCGATCACCGACAGGCCGGCCCCGATGGGACCGAAGTCGGGGGCGTTGCTACCGCAGCCGGTGAGGGCAACAGCAGCAGGGAGAATGAGGATGAGCTTTCTCATGCCCCGCCTCCCTTCCAGACCGTGCATTCATTGAAGAACTCGCACGCGGCGCACTGCAAGCCCGGCGATGGCACGTAGTCCTCCCGCTCGACTCCGTCCACGTAGGACTCGATCAGGCGGAAGAGTTTTGTGCGCTGGGCCTCGGTGGTTGCCGGGGCCTCGCTCACGACGAGCTTGGGCGTCTTGGTTTTGACCAAGTGGTGGAGCTCGAAGCCCGACTCCTGCTTGCCCGTGGCCTCCCGGTAAAGGACGCCGTAGGCCGTGAGCTGGGTTTCGTTCCGGTGAGCCGAGAGGCGGAGACCACGCTGGTCAGGTGCTCGGTCGGGTCAGGGACCACCAGCTTCCTTGCCGGAGGCGCGAGCGCGATCACCGGGCACCTCCGTTCGCGTATTGGCGGCGGGGCGGTGCCGTGCGGCTGCGAGGCCGGCTGTGGGCACAAAAAAGCCCGGCGTGATGCCGGGCTGGTCTCGTGCCGAGTTGGTTGGTGGTTTCAGGCAGCGGCGGAAGCCGTGTCCTGGTTGGTGTCTCTGTGGAGAGGGATGATCTTGGCCGGTGCCTCGCAGATGCGGGAAAGCGAATCCTCCATGAGCCGGTCGTTGAGGACCGTCATGGGGACGCGCAGATCCTTGGCTGCGAAATACAGGCGCTTGACCAGATCCCTCCGCAGAGGCAATGAGTAATATCCCTTGCGGGGCATAATCGTCTCCGGGTTGGTGTTGCGGTGAACCCGGACGGAAAACATTTCCCACCGGGGAGCTAGCCAAGGCTCGCTCAGGTTTATATAACGCAGGGAGAGGGGCGGTTGCGAGGAGGGGCAATCAGGACGAAGATTTTCGCAGCATTCGCAACAAATTTCTCCCCACACGATCCAATTTGACCCAACTCGGGTAAAATTCAGATGTTGCCAGCAGAGCCTTTATCCATGCGGTTTCCAGAGGGAAAATAGGGGATGGAAAAAGCGCGGTGAGGGAGGGATTCGAACCCTCGGTAGCCTTTTGGACTACGGCGCTTTAGCAAAGCGCTGCTTTCGACCACTCAGCCACCTCACCAACTAAATTATATTTAACGAGTTGCGTCGATTTTTCGACGGCTGATTTTTGAGATTGTAAGCCGGTTTGGCAAGCCTGCAATATTGCATGGCTGCCAACCAGGCAAATGGGCTGAAACGCATCGGCGGGAATCTCCATGTCAACGATCACGAAATTTACTTTGCGTGGTTTTCCATGCGCGGCAAGCAAATTAAGCGTTCGCTGAGGACGGGGGACAAGGCGCTGGCCCGTTCGGCTGGCGGATTGCCGACAAAATCCTCAAGAAAGGTCTTTACGGCCCCGCCGCCGCCGCAAACATTGGCGGTTCCCATGAGCGAGAAACAACAGAGCGCGATCTCCCCGCAGCGGGAGGAGGATTTTCCGGAGTGGTATCAGCAGGTCATCCGCGCGGCGGATCTGGCCGAGAATTCCGAGGTGCGCGGATGCATGGTCATCAAGCCGTGGGGGTTTGCACTCTGGGAGCGGATGCAGGCGGTCCTGGACAAAATGTTCAAGGAGACCGGGCACAAGAACGCCTATTTTCCGCTCTTCATCCCGCTGAGTTACCTGGAGAAGGAAGCCGCCCACGTCGAGGGCTTCGCCAAGGAATGCGCGGTCGTCACCCACCACCGCCTCGAGGTCAAAGACGGGAAGCTTGTGCCTGCGGGCGAGCTGGCCGAACCGCTCGTCGTGCGCCCCACGTCGGAGACGATCATCGGTGCCGCATATGCGCGCTGGGTGAAGTCCTGGCGCGATCTGCCGATCCTGCTGAACCAGTGGGCGAACGTCGTTCGCTGGGAAATGCGTCCGCGCCTGTTTCTGCGGACTGCGGAATTTCTCTGGCAGGAGGGGCACACCGCCCACGAAACGCGGGAGGAAGCGGAGGTCGAGACGATGAAGATGCTGCGGGTTTACGAGGCATTCGCCCGCGACTTTCTCGCGGTCCCGGTTCTCACCGGCGAGAAGAGCGAGAGCGAGCGGTTTCCCGGTGCCCTGCGCACGTATTGCATCGAGGCCATGGTCCAGGACCGCAAGGCGATCCAGGCCGGGACCTCGCATTTTCTCGGACAGAATTTTTCGAAGGCGGCGGGGATCCAGTTCCAGGGTCGCGACGGGACCGTCCAGCACGCGTGGACGACAAGCTGGGGGCTCAGCACGCGCCTGATCGGAACGCTGATCATGGCCCACTCGGACGACGACGGGCTCGTCATGCCCCCGCGCATCGCCCACACGCATGTGGTCATCATCCCGATCACGCCGAAAGAAGATTCCAAGGCGGCCGTGCTGGAAGCTGCGGAGCACCTCGCGAAAGCGATCCGGGCTGCCACGTATCATGGCGAGCCGGTCGCCGTCGAGGTCGACACCCGTGATCTCGGAGGCGGCGTCAAAAGCTGGGAGTTCATCAAAAAGGGTGTGCCGGTCCGCATCGAGATCGGACCGCGCGACCTCGCGCAGGGCACTGCGGCGGTCTCGCGCCGGGACCGCCCGCACAAGGGAAAGGAG
Source organism: Terrimicrobiaceae bacterium (assembly GCA_041675465.1). Taxonomy (GTDB): domain Bacteria; phylum Verrucomicrobiota; class Verrucomicrobiia; order Chthoniobacterales; family Terrimicrobiaceae; genus QYQL01. Next base: position 13,501 of record JBAYTU010000060.1, on the reverse strand, counting down.
TTCCTCCCCACGGACGGGATCCCGTCGCGCCTTCCCGCGATGTTGGACGAAATCCAAGCCTCACTTCTCGAACGCGCCACCGCGTTCCGCGAGGCAAACTTCCGCCCGTTCGATTCCAAAGACGATTTCTATGCCTTCTTCACGCCCAAGAATGCGCCCAAGCCGGAAATTCATGGCGGCTTTGCCCTCGCCCACTGGAACGGCAGCCCCGCCGTCGAGGAACAGATCAAAAACGACCTCAAGGTCACGATCCGCTGCATCCCCTTCGAGGCTTCCCCGGAACCGGGCACCTGCCCGTTCAGCGGCGACCCCAGCAAACAGCGCGTGGTTTGGGCGAAGTCGTATTAGCGACAGGGCGGGGCGGAGCCCCCATTGACACGGGAGGCTGCAGAGCTATCTGGGAAGGATTGGAAATTTTTCCCATCTCTGTTCACTCCCACAAATCCGCACACAAGGGAAGAAATGAGAGGGGAGCGGATCGACGACCTGTCGGTAACGCGAGGGAGGGCGAAGCTCCGTCCCGGGAGGGCGAAGCTCCGTCTGAGCCGTAATAAATGGGCTCACTCGGAGGTTCGCCCTCCCATCGTTGGCCTGTGGATTTGGGACTCCGTTACCTCCTGTTCAAAATGCGTTATGAATGATCTTCCGCGTAGGCATGTGCGCCGAACAAAACGGGCGGCACGCCGGGGCGCTGCATCTCCAGAATCTCTATGTGCAAAACCGAAGTCGTGACGGGTTCGGAGAAGCGGACGGTGTTGCGCGATCGGTGGTTCTCCGCGCAGTCGTGCAGGAGTTTTCCGTCGTCGCCGAGGATGCGGTAGCGTTTCACGCAGAACGGCACGGCGCGTTCGGGTTGGCCCATGAGGACGGACTCCAGCGCGTGGTCGAAGTCGGTGTCGAAGGCGAGGTCGATCCGGCGCAGGGTTTGCGGGGTTTTCCATGTTAGGGTGAGGCGTGGTGCGGGATCGGCGGGGTCCGCCAGCCAGGCGTTGGGCTGGTGGGTCGGACGGTCCACGCCGTTGACCGTGTTCGCTGCGCCGAACAAATCGAGCGGCGGATCGATGCGGAGCGCGAAATTTTGATCCAGCGGACGGCGGCGCGGGCTGTAGATCGGGAAATCCTCGCCGCCCACGTCGCTGGTTTTTTCGTCCCGGCGGTTGGACAACGCCATCAGGCCGGTGACAATCCCGCGCGAGCAGCGCACGGCCACGCCCGGCTGCTTGGGCAGGCAGAGAAAGACCGTGCGGGCTTCCTCCAGCGTCACCCCAAAGTCCAGCACGGCCTCGACGGCCTCGCCTGCTCGAAGACGCAGGGTTTGTTCTGCCAGGAGCACGTCGGGTGTGTGGTGGTCGTGACGGCTGGCTCCGCGCAGGGCAAAGGTCATCTCGGTGTCCCGTTCCAAGGCAAGCGTCAGCGTGATCTTGGGCACCCGTCCGGCGGGCAGGGGCAGGAGTTGCGCGAGAGGGAATTCTTTCGTGTCCCACAGTTCGCCATCGGCAGGCAGGCCGGCCAGTTGGAACGTGCTGCTGGCCGTGACCTGCGCGGTGCGGGCCAGGTCGTCGGGATCTTTGGGTGCATGACCCCAGAAATGCTGGCCGGTGCGCAGGAGTCGCAGTTGCAGTTCGCGGATTTTGGCCGGATCGGCGGAAAGGTCGGACGGCAGGCAATCCCATTTCCGGCAGAGGGCGGCGGCGATGCCGACGGCTTGTCCGCCGTGGGCACCGGTGGCCATCACGCGCGTCGAACCGAAGGCAACGTGCGTAGCGCTGATGATGCGTCCGCCGAGGAAGAGGTTCCTGATGTTGCGGCTGTAGTAGCAGCGGAACGGAATTTGATAGGGTCCCTTCGAGTGCAGATGGTGGCTGCCGTCGAACTTGGACTGGGCGAACACGCCGTCGGCGGGATGCAGGTCGATGGACCATCCGCCGAAGGCCACCGCGTCGTCATGGTGGCGGCGGCGAACAACGTCGCTTTGGGAAAGCATGTAGGGGCCTTCGAAGCGGCGGCTTTCGCGTTTGCCGGGGATGTGGCCGACCCATTCGAGCGTGAGGTTTTCCGCTTCGGGAAATTTGCCGGAATTCTTGATGTAATTCCACACGCCATAGACGACGCGCCAAAGTTCCCATTTGATCGTCTCGCTTTCATGCACGGTGTCGAGGCGTCCGCCCCATTCGATCCACCAAAGCTGGCAGCCGTGTTCCTTCGCGTTGAAATTGCGGTAGCGCGGGATTTTTTCCTCGATGTGCGGCAGGGCGAAGCTCGGTGCGGTGAACTGGACGGGACGCCCGGCGTCCTTGCTGTAGAAATAAAGCGAGTGGCCGAGCAGCGCGCCGAACTCGCCCTCCGGCGCGAAGGGTTCGTCGAATTCGTCGCGCGATTCCGCGCCCATGCGGAAGGCTGCGCCGGAAAGAAACCCGAGGATGCCGTCGCCGGAGGCATCCATGAACAACGGGGCCTCGACCGTATAGAGCGTGGAATTTTGTGAGCAGAAGCCGCGCACGGAGGCGATGCGGTCGGGGTCGGCGGGGTCCTTGGCGCACTCGAAGACGGCGGTATTGAGCAGGAGGGTGATGTTTTTTTCCTCGAAGACTTTCTCCAGCAGGATGGTGTCGAAAAGGAGGGGGTTGCCCTCCGGATTGCGGAAGGTGTTTTCGACCAAAATCTCGTCGATCACGCCGCCTTCGCGCGCCCAGCGGTTGTTGCTGCCCATGTGGCAGGTGGCGCCAAGAACCCACAACCGCACTTCGCTGGAGGCGTTGCCGCCCAGCACCGGACGGTCCTGCAGGAGCGTGACGCGCAGCCCCTGGCGCGCGGCGGTGATGGCGGCGCAGGTCCCCGCCAGTCCGCCGCCGACAATGGCAAGGTCGGACTGGAGTGGCACGTTTTTGAGGGTTCGGAAGGCGGCGGCGGATTCGGCGATCATGGGATGACTTTACAATGAGACCGGTCTCCCACCAATGCAGCGAGTCGATCATTTCTTTGCATTCATCCGGTGTAACTGCTCAGCAGGCGTCCTTCATTGGCTTTGGGGCTGGAAATCGGGTCCGCCGTCGAAATAGGTTTTGAAAACCTGCGCGGCGAAGTAGGCGGTGCATTCCTCCTGGGCGCTCCGGAGGTGGAAGTTGCGCTTGAAGTAGGCCTGGGTGAGATGCTTTTCGACCTCGGCCTCGCGCGCTTTCTCGACCGCGATGAAGCCGGCGTTCCAATCCGATGGGGGCTGGTCCTTGCTGTAATATCCCACGCGGGGGAAGTCGCCGAGCAACCAGGGGAGGGGATAATAGCTCTCGAGCAGGATCAGCCCGCCCATGTGGTAATTCCGGGGATCTTTGGCGGCGAGCGAAAGCAGAGGGCCGGTGAAATGGGTGATTTCCGGATAAGTCTGGACATAGACATAAGGTTCCTTGTCATCGGCAAACTTCTCGAAGTTCAGCCGCCAGCAAAGAACGAGCGAACCCGCAAACAGCGGAGCCATCACGAGCCAGGGCAGAAACCTTTTTTTCCAGAGTTCCGCCCACTCGCCGAGCAGCCCGCCCAGGACCAGGTAGAACGGCCAGAGGATGGAAATGATGCACCACGGGGTTTTGTAGGGGATGATCGAATAGGCGAGCAGCACACCCCCCGCCATGATCGCCGTGTAGCGGAGGCGGGCATCCGAAGGCGCGACATAGCGCGCGCAGGCCGCCAAACCGGCCAGCGCGGGCCATTCGTAGCGCGCCATGAGGAAGATCCAATAGTAATTCACCGGGCCGATCTGATACGTCGTTTTTTCGTGGCCGGCCGCCTGGACTCCGGTTTGAAACCACGCGGAAAATGTTTGGTAGAGGCCCTTCAACGAGGGGAAATCCAGAAAAGTTCCGGAGTAGAAAAAGACGATTGCGAGGGCCGAGAGCCCGGAGGCAAGGATCAGGTCGTCGCGGGTCCAGAGCTGTTTGGCCACCGGCAGTGCGGGGCGGGAAGGCAGGAGGCGCTGCCAGCCCCACAGCACCAGGCCGGCCAGGAAAAAAACCCCCGCGTGGATCAGGTAGGTCTCCTTCGTCAAGACCAGCCCGGCCACCGAAAAGACCGCCGTGAAAAAATACCGGCGTCCGCCGGATTTCCAAAGGCCCAGGAGGCCCCACAGAAGCAGGATCGAAAAGAGCGCCTGCCAGGACTCGTGGATGGAATAGCGCCCGTAAAAAACATAGGCTGGCGAGACCGCCATCGCGAGGGCCGAGAGCCTGGCGGTCTGGCTCCCGAAGAATTCCCGGAACCTCAGGATCGCCCACACGCAGAGGACGCTCGCGATGATCGCGGGCAGCCGGAGCGCCCACAGATGCCGCCCGAAAAGCGTCTGCGACAGGAAAACCGCGTAGAAATGCAGCGGCCCGTGGTAGTTTGTCGGGTCGTAGCGGTAATACCCGTTCGCCGTCATCTGATCGGCAAACCACCCGTTCACCCCCTCGTCAAAATGCGGCGGCTTGATCTCGATCAGCCAGAGGCGCAGGAAGATCGCGACACAGAAAATCGCGGCTTCGACCAAAGGGGGCTTCGACAGACGGGAAAACACACGCATGGGATAATCCGAGTCACCGTGCTGGATCAAGCCCCGCGATGGGACCCAAATCCGCGCGTCACGCCAACGATGGGAGGACGAACCTCCGAGAGCCCATTTATTACGGCTCAGACGGAGCTTCGCCCTCCCAGGACGGAGCTTCGCCCTCCCTCTCATTTCTTCCCTTACGCGCGGATTTGGGTGGGATGGAATGTTTCTACGCTCTGCCGGTGGCGTTTCCGCCATCCCCCCAGCCGCCTTCGAAGATCGGGACGCTTAGGAAAAAGCTTGATATGGCGGGCACGAGGGGATGCAAGTGTGGGCTTGCAAATGTTCGACCGGATCTTACCCGCCATTCTTTTTGTTTTCGCGCTGCTCGGCCCGGTTTCCGCAGCGACGTTCGAAGATCTGGATGCCGCCTTTGGAATCCCGGTCTGGGCGGATGACAACTTGTGGGATGACGACGCCGCAGCGGCTGCCGCACGCCTGGGCTGGCCGCAGGAATCGAAGACGTCCACCGACTCCAGCTACCGGAAATATCCCCGCCCGCCCGATCTGGTGCTCGGGGCGAGACCCTACTCCGTGGCCCTCTATGGCGAAAACGGTTTGACCGCCCGCCTTTCGCTGATGTTTGCCAACAAAGGCGATGCGGTGGAGGCCGGGGCGGGCGCAGGCAACGCGAAGGCGGCGAGGGAGATGAAAAAGCAGGTCAGGGATTTCAGGGCCACGATTCAGAAGGATGCCGGAACGATCTCCGCCGCGCTGACCGCGCTGCTCGGTGCGCCGTCCGCAGACAGGTTCGGGCAGGGAAGCCAGACCCGCGAGTTCGTCCGGCGCTGGGATTGGAACGGCCACGCGATCCTGCTCGCGGCACCGCGGGATGAGTATGTCGCGCTGCGGATTCTTCCCGTCGATGTGGCGGACGCCCACGGCAAGTCGAGGGTTCCCGATGCCGAGTTGAGGGCGCGGTTGCTCTCCCGTGTGGAAAGGCGGCCGAACGGGGATGTGATCCTCAAAGACATGCCGATGGTCGACCAGGGGCCGAAAGGATACTGCGTCCCCGCGACGTGGGAACGAGTGATGCGCTACATGGCGATCCCCGCAGACATGTATGTCCTGGCGATGGCCGGAGCGACCGGAGCCGGCGGCGGGACGAACATCGCGGCCATTGTCGACGGTGCCCGGGAATCCGTGGTCCGGGGCGGGCGCAGGCTCGATCCGGAGAACGGCAGGCTCTCGGTCCGCACCGTGGAGAAATACATCGACAAGGGGCTCCCGCTGATGTGGGCGATGTATTCGATGGATTCCGTGAATGCCGACTTGAACTCCCGCATGGACCGCCGCGCGGCCATGACCGATCCCCTGGAATGGAAAAAATCGCTCGAGCCCGCCCGCAAGGCGGCGAAAAAACTTCCCACCGATGTCAACCAGGCCCACATGTGCATGATTGTCGGATACAACGAAAAAACCGGCGAAGTCGCCGTGTCCGATTCCTGGGGCCCTCGCTTTGCCGAGCGCTGGATGACCGAGGAGGAGGCCGACGCGGTCAGCCAGGGCCAGATCATGGCCATCAACTTCTAAACTCACGCCCGATGTCGAATTTTGAAAGCGGGGACGCCCTCGCACTTTACAACGTGGACCGCTGGGGCGGGGGGTATTTCGGGATCAACCCGGACGGCCATGTTGTGGTCAAACCCAAGCGCAACGGCGAGCAGATCGACCTGATGGAGATCGTGCGGGAGGCGCGTTCGCGCTCGCTGCAATTCCCTCTGGTGGTCCGGTTCCACGACCTGCTCCGCGACCGTGTCGAGATCATCAACGTGGCGTTTGCGGAGGCGATTGCGGAGATGGGGTATGGCGGCGTCTACCGCGGGGTTTTTCCGATCAAGGTGAACCAGCTCCGCGAAGTGGTCGAGGAGATCATGGACGCGGGGGAGCCCTGGCATTTCGGCATCGAGGCGGGCAGCAAGCCGGAACTCCTCGCCGCGCTCTCGCTGCACTCCGACCCCGAAAGCCTCCTCATCTGCAACGGCTACAAGGACACGAGTTTCATCGAGAACGCGCTGCTGGGAAGAAAGCTCGGGAAGAAAGTGATCCTCGTCGTCGAGAAGCTGGAGGAGCTTGTCCAGGTGCTCCGGGTTTCGAAGGAAATGGGCGTGGAGCCGATGATCGGATTCCGCGTGCGACTGCTTTCCAAAGGGGCGGGCAAGTGGGCGACCAGCGGCGGGGAGAACGCGAAGTTCGGGCTCTCGACCGCGGACTTGGTCGAGGCGAGCGACATGCTCCACGCGGCCGGGCTGGCCCACTGCCTCAACCTGGTCCATTTTCACGTGGGCTCGCAGGTGCCCGACATCGGCACGATCAAGCGCGCCACGCGCGAGGCGGCCCGGTTTTACGCGAAGCTCTCGAAGATGGGGCACGCGCCCGGCTACCTCGACGTCGGCGGCGGGCTGGGGGTGGACTACGACGGCTCCCGGACCAGCTTCGACAGCTCGACCAACTACTCCCTCAACGAATACGCGCGCGACATCGTTTACACGGTGATGGAAGTCTGCAACTCGGAGTCCGTGCCGCACCCGACACTGGTCAGCGAGAGCGGGCGCGCGATCGTCGCCCACCATTCGGTCCTGGTCGTCGAGACGTTCGGATCGATCGAAAAGAACAGCCGGAGCGAGCCGGTGGTGCCCGCCCCGGACGACCCGCAGATCGTGAGCGACATCCTCGAGATCCGCAACGATCTCAACAAAAAGAACCGCCTCGAAAACCTGCACGACGCGCATGAAATCCGCGAGCGCGCGCAGTCGATGTTCGACCTCGGGATGCTCGACTTGCGGGCGAAGGCCCGCGTCGAGACGATCTACTGGCAGATCGCCGAGTCGATCGTCGAGATGTTCCGCACGATGCGCTACATCCCGGAGGAGGTGAAGGAGATGGAGGTCGCGCTCGGCGACCAATACCTGTGCAACTTCTCAGTCTTCCAATCCCTCCTCGACCACTGGGCGCTCGGGCAGCTTTTTCCGGTGATGCCGATCCACCGGCTCAACGAGCTTCCCGACCGCAACGCCACGCTCGTGGACATCACCTGCGACTCGGACGGAAAGGTCTCGAAATTCGTCGACCTCCAAGACGTGAAAGAAACCCTGCCCCTGCACCGCTGGAAACCCGGCCAGCCCTACTACATCGGCATCTTTCTCGCGGGGGCCTACCAGGACATCATGGGCGACCTCCACAACCTGTTCGGGCGGGTCAACGAGATGCACATCTACCTCGATGAGGACGAGGATTCCGGCTATTACGTGGAAGAGGTCCTGCCCGGAAGCACGGTCGGCCAGGTCCTCTCACTCACCCAGTGGGACGTGAACGAGCTGGCCCGCCGGATGAAGGCCCAGACCGACGCGGCGATCAAAACCGACCGTCTCAAGCCCAGCGAGGCGATGCGCCTCCTCGACGACTACGAAAGGAGCCTCACCCTCTACACCTACCTCAACTTCGACGACCAGCATCAGAAAGGGCGGGGGGCGGAGAGTTAGCCGCCCGTCACGCCCGATCCCGGACCGCAGGCTTGGCCCAGATTCATGCTCGAAGGGCTATGGCAGTCGGCATGAAGTGGGAACTGAAATCGCTCATTTTGCGTCGGCCATCCGCCTCATGCGGATCGCGTCTTCGGGCTGGGCTCCTTTGGGCAAAGACCGGCGGAATTCGCCCGGCGTCGCGCCGGTGGATTCCCGGAACCGGCGGGAGAAATGGAACTCGTCGCAAAACCCGAGGCGGTCGGCCAGTTCCTTGTTCGAGAGGCGCTCCTCGTAGATCATCTTTCGCGCCAGATCAATCAGAATCCGGCTCCGGTAACGGGCCGGAGAAACGCCGGTGATCGCCCGGAATTTTTTCCGGAACGATTCGTAGGACAACCCCGCGCCGCGGGCGATGGCTTCCAGCGGGGCCGTGACATCCGCCTCCATCCGCTCCGCCGAGGCGGTGACCCATTCCGGCCAAGCGGCGGCCTCCGGCCCCCTCTTGCCGCCGGGACTCCTCGCCAGCGCCAACGCGAGGAAACTTTGCAACTTGCAGACCCGGTCGAGCTGGCGGGCGGGGTCGTCGTCCCCCCGCCCGATGGCGAGTTGCCGGAGGCTCTTCGCGTGGTGCCCCACCGGGAGCAGTCTCAGGAGGGGCCGCTCGGGAGTCAGGATCCCGAGCCGCCGCCACAGGTCGAAGACCTCCCCCTCGAAAACCACGTAGATCTCGCTCCAACGCCCGCCCGCCTCCGGCCCGTAACCGTGCGCGATCTCCGGGAAAATCACCAGCAGGTCGCCCGCCCGGCAACGGAGCGGCGGCTGCCCGCGCATCTGATACCGCCCGCTGCCATCGGTCAGGTAAACCAGGGCGTAACTTCCCAAAATACGCATGGATGTGAATGAGACTCCAGCGCTCCCGCGGATGCATCCGGCCATAGAAATTTTTCCCAACAGGGTTTCATGGCGGTTGAGGCGGTCCGGTCCAGTCCTCAGGCGCTCTTCCATAATTCCCAAAATCTACATGTTTTTTCCCGTGTGGTCCATTCCATTGTGCGGGGTCTTGGATTACAGAGTTCCCCATGATTTCCTCTCCATTCGCCCCGCGCGCCCAAGGCAGGGAGCTCGACACCCGCCCGGAATCCTTCGGCGAGCTGGACTGTTCGGCTTCGCTGCTCGGCGACCCGCAGGCCCTCCGCGCCCGGATGCGCGGGGACGGCTACCTTTTCGTCCGGGGATTTTTCCGGCGGGAGGATGTCCTGGCCGCGCGCCGCGCGGCGGTGGAGCGGATGGCCTCGGGCGGGCTGCTCGAACCGGGCAGCGACCCCATGCTCGCGGTCGCCCGCAAGGGTGCGACGTTCCAATCCCCGCCCTCGCTCGGCGAGGGCAATCCTCCGCTCGACAACCTTCTCTACCGGGGAAAGCTTATCGCCTTTTACCGCGACCTCTTCGGGGAGGAGGTTCGCCACTTCGACTTCACGTGGTTTCGCGCCGTCGCGCCAGGCGTGGGAACCAAGCCGCATTGCGATGTGGTTTACATGGGGCGCGGGACCCGCGACCGCCTCCACACCGCCTGGGTGCCGATCGGCGACGTGCCGGTCGAGGTCGGCGGGCTCATGATCCTCGAAGGCTCGCACAGGCAGAAGGACCGGCTGCGCGCGTATCTGGACCGCGATGTCGACGCCTACTGCACGAACGGACGACACGCCGAAGCGATCGAGTCCGGCTGCAAGCTGTGGGAGTGGAGCGGGGCCTTGTCGGAGAACCCGGTGTCCCTCCGCGAAAAACTGGGCGGGCGCTGGCTGACCGCCTCCTTCCGCGCGGGCGATTTGCTGACATTCCCCATGCACACGGTTCACGCCAGCCTCGACAACCCCTCCGGCCAAGTGCGGCTTTCCACCGACTCCCGCTACCAGCCGGCTTCCGAGCCCGCCGACGAGCGGTGGGTCGGCGAAAACCCGGTCGGCCACTCGCTCGCCGGCAAGCGCGGGCGCATCTGCTGACACTCGAAATGACACCCGAAATGACAACACCTCCCTCCCCGTCATCCGCCGCAGCCGGGCTGCCGCCGCGCGAACTCTGGACCGAAGCCGCCCGCCGCCGACGCGACACCTACGCCATCACGCCCGGCGCGCCGTTCCTGAAAGGCGAGTTCGGCTTTTACTGCTGGGAGGAATGGAAGCGGCAGGGGATGCCCGACATCGAGCAGGGCTCGCCGGAGGCCCGGGAACTGTTCCATTACGACGATTCCGGTTGCCACGGCCTTTGGGAACTGGGGTGGTGCGAGCCGGCTTACATCCCGCACTTCGATGTCGAAATCCTGGAGGACCGCGGCGAGACGGAGGTCGAGCGGGACTGGGCCGGGCGGGGAGTCCTGTATTTCAAAGGCCGACGCCAGGGGTTCATGCCGGAATATCTCACGCATCCGGTCAGGGATCTCGAAACGTGGAAGGCCCACGCCGAGTGGCGCCTCGACCCCGAGGACCCGCGCCGTTACGAAGGGCTCGAAGCGCGCATGGCCGCCGCGCAGGCCGCCGCCGCTCGCGGCGAAATGATCACCCAGCACGTGGCCGGTTCCTTCATGTATCTGCGTTCCATGCTGGGCCCCGAGGAGCTCCTCTACGCGTTTCACGACCAGCCCGACCTCATTGAGGCGGCCATGCGACGTTGGCTGGAGCTGGCCGACGCCGTCATCGCCGCCCACCAGCGGTTCGTGACGCTCGACGAAATCTTTTTCGCGGAGGACAACTGCTACAACCACGGCCCCCTGATCTCGCCCGCGATGATCCGCGACATGCTCCTGCCCTATTACAAGGAACTCCTCCGCCGCGTGAAGGAACGCCAGTCCGACAAGTCGCGCCACCTCTTCCTCCAGATCGACACCGACGGCGACTGCCGCCCCCTGATCGCCTTTTACATCGGGGAAATCGGCATGGATGCGATGAGCCCGTTCGAGGTGGCCAGCGGGTGTGACGTGGTGGAAATCGCGAGGCGTCACCCCGGCCTTTGCCTGCGCGGCGGCATCGACAAGCGCGTCCTGGCGGCCGGCCCGGCGGAGATCGACGCGATGGTCGGGCGCATTTTCCCGGCGCTGCGGGAGCGGGGGGGGTATATCCCGATGTGCGACCACGGCGTGCCTGCGGAGGTCACGTTCGCGAACTACCTCCACTACCGCCGCCGCTGCGTGGAACTCGGGGAATGACACCCCGCAACAATTTCGCGACAAAGCGGGCGACATGGGGCAGGTTCCCCGCATGATCCGCCCTTTGATTGCCGTGTTGGCCTTTGTCTCCCTCGCGCCGTTCGCACGGGCGTGGGACCCGCTGGGGCACATGCTGACGATGAAAATCGCGTATGACGGGCTGACCCCCAAGGCGCGCGCGGAACTCGATGCGGCGGTCGCCCGGTTCAACGCGAAGGAAAAGCCGGACGCCCCGTATGATGCGGTGACGTCCGCGTGCTGGATGGACGACGTGAGGGCGCGCACGAAGGATTTCAACGGCTGGCATTATGTGAATCTGCCTTTCACGCGCGAGGGGACTCCATTGCCGGAGGGCTCCGGGCAACAGCCTGATGTGGTCTGGGGGATCGGGCGGTGCGAGGCCATTGTGAAGGGCGGGGTGGATGTGCCGGGGATGGATCGCGACCAGGCCACGGTGATGTTGCTGCACCTCGTCGGGGACATCCACCAACCGCTCCACACGGCGGAGAACCATGACATGGGCGGCAACCGGACGCGCGTCGCCAATTTGAAGGACATCGAGGCGGACCTTCTTTTCTCCAGGGGGGGGAACCTCCACTTTTTTTGGGACAGCGCCTACCGCAGGGAGTTCCGGGACGGGGAGGTCGGCGTGTCTTATGCCGCGCCTCTTTTTCCCCGCGAAACGCCGGTGACCGGGCACCGCGAGGCCCTGGGACTCGTGGGGCGCGAGGCCGCCGAACTCCGCAAAAAATATCCGCCGGAATCGTTCGCCGAGGACAAAGGCGGCGACGCGGCGGCCTGGGCGACCGAGAGCCACTCCCTCGGCTACGACCTCGCCTACGGCAAACTTCCCGCAGGCAGGCCGGTCCCACTGGACAAGGAATACGTCGACGCCTCGCGGGCCTGTGCCGAAAAACGCGTGGCTCTCGCGGGATACCGGATCGCCACGCTCCTGAACCGGCTCCTCGACCCGGAGGGGAAATGAGAGGCGGACGGGGATGCACCCGTTCAGGCGGGAGAGTGAAGTGACGCGGCCTGATGCGGTTCGGGGAGCCGGGGGGAGCTTCTTGCGGGGGGCCGTTGTAAAAAAAGATCCCGGACGTTTCTTTTGTCAGTTTGTATTGAAAATGACATGCGCATGAAATATCGTCCCATTTCCCTCGGGCCATGAAAATCATCCGGGAATCCACCCACATCAGCGGGTTCCTCTACGACCAGCCCGTCGGGGGGGTGCCCGCGCTTACGCACTGCGGCGAAACGCTTTGCGCGCGGGGGCATGCCATCGGGCCGCACGCGCACGCGGGGTTCGAGTTCCACTACCTGTCGCGCGGCGGCTACGGCTGGAGGATCGGGCAGGAGACGGTGGAGCAACACATGGGCGATATTTTCGTCAACTACCCCAACGAGGTCCACTCGAGCGGCCCCCGGACATACCCGGAGTCCCACTTTCTGTGGATCGGCCTGCGTTTGGCCCAGCTTGGTCCGGACGGGAGGCGGCTCGCCGCGCTTTTGCGCGGGAAAAAGTGCCGGGTGCTTTCGGGGTGTCACGAAGTCGAGCCGGTCCTGCGCGGGCTGGTCTCGCAGGTCATCAGCCATCGCGCACATCGCCCGGCGGTCGCTCTCGCCTACCTGCAAACCTTCATCGCCTTGATCCGGCAACGCTTGTTGTCCGCCGATTCCGGGCCCGGCGGAGACGTTGCCCGCCTGCCCTATTCTCACAACGTGCAGAAGGCCGTCTCCTATCTCGAAAGGAACCTGGACCGTCGGCTATCGTTAAGCGAACTTGCCGCCGCCGCGACCATGCGGCACGCGCCGCATTTCTGCGCGCAGTTCCACCGCGAAGTGGGTGTCCCTCCCGCCGCCCACCACCGGCGGTTGCGGCTGCATGCGGCGCGGGAGGCGCTGAAAGAGGCGACTTTCACGATCACCACGATCGCCTTGAGGTTCGGCTTCAGCTCTTCGCAGCATTTCAGCGCATGTTTCCAGCGCGAGTTCGGCACCAGCCCCCGGCGGTGGCAGGCGGGTTGCTCCCGCATCTCTGGAAGCGCGAAAAAGAATCGGGCGGATCGCAAAACGTCCCAATTTTTGAAAAATCGTGGGGGGCCATGATGCGGGGCAACGTCACCGCATTCCAAACCCCCAAATCCGCGCGTAAGGGAAGAAATGAGAGGGGAGCGGTTCGACGACATGTCGATAACGCGAGGGAGGGCGAAGCTCCGTCTGAGCCGTAATAAATGGGCTCACACGGAGGTTCGCCCT
>JBAYTU010000059.1:0-21828 GCA_041675465.1 Terrimicrobiaceae bacterium | reverse complement strand
TGCCCGCTTCCCAGCAGGTCATGCCCTGACGGGCTGCCTGCGGCAGGCTTCCCCGCAGCCTCCCGGCTGCCGGTGGTGTGTGAGCCCATTTATTACGGCTCAGACGGAGCTTCGCCCTCCCTCGCGTTATCGACATGTCGTCGAACCGCTCCCCTCTCATTTCTTCCCTTACGCGCGGATTTGGGGTCCGGCAAGGCGCGTCGTTTTGTGATGGGAAGTCCGTTTTCCCTTTGATGTCATCCCTGATTGCGGCTAACTGTTCCCTGATGGCTCGTCGCAAGAAATCCTCCGTCAACCCTGTCTGGCTGTTGATTGCCGCCGGCCTGGTCCTTGTCGCCTTTGTCGGGTCCCGGTTTTTCCTGTCCTCTGGTTCGGACCCCTACCGGACGATCTCCCCGCTTGATGTGCCGGCCTACATGGAAAACGCGAACAGCCTGCGGGGGAACATCTACAAGGCCGAGGGCGAGGTGTCGAATTCGCTTGCCTGGTCGCCCACGTCCGGGCGCCTGATCGCGGTGGATGTGGAAAAGGACACCGTCCCGGTGCTCGTGACGCCGGAATTCAACGCGATCAACATCCAGAAAGGGCAGAAGTTCCGTTTCGTGCTGGAAGTGGACCCGAAAGGCGTGTTGAAAACCAGGAAACTCTCCCAGCTATGAAAACTGTCTTTCTTCCGTTTATCCTTCTTGCTGTCGCTGTGGGGACGGCACGCGCGCAGGCGCAGGTTCCTCCGGGAGCCGGGGACTCGAAAGCGGCGACGGGAGGGGCCCGGCCCGGCCAGATGAACGAGGGGTTCATCGGCAGGGATGTCCCCCATTTCGACCCCGGCAACGACACGATGTCCTACGACGGGAAACTTTGGAACATCAACGACAACCGGCTGTTCCGCGCGCGGTTCGAGAAATATTTGAACGCGGCACCCGCGACGGATACGGCCGATGTGGCCTACCGGGAAACCATCGGAAAAATGATGGAGATGCTCTCGCCGGGCAATGCCACAAAGGCGAACCAGGACGCCGCATTCGCGCTGCTGAAAAAGGCTTCCCAATACAAGGACGACGCCAACCTTTGCAGCACGCTGGCGGACGCGCTGTATGCCTCGAAAAACAACATCGCCCAGGTGGAACGGTTGAAGCAGGAGAACGTCCTCCTCGAGAAGCAGCGCGCGACCGCCGAGTGGAACAACGAGGTGGCCTCGACCGCCACCACGCTCGTCCCGAGGGTCGCGAAAGACGACCCGCTGGGACAGGAAAACCAGAAGCTCGCGCGCGATGCCCGCATGGCCAGGACGAAGCGGCAGCTTTCCGAGGTCGGCCAGACGATCGAGAACAACAAAGTGCGGATGGCCATGCTGGAGATGACGGCCAAGGGGCATCTGCAGGCGCTCATCATGCAGTTTTTCGCGACACGCCGATTCGAGCACGTCATCATCGCCAACCGCTTCTACCGCGCACTCTACACCGACGGGGACAACTCGATCGAGGTTTTCAAGAAGATGGTGGACACGCTTCCCGTGAACAAGGATGCCGGCCAGGCCAAAATCGAGGCGCAATTCGACCCGAAGGTGTCCGGTGAAGCCAAGGGCGGCGGGTATGTCGGGGCCGGCACCGGGACCAACGGCGTCGGAGCAGGCGGGGGGGCATACGTTCCCTCCGGGCAGTCCTTCGCCGCGCAGGGGATCAAGCTCGGCGTCCAGAATCTCGGCGTCGAGAGCCTCGTCGGCGGGGCGGCCACGGCCGCACAGGCCGTGAGCAAGCTCATCAGCTCCCTGAGCCAGCTCGACGGGCTCGCCAACGAGGCGATCCGCGATGTCAACGAGGGTGTCGATGCCTACAGGTTCCTCCTCTCCAAAAACGAGATGAAAAGCGCGACGGAGCGCCTGGCGGAGACGTTCGCGCTGGGCGAGTATCTGCCTTCCGTCCGCCTCCTGAGCCGCGAGGACAAGCGCAGGGCGCTTGATTTTTCGCAAAAAGGCAACGAGTTGCTGGCGGCCCTGGAGGTCAACGACCTCACGCGCGCGGCGAAGCTGGTCGACGAGCTGCAAGGGGTCGCCATCGATTTCGACGCGAGCAAGCCGCTCGCGAAAATCGAGACCGCGAAGACCGTCAGCTCGATGCACCTTGCCAAGGCGCGCAACGCGGCGGCCAGCGGGGACAAGGCTGCGATGGAGGCGGAGCTGAGGCAGGCCGCCGAGATCTGGCCCAGGAACCCCGCGTTGACCGAAGTGGGGGGCATGATCTTCAGCCAGTCCGACGTGCACCAGCGCGCGATTTCGGATTTCGACCAACTTTTGAGCCAGAAAAATTACCGCCAGATCTACGATGACAAGATGCGGTTCATCGCCGCGACGGCCATGTTCCCCGAGAAGCAGGAACATCTCCGCAAAGTCCTCGAGGACATGGCGCTGGTCGAGGCTGCGGTGATCCGGGCGCAGGAGGTGGAGAAGCGCGGGGATTACGCAGGGGCCTGGGAGAGCGCCGAGTCAGCCTACCGGCAGTTCCCCGACGACAACAAGCTCAACCAGGTCCGGGCGAACCTGACCACGCGGGCGCCGGATTTTGTCCGGGCGCTCAAACAGGCCGAGGAGCAGGAAAAAAAGGAGCAGTTGGGCTCGTCCCTCGCATGGTATTTGAAGGCCCAGAAGGATTATCCGGCCAGCGATTTTGCGCGCCAGGGGATCGAGCGGATCAACACCCAGTTGCTTCCCGACGCCAAGTAACCCGGATGCAGGGGGGCCAGCGGTGAAACAAAAAATTCTTATCGTCGACGGGCACAGCATGATTTTCCAATGGCCGGAGCTTTCGAGGAATTACGCGTCTGCGGGGGCGGGAGTGCGTGAGACTCTCGTCCGGATGCTGACCGCCCTGCAGGACAATTCCGGCTGGACGGTCGCGGTGGTGTTCGATGGGAGGGGGGCAAAAATTTCCGGCGGGGGAAATCCGGGCGGGATCAAAGTTTTTTATTCCAAGGACGGGCAGACTGCG
Organism: Terrimicrobiaceae bacterium; assembly: GCA_041675465.1. Taxonomy (GTDB): domain Bacteria; phylum Verrucomicrobiota; class Verrucomicrobiia; order Chthoniobacterales; family Terrimicrobiaceae; genus QYQL01. The sequence goes on along the minus strand of JBAYTU010000059.1, from coordinate 18,844 downwards.
GATTCGATCATCGAGCGCCTCGCGGCGAAATACGCCGCCGCCTGCGATGTGACGGTGGCCACCGACGACCACCTGGAACGGACCACTGTCGAGGCCTTCGGCGCGACCGCCATTTCTTCGCGGCAACTCCAGTCGGAGATCGGGGCGGCGGAAAAAGATGTCCGGGCGACGATCCGGCGGCTTTGCGGGAAGCAGCCCGGATAAATCACAGAGAGGCAGCCCATCACCGGATCCTGAGTCCGGTCCCGGGATCGAACAGGTGGGCGCGTTCGGCCTGGATCCCGAAGCGCAGGCGGTGCCCGGCTTCGCGCTGGTCCACCAGGGCAGGGCTCCGGGCGATGACCGTGTGCGCGCCGGTCTGAAGATAAAAGTATGTCTCGGCACCCATCGGCTCGACGATGTCCACGACCGCCTGGAAGGAATTTTCCGGGGGCGGATTTCCATGCGGGACCAGATCGCAATTTTCCGGGCGGATCCCGAGGATGACTTCCTTGCCGATGGAGGTCATGGCCGCCGGGCGGATCCCCAGATCGGGTTCCACCGCCCCGCCTCCGGCCTCCTTGAAAACCACCCGGTCTCCTTCCTTGCGCAGGGTTCCTTTGAGAAAGTTCATCGGCGGGCTCCCGAGGAATCCGGCGACGAAGAGGTTTGCGGGTCCGTTGTAGAGTTTGAGCGGGGTGTCGACCTGCTGGATCACGCCTTCCTTGAGCCCGGTTTCCGGGTTCATCACCGCATCCATCACGGCGATGCGCGCGCCCATCGTCATGGCCTCCACCTGGTCGTGGGTCACGTAGATCATCGTGGCCCGGAGCCGCTGGTGCAGCTTGATGATTTCGGCGCGCATCTGGACGCGCATCCTGGCGTCGAGGTTCGACAGGGGCTCGTCGAAGAGAAAGACCTTGGGCTGGCGCACGATCGCGCGCCCCACGGCGACGCGTTGCCGCTGGCCGCCGGAGAGGGCTTTGGGTTTCCGCTCCAGAAGCTGTTCGAGCCCGAGGATCGCGGCCGCTTCGTCCACGCGCTTGCGGATTTCCGCCTTCGGAAATTTCCGCAGATTGAGCCCGAACGCCATGTTTTCGTAGACGCTCATGTGCGGGTAGAGCGCGTAATTCTGGAAGACCATGGCGATGTCGCGGTCCTTCGGCGGCACGTCGTTGACGCGTTTTTCGCCGATGAAAATGTCGCCCCGGGAAATCTCCTCGAGGCCGGCGACCATCCGGAGCGCGGTGGATTTCCCGCATCCGGAGGGGCCGACAAACACGACGAATTCGCGGTCGGGGATTTCGATGTTGAAATCCCGGACGGCGGTGACGTCCGCGCCTTTGTCGCCGGGGTAGATTTTGCAAACATTGGTGAAGGTGACCTTGGCCATGTTTCAGGGGATCCTCAAATCGTAGGTCAGGTCTCCGCGCCGGGCCGGCTTGCAGGGCTTTCCGGGGACGGCCGCCCGCGTTGGACGCGCTGTGCGAAACGATCTGTCGTCCACATTCAGGATGAATCGGCGGGACCCGCCGGAGGAGAGAAGCGTGACCTCCAGCGGAACCTGCGGGGGGAGCCCGGGATGGAGGGAGGGGTAGAGGTTCGTGCGGCGGTAGCGCAGGCCCGCGATGAAAAGCCCGCCGCCGAGATCCTTCAGCCCGAGAGGGCGGTTGTTGACCCGGATTTCGTGGGACGCGAAAAACTCCCGGTCTGCGGCCAGCTCCAGCCGTTCCATTGATGTGTCCACGAACCGGCTGGTCGTGCCGCCATCCACGGGGGTTTCGCAGAGGAGCGGCCAGCTCTCGTGCGCCTTCCGGACCGTGAACCCGCAGACGGACAGCAGCGCGGGGAATTTCCAGTCCCAGATTTTATGGAAGAGCGATTCTTCGAGCGGGAAACCTCCCGCCCGGAGGTCGGACAGGACGAGTGCCAGATCCCGCCAAAGGATGGTCGGCAGAAAAAATCGGTCGTGGATATCGTCCGAGAGATTGCGGAGTTTTCCGCGCTGCGGGTTCTCCAGCAACCACGCTGCGAGGGCGCTCCAGAGGAGGGCGACCGCGCTCATCCAGTCGGCTTTTGGCAGGGATTCGATCGCGCGGAACTCGATCAGGCCGAGGGTCCCGGCGGGCCAGCCGACATTCCAGAACTTGTCGAGGCTGATTTCGCTGCGGTGGGAATTTCCCGTGACATCAGTCTGGAGGTGGCGGAGCGTCTCGGAAATCAGGTGCCGGTGATCGCCTTCGGGGAGCGACTCGAGAAAGGCCAGGGCCATTTCCAGATCATAGCGGTCGCGCGCGGATTCATCCGCGCGCGGGGCCTGCGAGGAGGCCCCGACATAGCAGCCGGTGAAGAGGTAGGCGAGAGACGGGTGCCGGTGCCAGTAGCGGAGGACCGACGTCAGCCAGCCGGGGCGCGAAAAGAAAGGGTTCCGGTCGAGCGTCGGCCCGCCCCAGAGGAGGTGGTTCCCACCGCCGGTTCCCTCCGGATGCGACCCGGGCCGGTTTTTCCACGATCGCAGGCCGCATTCTTCCGCGGCCCGCGTGACGGCGTGGATCCAGCGGTCGTATTCCTCCCAGCCCGCGCAGGCCGGGAGGTTGATTTCCAGAACGCCGGGATCCGCCGTGAGGCCGATCTGGATCCACGAGAGGGACTCGTCGTCCGGCGTGTAGCCCTGCATCTCCACGCGGCCGATGCCCGCGATCCGGAGCGCGTTTTCCAGGACCGCCAGCAAGGCCACGAACGGGGCCTGGAGAAGGGGCGGCATAAAAATGGAAAGCCGGTTCCCTTTCCATTCCAGCGTCAGCGCCCGCCTGGGGATGTCCGGCGGCAACAGGTGGAGCGGGAGGCGGAGTCCCGCAGGTCCCCGCGCGGACGTGAGCCCGAGTTTTCCAGGCGGCCATCCGCCGGTTTTCCACCCTCCCTCGCACTCGTCGACGAGGAGCGCCCAGGCCGAATTGCCGGGATCGAGGGGATCGGAAAACGGTTTCCATTTTGCGTCGGCATCCAGCCCGGCGGCGACAATCCTCCGGAAAATGGCGAGAGAGGATTCCGTGGGAGCCGCCTTCGATCTCGGGCGAAAGATTGGTGATCCGTCGCGGTTGGCGAGGATCCGGATCGCCCACCGGGGGTCGAGTTCGCCCGGATACGATTTTCCGGGGGAGAAGAAATCCACGCCCCCTTTCAGGTGGTGGCGGAGGAGCGTGCCTGCCAGCTTTTGCGCGTAGCGGAGCTTTGTCGGGCCGACAGCGGAGTAGTTCCACTCCGCACCCTCCGGTTTGACCGGGATGACCGTGGGTTCGCCGCCGAGTGTCATCTCGACGCCGTGGCCCGAAAAAATCTCCGCGCATCGGCGGGAGACGCCTGGCATCCACGGCTTCATGCTTTTTGGACCTCGAGTTTCGCGGCCAGCTTGCTCGCGATGGGTTTTTTCCCGTAATAAGTCCCCGCGACCGGAGAAATATCCCCGTGAACGAGCCCGACTGCGGTGGTCACGAAGTGGTGGTCGCAAAAGACGCCGTTGGTCGGGTCCAGTCCGATCCAGCCGGCCCCGGGGAGAAACGCTTCCACCCAGGCATGGAGGGCGCTTTCCGCGCGGCGTTCGCCCGGGGCTTTGTCCCCCTCCCAAACGAAACCGCTCGCGAGCCGGGCCGCGACTCCGTTCCGGCGCAGGACTTCTGCGAAAAGCGGCCCGAAGTCGCGGCAGGAGCCCTTGCCCCGCCGAAGCGTTTCTGCGGGGGGGAACGGCTCGCCTTCATCGCGCCGCTCGTATTCCAGGTTTTCGTGAATCCAGCGGGCGAGGTTCACGAGTGTCTCGACCGTCGGGCGCGCGGCGTCCGGCGCGAGCGGGGAGGGAAGTGGGAAAGCGGGTCCGGGTTCCAGAAAAGCCGCGAGCAGTTTCCGCTCGTGGCCGGAATAGTCGCAGGGGATATGGAGGCCGCGGGAATCGAGCAGGAAGTGGAAGGGGTTTCGTTCCCGCACATCGAGGTCGATCTCCAGGCGGAACGGCAGGACCTCGACGGGCTCCGGAAAAAAGCAATAGGCGACGAGGTTGTCGAAGAGATCCCTCCGCCATTGCACGTCCGCCGATTCCCGCGTGGTGAAATCCGTTTTCCCGACCCGCACAAACAGGTCCGTCCTCGGAAAAATCCTGGCGAGGTGGGGGGACAGCGACGCCGGTTCCTCGTAGGAATAAACCGCCTCGTATCGTATGGTCAGTTTCATGGTTTTTCCGTGAGCCGTTTCATCCGCACTCGCACTTTCATGCTCTGGGTGCCCGATCCCTTGAATGTTCCCCGCACCGGGGATGCGTCTTCGAAATCCCTCCCCAAGGCCACCGTGATATGGCGTTCGCCGCACCACCCGTTGTTTGTGGGGTCAATCGCCACCCACTGCAAGCCGGGAAGCATGATCTCCACCCACGCGTGCGTCGCGACCGATCCCACCAGTCTTTCCGGGCCGTCGGTCTCGACGTAGCCGCAGACATAGCGCGCGGGAAGCCCCGCCGTCCGCAACACGCTGAGCATGATGTGCGCGAAGTCCTGGCAAACCCCCTCGCGCTTTTTCCAGACGGTTGCCAGGGGCGTCTTCAATTCCGTGGCCCCGGGCTTGTATTTGAAGCGCTCGTGGATTGCGCGGTTCAGGGCGGCCACCGCTTCCCCCACCGGAGTTCCGCCGCGCAGGAATTTTTTGGCCCAGTCCGTGGAAGTTCCGCCCGTGGGAACCGCCGGGGTCGGTTGGAGGTAGTCGAAAATATCCGTGAGCGAGGAGGAGAGAATCTGCCTCGCATCCGCGACCGGCAGCGCCAGGGCCTCCTCCGGTCGGCGCAGCGTCCGGGTGCGCACGGTCATCCTGTTCGTCACGGTGAGGCGTTCGTGGCGCAGGGTCATCGAATAGAAGGTCGCCGTATTGCCGAAATAATCCACGTAGCCCGAAGTTTCGGCCCCCGGGGAAAAGTCGATGCTGTGGGCGAGGATTTCCTGTTCCTTGCGGGGCGGCGGCGTGAGGCGGGCTTCGACGTAAGCCTCGCTTACGGGCTCGGTGTAACGGTAATCGGTGAGATGGAGGACGTCGAAGAGCATTCTCAGGGATTCGGGAAGAGCGGCTGTGTTTCGTGCCGCATGTGGATCTGGTGGTTCAGGAACCCATCGGAAATCAGGTCGTGGATGCCGAGCACCCTGGCCAGCAATTCGTCGTTCTGCACCTGGAGCGGGAGTTTGCCCTGGCTTCCCGCCGGGCTTCGCAGGAGGCCGTCCCAATCGGTCGCCTGGATCGTCCCCACGAGGGATTCGATGGCGGCCACGGAGCGCCCGGTGGCCGGAGAACGGATGTCGTCGCTGCCGGCGATGCGCGCCGCGCACCCCCGCAGGCAGCGCGAGACCGAGCGCGGGGCGACGGGGTTTTTCCAGAGGAGATCGAGCAGCGGAGCGGGGTCGATGCGCATCTGGTAGACCCTGCGGTAGACGTCCCGGCTGTTCAGGAGCCTGAGGAACGCGGAGAGCCGGATCTCCATCGCGTGTTCGCTCCTGGCGGGATCCGACGGCTGCAGAAGGGTGCCCGAGATCGAGTTGATCGCGTTCGCGGTGATCGCCGCCCGTTCGATCAGCTGCCCGATCTCGCAGAATTTCCAGCCGCCGTCCGCAACCATCGTGCATTCCGCAGTCCCGAAGAACTGGGGGATCAGCGCGCGCGCGAAGTCGCAGAGCTTCCGGCTCGACGAGGTCAGGGCATCGGCTGTCGCATCCGGACGGAAGCGGGTTTTCTGAAACCTGTCCCGCAGGAGGCTGAGGACGCCCCAGGCCTCGAGGCTGAGGGTCTCCAGCACGCTCTCGGCGTTCCGGGATGCCCGCAGGATCGCGCTGACCACCGAGCCCGGCTCCTCGATGTCGAGCGTGAGCCGGTAGCGTCCCGGGGCGTTCGAGATCGTCCTTCGCGTGGCCGATCCCCCGCCCTCGAGCACGGGAAGAATGCGGTTCCACACCGGGCGGTAGTGGGTGCGTTCGGTGGGGTTGAGTTCCTCGAGCTCGAGGGATTCGATCACCCCGACCATGCCGGCGAGACAGTAGGCGCGCTCCAGATACCGTCCGATCCAATAGAATGCCTCCGCGACACGGCTTGTCACATACTGGGCCGGCGGGGCGGACTCCTGGGGCCGTGTCAGTTCGATCTCGCGGGGCCCTTCTTCGAATCCCACCTGCACCCAGGTGTCCTTGCTGCCTCCACCGAGCTCGGAGGAGGTATACGGGGTGTCGCGCGTGGAGACGCGGGTCAGGGCGCCGGGAAAAACCTCGTAGTCACCGTTTGCGAGCCGCAGGGCAAAAAGGATGTGGTCCTGGCGCCTGACCGCGTGTTTGCCATCTTGGAAACACACTGTTTCCGCGTCGCAGGCCTGGGGTTGGGCCACGAAGCGCGACGCGTTCTCGAGGATTTCCGCGCGGACTCCGGCAAGCTTCTCCGCGGAGGGTCTCACCCCGTCGCCACCCAGCACGATGCGTTCCCCGTAGAGCGGGCGGACGGTGTAATCGGAGAGGTCGGCAAGCACCATCTCCCGCTGGTCGATGTCGCCGAGCCAGTAGGTCGGCAGGCTCTTCAGGAGCGCGCGCTCGCCGAGATAATGGCGGATGATATTTCCCGCCAGTGGGAGGAGGCTGCGGTCGTCGGCGAGCTGCGACCCGATCCCGTTGACGACCGCGACGGTGCCCTTGCGGATGCAATGCACCAGGCCGGGAACCCCGAGCAGGGAATCCCGGCGGAAAGCGATCGGGTCGAGCCACTCGTCCGAAACGCGGCTGTAGATGATCTCGACTTTTTCGAGGCCGGAAACGGTTTTCAGGTAAACCGCGTCGTTGAGCACCAGGAGATCCCCCCCCTGCACGAGGGGGATGCCCATCCTCCTCGCGAGAAATCCGTGCTCGGAATACACCGGGCTTCCGGGGCCGGGCGAGAGCAGCACGGCGGCCGGCTCCGCCACGCCGGAGAGCGAGCGCAACATTTCCAAAATATCCGTTGGGGCATCGGAGATCGAGTGGATCGAGGTCTCCTGGAAGGATTGCGGGATCACCCGCGCGAGCGCCCTGCGGTTTTGGATCATGTAGGACATGCCCGAGGCGTTGCTGAAATAGTGGTGCTTCACCCCGAACTCCCCGTTCGGCAGACGGCAGATGCTGATGCCGCTGAGGTGGAGATACGCTCCGCCCGGCGGCGGGAGGTTGGCTGCGGCATGGCGGAAGAACGCGCTGCCGAGCACGGGTTGGATCGGCATGTCTTCCGCGTGGAGAATCCGTTTTTTGGAATACACGTCCTGCAAGAACATCTCGAAGGCCCGCAGCCGCTGCTTGATCCCGGCGACGAGCGGCTCCCATTCCCCGGGGGTGAAAATTTGGGGGAGCAGGTCGCAGAACCACGGGCGTCGCCCCCACGGGCGGTCGCGCGCGATGTCGAACGTCACGCCCATTTCGCGCATCGTGGCCTCGAGCCGCTCGTCGAGAGCCCTCGTCGTCGCGGACGGCAGGTGGTCGAGGCGTTCGAACAGCGGGCGATACATCCCCCTCGGCACCCCGTCCTCCCCGAATGTTTCGTTCCAGGCCCGGAAATCCGCGGCGGGCTTTTTTGTCTCCCTCTGTGGCACGGGGGGGAGGCTTCCCGCCTCGTCCGCCACGGTCAAGCGCAATGTTTCAGCGGACGGTCGCATTCATTCCGGGAGCCCCAACTCCCCGGTCGTGGGGAAGAGTTTATGGGTGGCGGTTTCCTCGCGGATCCGGCGGACGGTTTCCTCGCTGACCTCCGGGGCGGCGGGATTCCACCGCAGGCGAAGGTCATTGGTGAGGTCGGCGATTTGAGCGTCGGTGAGATCGAACCTCCACGATGGCATGATGCCGTTGAAAGTTTCGCCGTTGCGGGCGATGCGGCCTTTCATGCCGAGGAGCAGTATCCGGACCAGATCCTCCGGCGGGCCGGCCAGCCGCGGGGAGCCGGACAACGGCGGACAAATCGCGGGAAGGCCGCTGCCGTCCGCCTGGTGGCACGCGGTGCAGCGCGCCATGTAAAGTTGGCGGCCGTTGAGCGGGCCGGGGACCGCCGCGGGTTCGGGCACGGGTTTGCAGGAGAGCGGGAGGCAAGCCAACAACAGCAGCAGACAACCCCTTCGCATCGCTCCCGGGCTAAGGCTGCCTTCCTGAGGCCCGTGTCCCGAGAACCCTCAAAACGTCGTCGGCGATCCTGCCGGTTTCCGGAAGTTGCTCGAAACGGTAGAGGACGCGGAGATTTCCCTCCGGATCAATCAGGTAAGTGTAGGTCGAGTGGTCGATCATGTAATCGCCCATGTCGCTTCCGACCGCGGGGGCCTTGCGGAAGGAGGCCCCGTAGGCCCGGGCGGTCGTGCCGAGGTCTGCGGGGGTCCCGGTCAGGCCGATGAAGCGGTCGTTGAAGAACGGGACGTATTCCTTGAGGGATGCCGGAGAATCCCGCTCGTCCACGCTGATGAAGACGACTTTGGTGCGCTCCTGCGCCGAGGGGGGGAGCTTCCGGTAGACGGCGGCGAGATGGCCCAGCGTGGTGGGGCAGATATTCGGGCACCGGGTGAACCCGAAACTCAGCAGCACGGCCTGCCCGCGAAGATCCTGGAGCCGGAAGGGTTTTCCGTCCTGGTCGGCCAGCGAGAAGTCGAACGCGGGATGGGTCTCGGCGTCGTATTGGCCGAACCACGGCGAGGAGGAATTTCCTGCCATCGAAAACAGGACGATCAATGCCGGGACCGCGACGACCGCGCATGCGGCGAAGAGGATCAGTCCGATGCGTCGCGAGCGGGCGTCACTGTGTCGGGTCCGGGCCATTCAACGGACGGGAATCTCCAGGCGGATGTGGCCTGTCTTGCCCCCGGATTCGGTCGTCAGGACCAAGGGGACGACGGAGCCTGCCCCGGGGACCTCCCTGAGCTTCATCAGCATGATGTGGTCGCCTCCCGGCTCGAGAACCCGCCTGCCTTTGGCGGGGACGGAAAAGCTTTCCACGAAGCCCATGCCCATGACGCCATCGCCCTGCTTCGTCGTGATCATCGGCTTGATTTCGCCCGCGACCGGGCTTGTCCCCCCGGTGACCAGCACCGGTTTCTCGCTCCTGTTCACAAGAGTCATGAATGCCGCAGTGGCCTTGGACGAGGGGGGCACGGCCCTGATCCAGGCACCCTCGACTTCCACATCCCCGGCAAAGATCACGGCCGGGGACAAAAAAAGCAGCATGCAGAGGACCCTGTTCATCCTGCCAGCATGCCCACATCGCTGCGGCGAATAAAGGCTTTTCGGCGGGGTCGTGAGGGGTCGGCTTTTTTTCGGCGCGGTGCCCGCGAAAAGCGAGCGCGCGGGAAAAGCGGAAATCCGGCAGGCCAGTTTGAGCGTGACAAAGCTTGCGGCGGGAGGCTTTGCTCATGGGGAATGAGTGACGGATTACTTTCCCATAAGACGGGCGTCGTGTTCGGGGTGGCGAACAAACGCAGTATTGCCTGGGCGATTGCCAAGGCTTGGCACAAGGCGGGCGCAAAGCTGATTTTCAACTACCAGGGGGAACGCCTGAAAGAAAATGTGGAGGAATTGGCGTCCGAATTCGGGGCCGACACCGCCATCCACCCGTGCGATGTCACGAAAGACGAGGAGATCGCGGAATTTTTCGGAAAGGTATCCGGGCATACGCCGAAGCTGGACCTCCTGCTCCACTCCGTGGCCTTTGCTCCCAAAGACGCCCTGGAAGGGGATTTTCTGGCCACTTCGCGCGAGGCCTTCCGCATGGCCCATGACATCAGCGCGTATTCCCTGATCGGGCTCTCCCGCGCGGCCGCCCCCTTGATGACCGATGGAGGGAGCATCCTCGCCATGACTTACTACGGCTCCGTCAAGGTCGTCCCCCACTACAATGTCATGGGTGTGGCCAAGGCTTCGCTCGAAGCCTCCGCGCGTTACCTGGCCCACGATCTCGGCCCCCGAAAGATCCGGGTCAACTGCATCAGCGCGGGACCCATGCAAACCTTGGCGGCACGCGGGATTTCCGGGTTTTCCACGATGATCAAGCACTACGAAGAGCATGCCCCGTTGAAACGGAGCTGCACCGCCGGGGAGCTCGGCCAGACAGGTGTTTTTCTCGCCAGCGACGGTGCCGCCGCCATCACCGGACAGGTCCTCTACGTGGATGGCGGATACGAAATCATGGGCATGTGACGGATGTCGAATTTGTCCGATCCCGTCCGCAAAATTGCGTTTTGGAGGGAGGGATTCATGTATGGCTCCTGTCTTCCGCCGTCCCCGATGAATCCCTCTTGAGCAGGGAGGAGACCCGCCGGGCCGCGTCGTTCCAGTCTGCGGAAGCAAGGGCCACGTTCGTGGCCGGAAGATCGGGGGTGCGCCGCGTCGCGTCGCTTTATTCGAACATCCCGGCCGGGGATCTCGTGCTGGAAACCGATGTCTGCGGAAAACCTGTTTTTGCCAACACGGCCATCCGATTCAACCTCAGCCACAGTGGCGCGGTCGTGGTGGCGGCCTTTTCCGAGTCGGCTGTCGGGATCGATGTCGAGGCCCGGGGACGGTGCCGGGATTTCGCGGGCATCGCGAACCGGTTTTTCCATCCTGCGGAGGCCGCCGCCATCCGGCGATCCGAAGACGAGGGCCATTTTTTGCGGATTTGGACTGGCAAGGAGGCCATGCTCAAGCTTTCCGGCGAGGGCATTTCCGGCGGGTTGTCCGATGCCAGGCCGGGCGACGAAGGGGTTGGGGTGTATCGCGGGAAGCGAGTCCGCCTGGTCGGCTTTTCGTTCGGCAATTTGCTGGGGGCCGTGGCCTCCTTTCAACCTGTCGAGGTAAAAGGCTGGTTTCGATTCTGAAAGGTGTTACCTTTCCGCTGATCATGTCATTTCAACATCTCGGTCTCTCCGAACCGGTGCTCCACGGGGCCCAGCGGATGGGATACTCCGAACCGACCCCCATCCAGCTCCGCGCCATTCCTGTCATTCTCACCGGGAAAGATCTCGTGGCCTCCGCGCAAACCGGCACGGGCAAGACAGCCGCCTTCGCGCTGCCCGTCCTCTCGAAACTCGACCACCCGGAACCGCGGATCCGCTGTCTCGTTCTGGAACCCACCCGCGAGCTGGCCATGCAGGTGGAAACCGCGTTCCGCGATTACATGCGCTTCATGCACACCGAGGTGTCGCTGATTCATGGCGGCGTCGGCTACGGGAAGCAAAAGGAGGATCTGGCGCGGAAATGCGATGTCATCGTCGCAACTCCAGGACGCCTCCTCGACCACATGCAGCAGGGTGCCGTGGATCTGAGCGGGCTGACCGTCCTCATCCTGGACGAAGTGGACCGCATGCTGGACATGGGGTTCCTTCCGGATGTCCGCCGGATTGTCGAGCAGTGCCCGAAAAACCGCCAGACGCTGCTTTTCTCAGCCACGATTCCCGAAGAGATCCAGCGCCTTTCCTCCTGGTGTCTCCGGGATCCCGAACGCATCGAGATCGGTGCCAGCTTCACGCCTGCGGAAACCGTCAACCACGCCTTCTACCCGGTTGCCGTCGCCCAGAAATTCGATCTCCTCCTCGCGCTCCTGGCCCGCACGAACTTCGACAGCGTCCTGATTTTCTCACGCACCAAGGACGGGGCGGACCGGATCTGCAGGGAGCTGAAAAAGAACGGCCATTCCGTGGTCGCATTGCACTCCAACCGGACCCAGACCGAGCGGGTCGAGGCACTGGAAGGATTCAAGGCCGGACGCTACGAGGTGATGGTGGCCACGGATATCGCGGCGCGCGGCATCGACATTGCCGGGGTAAGCCATGTGGTGAATTACGATGTCCCCCAGCACCCGGAGGACTACGTGCACCGGATCGGGCGCACGGGCCGCGCCCAGAATGTCGGCGACGCCTTCACGATCATGACCGCCGAGGAGCTTCCCCACGTGAAGGACGTCGAGCGCTTCATCGGACAATCGGTGCCGCGTTTGAAGCTGGACAACTTCGATTACGTTTACACGGCGATCTTCAACGAGGCGGAAGCCGCCGCCTCCCTCAAAGCCGCCAAGGGTGTCCGCACCCACAAGGGCTATCGATTCGGCTCCAAGCGAAGGCGCTGAGCAAAAGCTTTTCGACAACCCCCGTTCACGCGCCTTTCGCGGCGGCAACAAGCGGGCGCGTGAACTCCGCAATTTTTCCCGCGAGGCCGGGGGAATTCCCCGCTTCGGCAATCTGCCGGACGATCGCGCTTCCCACGACAACCGCGTCCGCCTGCCCCGCAACCTCGCGGGCCTGATCGGGAGTCGAGATCCCGAATCCCACGGCGACCGGAAGCGAAGTGTGCCTTCTGATCTCGGCAACCTGCGACGAAATGCTCTGCGACAGGGAAGTCTGCTCGCCCGTGACCCCTTCCCTCGAAACATAATAAACAAACCCCTCGGCGGACCCAGCGATCAATTCCATTCTCGCCGGAGGGGTTGTCGGGGCGATCAGGCGGATCGAAAGCAACCCGTGGCTGCCGGTCAGCTCGAGATTCCTCGCTTCCTCGTCCGGCGGCAGATCCAAAATCAGAAGCCCGTCGGCTCCCGCAGCGGATGCTTCCCGGATGAAGCGATCGTAGCCGAAAGCATAGACCGGATTCAGATACGTGAAGAGGACGATCGGAATTTCCGAGGATTCCCGGATCCGCCGGACAATATCAAAAACGGCGGGCACATTCGTCCCGGCGGCAATCGCTCGGCCAGCCGCGGCCTGGATCGTGGCCCCGTCCGCAAGGGGATCGGAAAATGGAATCCCCAACTCCAGGATGTCGACGCCGGATTCTTCGAGTGCCAGGGCGAGTGCCGGGGTGGATTCCGGCGAAGGGTCTCCTGCCGTGATATAGGCGATGAAACCGGACTCGTTGGATTCGCGGAGTTTTGAGAATCGGGAGTCAATCCGGTTGGGCATGCGCCTTCACTACAATTCTTCAGGCGATGAAGCAAGCGCACCTTCGCATCCGGTGGTGCGGGGGGCCCAGCCGTCAGGGCCACCCGATCAGCCACATTTCCCGGGAGATGTCATGATTTTTTTGGGGGATATTTTTGCATTTTATGATCGCCAGAGCGATCCTCCCGGTGCAGCGATAAGGGCATGTCGACTCCGCAGAATACGATAGCGATCATCTACGACTACGACCAGACACTTTCGCCGACCTACATGCAGGACGAGGCCCTGTTCCCGGTGTTCGGGATCAACCCCTCGCACTTCTGGCAGCGCTGCGGCGAACTGGTGCACGACCAGGGCTACGACAACGAGCTCGCCTACATGAAAGTTCTCCTGGATTGCCTCGAGATGGACCGCCCGACGAACGCCAAGCTCAGGGAACTCGGCTCCCGGCTGAGTTTCTACAAGGGGCTCCCCGGGATGTTCGAGGATTTCCGCAGCGGGCTGCTGACCGGCGAGCACGGGGCGCACGGGATCAATGTCGAGCATTACATCGTGTCCTCGGGCCTGAAAGCCTTGATCGAAGGCAGCCGCCTGGCCCCCTACATCCGCAAGATCTTCGGGTGCGAGTTCGCCGTGGACGAGATCGACAGGATCACCTTCCCGAAACGGGTCATCAGCCACACCCAGAAGACCCAGTTTCTGTTCCGCATCAACAAAGGGATGCTGGAAATGGATGAAGACGTGAATGACCACATGGCACCGGAGCTGCGCCCGATCCCGTTCCAGAACATGGTTTACGTCGGCGACGGCCCCACCGACGTGCCCTGCTTCACCGTGATGCGACGGAATGGCGGGCAGGCCATCGCAGTTTACAACCCGGACGACCCGACGCGCTCGAGTTTCAAAAAATGCTACCAGCTCTGCACGCACGCGGACCGGGTGAAAAACATCGCGCCCTCCGACTTCCGCCAGGGGAGCCATCTCAGGCTCCTTCTCGAGGAAATGGTCCGGGAAATCGCGGAGCGCATCGTCCAGCGTCGGCGGGATGACATCGAGGCGGGAACGGTCAAAGCCCCGAAATACTGATATGAAAATCCAAAGGCATCTCGATTCGCGCGGCGCAACCGCATATTCCTGCCTCCTTCCCGACGGAAGCCAGGAAAAGCTGGCAGGGAGCCTGGAGGGCGGGTTTTCCCGGACCGGCGAGCGGGCGGATCCCGTCAAGCTTCTCGCCCCGGTGGTCCCCGCCGCAGTGTATTGCGCCGGTTTGAACTACCGGAAGCATGCGGAGGAAACCGGGGCGCGCATCCCGCAATTTCCCGTGCTCTTCATGAAGGCGCCCTCGGCCGTCCAGAACCCCGGCGATCCGATCCTCCTCCCGTCAAGGCTCGCGAGCCACGAGGTCGATTACGAGTGCGAGCTGGCGGTGGTGATCGGGAGGCTTGCGAAGAACGTATCCAGGGCCGAGGCCCTCGGGTTCGTGGCCGGCTACACGTGCGCCAACGACGTGAGCGCCCGCGACTGGCAGGGCCGGTTCGGAGGGAGCCAATGGTGCCGGGGAAAAACATTCGACACGTTTCTTCCGCTGGGCCCCTGCCTGGTGACCCCGGACGAGATCCCCGACCCGAACTCCCTCGCCATCCGCACAACCCTCAACGGCACGACCATGCAGGAGGAGAACACGGCGGACATGATCTTCGACGTGGCGTCCCTGATCGAGTTTTTCAGCGGCAGCACCACGCTCCTGCCGGGGACAGTCATCCTGACCGGAACCCCCAGCGGAGTCGGCATGGCAAGAAAGCCTCCCGTCTGGCTGAAGCCTGGCGATTCGGTCACCATCGAGATCGAGAAAATCGGCAGCCTCACGAACCCGGTGGAGTTCGAGGCATGAACGGGCGGCGTTGCGGCTAAACTGCGAGCGACGGGGGCTGGGCCAGTGTCGTTTTGTCCGGCTGATGGACCAGCAGGTAGTCCTCAAAAACTTGCACGGCGTGACTGCGGGGCAGCTTTTGGGCCTGGTTTTCCAGCTCCAGGCGCTCGGAGCGGTCATCGATGTCGATTCTCACTTTTCCCTGCATGAGCAGCGGGATAACGAGGCCGTAGATGTCATCCCTGACGTAGCCTGCACCGAACAGCTCGTCGAGCTTGCCTGACAAGGTGACCGTGGTTTCCTCGTTGTCCGGCAATCTTCCAGGGAGCGACTTCTTCAGGCGGAGTTTGATCTTGTCGGATGGAATAAGGCACTGCATGGGGACGAAATACATTACGGGTTCTGCCCCAACTCGCAAATGCTGTTTTGTCGCAAACGCTATTTTCGGGAGTGCCTCGTGCTCCGGATGGGGCAGGCCCTTCCCTCCCTGCCAACTTGCGTCTCAGCCGCTTTCCCCGCACGTCAGACCTCTGAATTTGAAGGCCGCCCCCCGTGCCACCAATTCAGGCTGTCGCCAATTCAGGCTTGCCAGGGGGTGCCCGTCAAAGGGAAATGGTGCATGCGCCACCGTTTCGACCTTCACGTGCATTCTTTTTTTTCCAAGGATGCCACCGGTTCGCCCGAGTCGCTGATCGCGGCGGCGCGGGCGAGGGGGCTCAGCGGGATTGCGATCACCGACCACGACACGTGCGGGGCGCACGAGTATTTGAAGGATCACCCGGCACCTGCGGGCTTCCTGGTGGTTCCGGGGGTCGAGGTGAGCACGGCGGAGGGACATCTGCTCTGCCTCGGCGTGACCTTGCCGCTTCTCAAAGGTGCGCCGGCTGTCGAGGTGCTGGATGAGGTGAAAGCCCGGGGCGGAATCGCGATCCCGGCCCATCCGTTCGACCAATGGCGGGCGGGGATTCGTCCGGCGGTCCTGGACGGGCTCGATCTCGAAGCCCTCGAAGTTTTCAACGCGGCCGTCACCTCGAGGAGCTACAACGACAAGGCGCTCGCTTACGCGCAGATTCGCGGTTTGAAAATGACCGCCGCCAGCGACGCGCACCACAGCTCGGCCGTGGGGGCCAGCACGACCGTTTTCGAAATGGACGAACTCACCGTCCCGGCCCTCCTGGCCGCAATCCGCCGGGGCGGGCAGCCGGATGGGCATTATCTCTCGTTCTGTGAAGGCGTGAAGAAGCACTTCGCCAACTGGTTTCGCAAGGTGAACCCGCGTCCGATGGCGTGAGGTGTCCGTGCTCAGGCTTTCGAGAAAGCGAGTTTCCCTTTTTCCACGCCGACCTGGATCTTGTCGCCGTCTCCGAACCGTCCATCGAGGATTTCGAGGCTGAGCGGGTCGAGGATTTCTTTTTGGATCACGCGTTTGAGCGGGCGTGCGCCGTAGGCCGGGTCGTAGCCTTCGCGGGCGATATGCGTCTTCGCGGCATCCGTGAGCGTGAGCTGGATGTTCTGCTTCTCCAGGCGTTCGAGGAGACGCCTGATCTGGATGTCCACGATCCGGGTGATCTGCTTTTCGTCCAGACGGTCGAAGATGATGGTCTCATCGATCCGGTTCAGGAACTCCGGGCGGAAGTGTCCGCGTAGCGCCTCCATCACGCGGCGGTTGCGTTCCCCGACGGGCAGGTCCTCCATGATGAACTGGCTGCCGATGTTTGAGGTCAGGATGATGACGGTGTTCTTGAAATCCACCGTGCGGCCCTGGCCGTCGGTGATGCGTCCGTCATCGAGGACCTGAAGCAGGACGTTGAAGACATCGTGGTGGGCCTTTTCCACCTCGTCGAAAAGAACGACGCTGTAGGGTTTCCGCCGGACCGCCTCGCTGAGCTGCCCGCCTTCCTCGTAGCCGACATAGCCCGGGGGGGCGCCGATCAGACGGGCGACCGTGTGCTTTTCCATGTATTCCGACATGTCGAGACGGATGATCGCGCCCTCGTCGTCGAAGAGGAATTCCGCGAGCGCCTTCGACAGTTCGGTCTTTCCGACGCCGGTCGGGCCGAGGAAGAGGAACGATCCGATCGGGCGGTTTTCGTCCTGGAGCCCGGCGCGGGCGCGGCGGACGGCATTCGAGACGGCCTTGATCGCCTGCTGCTGGCCGACCACACGCTCCATGAGCCGCTCCTCCATTTTGACCAGCTTCGCGCGCTCGCCCTCCTGCAGGCGGGAGACCGGGATGCCGGTCCAGCTCGCGACCACTTTCGCGATGTCTTCCTCGGTGACTTCCTCCTGGATCAGCGTTGTTCCCTCCTGCTTGTGGGGGGCTTCGTGCCGGCGTTGGAGTTCGGGGAGCCGCCCGTATTGGATTTCGCTTGCCCGCTGGAGGTCGCCCCTCCGCTGGGCCTGTTCGAGCTCGGCTTTCAGCGCCTCGATCTCCTCGGCGATCCTGCGGGATTTTCCGTGTTCCTCTTTTTCCTTGAGCCATCGGGCCTTGAGGCGGGCGGCTTTTTCTTTGATGTCGGCGAGATCTTTTTCGATCTTGGCGAGACGTTCGCGGCTGGCTGCGTCCTTCTCTTTTTTGAGCGCCGTGCGTTCCATTTCAAACTGCATGATCTGGCGTTCGATCTGGTCGATCTCGGTCGGCATGGAGTCGAGCTCGATCTTCAGGCGCGAGGCGGCCTCGTCAATGAGATCGACCGCCTTGTCGGGCAGGAACCGGTCGCTGATGTAGCGCTGGCTGAGGGTTGCCGCCGCCACCAGCGCGGAGTCCTGGATCCGGACCCCGTGGTGGACTTCGTAGCGTTCCTTGAGCCCCCGGAGGATCGCGATGGTGTCTTCGACGCCCGGCTCGTTCACCATCACCGGCTGGAACCGGCGTTCGAGGGCGGCGTCCTTTTCGATGTGCTTGCGGTATTCGTCCAGCGTGGTCGCCCCGATGGCGTGGAGTTCGCCGCGCGCGAGCTGGGGCTTGAGGAGGTTCGAGGCATCCATCGAACCCTCGGCGGCCCCGGCTCCGACGATGGTGTGCAGCTCGTCAATGAAGAGGATGACCTCGCCTTCGCTGGAGGTGACTTCTTTTAAAAATGCCTTGAGCCGGTCCTCGAATTCTCCCCGGAATTTTGCCCCGGCGACCATCGCGCCGATGTCCATTGCGACCAGCCGTTTGTTTTTCAGCGACTCCGGCACGTCCCCGCTGACGATCCGTCTTGCGAGGCCCTCGACGATCGCGGTCTTGCCGACGCCCGGCTCGCCGATGAGGACCGGGTTGTTCTTCGTGCGGCGGGAGAGGACCTGCATCGTGCGGCGGATTTCCTCGTCGCGTCCGATCACGGGGTCGATCTTGCCCTTGCGGGCCATCTCGGTGAGGTCGCGCCCGTATTTCTCGAGCGTCTGGTATTTTCCCTCCGGGTCCTGGTCGGTCACGCGCTGGTTGCCGCGGATCTCGACGAGCGCCTTCATCAGGCGGTCGCGCGTGACCCCGCTTCCCTTCAGGAGCTTTGCTGCGGAGGAGGCACCGCCGACCAGCGCAATCAAATAATGCTCGGCGCTCAGGAATTCGTCCTTGAGCTTGGCCATCTCGCCCTCCGCCGCATCAAGCGTCTTGCGGAGTTCGTTCGAAAGTTGCGGCTGCGCGCCGCCGCGCGCCTTTGGGAACCCGGCGATGACGTCGTCCAGCCGCGATTCCAGCGACGGGGCGGAAACCCCGAGCTTTTCCAACAGCGGGCGGGTCAGGCCCTCGGCCTGTTGCACGAGCGCGAGCAGGAAGTGCTCGTCGGTGATTTCCGGGTTGTCGTTCTTGGACGCGAGGTCCAGCGCTGCATTCAGCGCCTCCTGCATCTTGGCGGTGAATTTGTCGGGTCTCATGGAAGAACGGCAAGGCTATCACGATGCGATTGGATTGACAACCGCGACACCGGGTCCCAAATCCGCAGGCATGCCAACGATGGGAGGGCGAACCTTTTGCCATGCCCGCTTCCCAGCAGGTCATGCCCTGACGGGCTGCCTGCGGCAGGCTTCCCCGCAGCCTCCCGGCTGCCGGTGGTGTGTGAGCCCATTAATTACGGCTCAGACGGAGCTTCGCC
>JBAYTU010000058.1:0-22091 GCA_041675465.1 Terrimicrobiaceae bacterium | reverse complement strand
TGAGTGACATCTCCCGGAGGAGATCCCGGCGCTGCTGTGCAATTTTTTCATTCACAAGTTGAATATGTCTCGCAACTAGACACTTTCAAGGAAAAACCCCCTCGTATCCGATCTTTATAATTCACCCCTACCCGACTCGTTTTGGTTCTGGATCGGCCCCCATGGCGAATACGCCAAACTGATCCGGCGAAAGGAATAATTCCCGACCGGCTTGGCCCATGCCACGGTGTGTTTTCCACGCGGCAAAGCGGAGTCTCTTGAAAAATGCCGACGGCGGGTGCATTGTCCGGGTCTCTTATGAAATCGGTCCAGGTCCATTACGAAGGCCGCGTGCAGGGGGTCGGCTTCCGTTGGACGGTCAAAAGCCTTTCCCGGGAATTCGATGTCGCCGGGACGGTGCAAAACCTTCCTGACGGGCGGGTGGAAATCGTGGCCCAAGGCGACGAAACCGACGAGTTCCTCGATGCCATCCGGCGGAGCGTGCTGGCAGGCCACATCGAAAACGAACGGCTGCAACCCATCCCGCGCGTGCAGGGCCTCCGCGGGTTTCTCATCATCCCATGATCGCCGTATCCGTCGAAAACCTCACGAAAGTGTATCCGGTCCCGATGCGGCGCCAGCGCGTGGTCGCCGTCAAAAACCTGAGCCTCACCGTCAAGGAAGGCGAGGTCTACGGGTTGCTCGGGCCGAACGGCTCCGGCAAGAGCACCACGCTCAAAGTGCTCCTCGGCCTGGTGACGCCCACCAAAGGCCAAGCCGCGATTTTCGGGCAGGACAGCCGGGAATACCGGAGCCGCGCGGAGGTCGGGTTCCTTCCCGAAAACCCGTATTTTTACAAATTTCTCACGGCGGAGGAGACGCTGAGGTTTTACGGCAAGATCTGCGGGATTCCCGCGCGCGAGCTGGCGGCCCGGATCGCCGACCTGATCACGCTGGTCGGGTTGGAGGATGCCCGGCACCGGCGGGTGGGAGGGTTTTCGAAAGGCATGCTCCAGCGCATCGGCCTGGCCCAGGCGCTGGTCCAGAACCCGAAGCTCGTCGTGCTCGACGAGCCGACCGCCGGGGTCGACCCCGTCGGCTCCCGCCAGATCCGCGATCTGATCCTGGATTTGAAAAAGCGGGGCAAGACGGTGCTCCTGACCTCTCACCTGCTCGGCCAGGTGCAGGAGGTTTGCGACCGCGTTGGGATCATGGCCCGCGGCGAAATGGTGCGCGAGGGCGGCCTCGACGAGCTGACCGCCATCGAGCGCCAGACGGAGTTTGTCGTGGAGGACGCGCCCGCCGGGCTGCGCGAGGAAATAGAAAAACTGGTCCGGGAATCCGGGGCGCGCTTCGTCGTGGCCCGCCGTCCGCAGCGCGACCTCGAGGGGGTCTTTTTGGAATCCACGACCCCGAAGGAATGATCAATCAGGGAGAGCATCAGGGCGGGTTCGGCGACCCCGCCCCACCATCCAGTCGGTGGGGACGCCCCGCCGAGGTGCCCGTCGATTCGTCCTGTTTCAACGTGGAGAAGCAATGAGGGCGTTCATCACCGGCA
This sequence comes from Terrimicrobiaceae bacterium, assembly GCA_041675465.1. Classification (GTDB taxonomy): domain Bacteria; phylum Verrucomicrobiota; class Verrucomicrobiia; order Chthoniobacterales; family Terrimicrobiaceae; genus QYQL01. Next base: position 20,554 of record JBAYTU010000058.1, on the reverse strand, counting down.
CCGACACCGGGGTCGGGAAAACATTTGCGACCGCGTTGCTCGCCCGGGCGCTCCGCCGGGCCGGGCTGGACACGGTCGCGCTCAAGCCAGTCTGCTCCGGAGACCGCAGGGACGCGGAAATCCTGCGGGCCGCGTGCGACGGGGATCTGGGACTCGACGGCGTCAACCCGATCTGGTTCCAAATGCCCGTGGCCCCTTGTCTGGCGGCCCGTCGCGAAAGGCGGGGTGTTTCGCTCCCGGCCCTCGAGGCATGGTTCCGCTCGGTGACGGCGGGACGGCAATCCGTGCTGGTCGAGGGGGCCGGAGGCTGGCTGGTCCCGCTCGCGGAGGGGACGCTGATCGCCGATCTGGCCGCCGTGTTCGGCCTGCCGGTGATCGTCGTTGTCGCCAACCGCCTCGGCTGCATCAACCACGCGCTGCTCACCGTCGAAAGCATCAGATCGCGCGGGCTCGAATGCCGCGGGCTCATCCTCAATTCGCCCGACCGCGACTCCGCCGAGGGGCTGGAAAACCGGTCCCTGCTCGAGGAATTCGCCGGGGTTCCCGTCCTTTTCGAGATCACGCCCGGCCAGCGGGAAATCGAACTGGCGGTCGCCTGAGAAGGGTCAGGGATTTTTTCCCCGGAGCATGGCGGGAAGCCATGTCCAGACGATCTGGGTCGAGACCGCGTAGTTCCAGACCGCGCCGATCAGGGCTCCGGCGGCCCCGGCAAACCACCAGGGGATGGCGTGGTCGAAAAGGTAGTCGGCCGACAGGACATTCACGATGGCACCCAGGGCGCAGATGGCGATGTAGGCGGTGAGCCCCGCTGCGAGCAGGAACCCTTTCAGCCGTCGGGAGCGGAACGTCACCGCGTTGTTGACGAGAAAGTTGGAGATCATCGCCACCGCCGTGGCGGAGATCTGGGCATCGAAAAAGGACACTCCCCCCCACCGGTAAAGGACGCCGAGGATCGAAAGATGGAGCAGGAGGCCGGAGAGACCGGCCAGCACGTAGAGCACGAAGCTCACCGGCACGAGGCGGCCCAGCGTCTTGTCGACAAGGAGGTAAAGGTATTCCAACCCGACGACGACATCGAGTTTGCTCTCGCCATGCCGACGCGCGCGGAATTCGTAGGGGAACTCCTGCGTCCGCAGCTTGCGCCTCGTGGAGAGAACGATGTCCAGCAGGATCTTGAACCCCTTGGAGGTCATGTGCCGCACGGTCTCTTCGAACAGGGCGCGACGCATCACGAAGAATCCGCTCATGGGGTCGGAGAGCGGCGTGCGAAGGACGGACTTCTCGATGAGGGTGGCGAATTTGCTGACGAACTGGCGCCGCTTCGACCAATCGCTGAACCCGCCCTCGCCGGTGTAGCGGGTTCCCACGGCGAGATCGAGCGCGGGGTCCTGGCGGAACGCCCCAATCATCGCGGGCAAAATCGTTTCGTCGTGCTGAAGGTCCGCGTCCATGACGGCAAAGATCTCCGCGGAGCTCGAAGCCATGCCCTCCAGGCAGGCAGACGCAAGCCCCCGTCGCCCAATCCGGCGGAGGGCGCGGACACGGGGATGGCGGCGGCTGAGATCGAGGAGCACGCTGTCGGACCCATCGTCGGAATCATCATCGACAAAAACAACCTCCCATTCGAATTCCCCCAACAGCGCCTCGAGCCGCTCCACCACCAGGGGGATGTTCTCGCGCTCCCGGAAGGTGGGGACGACAACGGTTACGTAGAGAGGCTTGTTCATGAGGCGGGAGTAACCACCGTCCGGTTTCAAATGGCGGTACTATTCCGTGACGGCCCCGGCTTTGCCCGGAGCCTTCTGCCGGTCCAGCCCTTGATCGAAAATCATCTGGAGGGACGGACGGGCAGGGCGTCCAATTTTTCAGGGATAGGGACGTCTTCAAACAGTCCCTTTCCGGAAACCTCCTCAAAAAACGCATTGAGGCTGTGCCACTGAACGCGGGGATCTTTGAGGATCGGATCCTTGAGAACCTCGAGAAACTCGGCATGCATCGGGTTCTCGGGGTCGTGGACCCCGTATTCGTTCTTGAAACGTTCCAGGTCCTTCGCCAGCCAACTGCGCGGAATGAACTTCTTGAAGACAACGCCGTCGACTTCGAGGTCAAGAGCCATCCTGACAAAGTCCGGCATCTCCCGGAAGTTGAGATTCTGGACAACGAAGGAGAGATGCCAGGAGGGGATGAGTCCCTCCCGCCGCCTGTCACGGAGAAACCGCAAATTGGCCATCAGCCGGTCGAACTGTCCTCCCAATCGGACGACCGCATAGGTTTCCGGACGGGCCGCGTCGACGGAGATTTCGAGGGCCACGATCCTGCGCTGCAAATGCTCGATCTTTTCCCACTGCGCGGGAGAAAAAAGCACGCCGTTTGTGATAAGCTCGATTTGGAATTCCGCGTTCCCCCGAGTTTTCAGGTCGGCCAAAAGTTGCCGACCGAGCGGGCTGCCGAAGGTGTCGCCCGCATTGTTTGTCTTCAGCCGCCTGGCATCCACAAGCCATTCGTTGAGGACATGTTCTTGGATTTCTTCGGCCTCCTCCAGTTTTTCCCCCTTCAAATGAATGAATTCCGGGCGGCACGACGGACAAGCGAGGTTGCACGATTTATCGTAGTTCAAGGCGACCCGGCGAGGGCCGTGTTTCAAACGCGTCGGTCTGTCCCTCATGATGGCGAGGATCTCGGGGTCAGTGACCTTGTCCTTGGCGATTGTCTCCGGCTTGCAAAGAAACGGGCACCTCTGTGCAACGCAGTAGCGCATGGTTCCATCAAGCATGGTCTCGCGGACCTCCCGCGCCACCGGGCCATTCCAAACCTCCTCGATGGTCTGTCGGGCGACGGAGCCGAGGGAAACCGGCAGCCACCCCGGACAACAGGGAGTCGTGTGCCCCTTGTTGTTGATGTGGATATCCGTGAACGGGCGCGCGCAGAAACAATGGAGAGCCACCTTGCGATGACGGCATTTTTCCTGGGCCTTCCCCAAAGCAGCCACTTGGGGCATCTGCTTCTTCAACGCGCGAAACCCCCGCTCTGCTTCTTCGAACTCGCCGCGAAAAAACTGCCGGAAGGGCTCTTCGACGGGGACATCCTTTCCGACTCCACCAACATCCCGGAATTTTTTGAAACGTTCCGGCGAGGGTTCCTCGAGGAGCGACTCGCAAAACCAGAGCTCCGCAGCTTTCTTGTTTCCGTCCGCCAGGTGGCAGTCCGCGACAGCCTCGGCAACCGCAGCCGGGCGTTCGGCCAGTGGCCCCATCCGTTTTGCGAGGGCCAAGGCTTCCTTGACCATCCCCATGTCCCTGAGGCGCGGGATCATCCGGCGGCCCACGGCGGGATCCACCATCGGAAGGGTTTCCAGGTGAGAATAAACATCGCGCGCGGCGCGTGCTGCTTTGGTCCATGCGCCATACCACGTGCGGCCGGAGCCCTGTATCCGGTCCAACTCCGCCAGCTGGTCAGAAACCGATGGGTTCGGGGATTGGTTCGGAGTTTTTTCTGGCAGCACAGGCATCGGGTGTCCGGTTGGCCCCGCAACTTATTCTCTCGACCCTCATCTGCAAGAGGAAAGTGAATGTCGCCGGGAACCGGGGCGGGGCGTTCTGGGCCGCCCGGAGGTCTGGCACCGCCTTTCACGGCCCGATGGAAACTCGCGCGGTTTTGAGCGCCCCCTCAATGCGGGGCCGAATGCTCTTGACATGGACTTGGCGGTGGAAGGACCTTCCGGAGGTGTCTCAATCTTCCCATCGCCTGGACGCTGCGGGCCCGTTTTTCCAAAGCTTTTTCGGGCGGCTGAAAGCAACCGATCCCATCCTTGTCCTGTGCCTGGCAATCTCGTTTTTTTCGGGAATCACCGCTTTGAACTGGGGGAGGTATGATTGCCTGAACCCGGATGCGACGGCCTTCAAGAGCGTCAAGAAATGGCCCCCTCTGCATCCCGAGCGTTTCGACAAACCGCCGCTTCACACCTACATCAACAACACCCTGATCAACGAGCCCAGCAAGTGGGTGACCGGGGGGTGCGTGTTTTTCGGGGCCGACAAAGCCGAAGCGGAGAAAACCCGGTGGCAGGCACGGGCAATTGCCGCCCGGATCCTTCAAGCCATCCTGATGCTGGGTTGCGTGGTTTGCGTTTTCCGTTTTGCGCGGGATCATTTCGGCCTGGCCTCGGCGCGGGCGAGCGCGATCCTGATCGCGACGTCCGCCTCCTTTTTGCTGAACAAAATTTTCCTGACGACGGATATTTCTTTGGTGTTCTGGATGCTCGCCAGCCTCGTGGCCAGCGGGCGGATCTTGAAAACCGGAGGGATGAGGGCCTCGCTGGCGGCCGGCATCTTCGCCGGTTTGGCCACCGCGACGAAATACAACGGGCTCGCCGTCGCGCTCGCCATCCCGCTCGCGCACATGCTCTATCGGGACCCCCGGGGAACCTTGGCCTTTCTCGGGCGCCGGTCGTTTTGGGCCGGGGGATTTGCGGTTCCGATCAGTTTCATCCTCGTGAATCCCTACTGCATTCTGGATTTCCGGAAGTTCGCCTCCGATTTCATGTATAACTATTCGGTGACTCCGATCTATAACGGACAGACGACGGGCAACGGATACGGGGCCTTTGTCGCCGCGTTCCCGGAAATTTTCGGGTGGCCGCTCTGCCTCGTTCTGCCGGTCCTGTTTGTCTGCGGGCTGGTTTGGGCGGTGCGGAAAAGGCCGGAATCCGCCATTGCGGCGATGGGTCTTTGCGCGGCGGTCTTCGCCCTGTATTTCTGGAAAATCGGGGGGTTTCCGCGCATCGAAACGCGTTTTGTGCTTCCGTCCGCGCCGTTCCTTCTGCTGCTGGCTGCGCCGGGCTGGGAGCTGTTCGCAAAGTGGCGGGCGGCGGTGGCCATCCCTGCCGTCGCCCTCGGCCTTTACGGTCTTGCGAGCGGGTATGAGATCACCCGCCAATTCACGGAGGACCCCCGCATGGAGGCGCTCAAATGGGCGGACCGGAATTTCCCGGACCACTGCAAAGTCGAGGCCAGCACCGGATCGCCCCAGTGGAAATGGATGCACGGAAAACAGGTCGCCGTCGTGAACTTCCCCATCGGGCTCGAGCGGAACAGGCGGTTCAGCGAGACCCTGAAAGACAATCCCTGGGTCCAGGACCGGCTCCAAAAAAACTTGTCCCTCAACCGCCCGGAGTTCTTCACGCCGGGGGAGCTCGCGTCGCGGAATTCGGATTTTATCACGGTGGATTCGCAGAATCTCAGGGACCGGGTGGCGGCACCGTTCCTGGACGCATTGCTTTCCGGTGCCTACGGCTACGAAGTGGTTTTCCAAAAGGAGGCCCCGCCTCTTCCCGGCTGGGTCTATCCGGCCAAGCCGAACTGTCTCCGCATGAAATTTTACATCCTCAGGAAAAAAGCCGGTCCGCCCGCGAAGTGAAACCGGCGGGCGATTTCCTCCGGACATTGGCCCGGTTTTTTCGGCCGCGCTTGGCCGTGCTTGCCTGCGGGAGGTGCGGATGCTAGAGGTCCCCGCATGTTTCTTCCTGTTCCGCATCTGATCGTGCAGCCCGACGACGGGGTTGCCCCCGTCCTGGATTTCATCCGGCTGGCCCGCGAGAGCCTGCTCATCAAGCAATTCACGTTCAGCCAGCCCGAACTGATGAAGGCGGTGATCGAACGCAGGAACGCCGGCGTCAAAGTCCGGGTGATGCTCAACCCGAAACGTTCCGGCGGCGACCGTGCCAACGACGAGACCTTCGAATTTTTCAAGAATGCGGGAGTCGACATCCAGTGGGCGAGCCCGAAATTCTACGTGACCCACGAGAAATCGATCGTGGTGGACGGCCAGGCGGCCCTCATCGCGACGTTCAACCTGTGCGAGAAATATTTCACGCTCACGCGGGACTACGGCGTGATCGTGCAGGAACCGGGCAAGGTTGCGCAGGTGGTGGAGGGCTTCGAGGCGGACTGGGCGGAGCGCGACGACTGGCATCCCTCGCCCGAATCCGGGCTGCTCTGGAGCAACAACAATTCCCGCGAGGCGATGTCGCGGTTCATCGATTCCGCGGAGGAGACCCTGGAGGTCCAGCATCCGAAATTCGTCGATGCCACGATCCTCGACCGGATCGCCGAGGCCGCCCACCGGGGCGTCGATGTCCGGGTTCTCTGCGGGGGCAAGCACGGGATCAGCGACTGGGACATCCTCGACACGTTCTCCTCGCTGCGCGTCATGCACCGCTCCGGGGTCAAGGTCCACAAGCAGAAAAACCTCCGCCTGCACGCGAAGCTTTTGATCGCCGACAAGGCGCACGCGATCGTCGGCTCGATGAACATCGACCGCTCGGCGTTCGATCTCCGCCGCGAGCTCGGGACCAAGGTCACCGACCCGGGCGTCGTGACCCGCCTGCTGGCGGTTTTCGAGGGGGACTGGGAATCCTCGCACCACTACGATGCCCCCGATCCGCTCGATCCCTCGCTGCACCACGAGAACGATTTCCCCCACGATCCCGAGCTCCGGCATGAGTGAGAAGCCGTCACTTCCCGATCTCGCGCTGACGTTCAACCACATTGCGCTGGCCTCGTTCGGGGGCGGCCTCTCCGCGTGGTCCCGCGAGGTCATCGTGGTCGAGAAGAAGTGGATGGAGGACGAGGAATTCCTGAGCGCGGTGACCATGTGCCGGATCCTTCCCGGTGCCAACCAGGTCAACCTCGCGGTCTTTGTGGGGGTGAAGTTCCGGGGGATCCCGGGCGCGCTCGCGGCGGTTTTCGGCCTGACGCTCGTCCCGGTCCTGATCGTGCTGGCGCTGGCGTATTTCTACTTCCAATTCCACCAGGTGCCGGCCGTGGCGGGGGTCCTCAAAGGCGCGGCGGCGGCGGCTGTGGCCCTGACCCTTTCAATGGTTTTCAAGACCGGTCGCAAGTGCCTGGTCGGTCTGGTGCCAGTGCTCCTGTTTCTCGCGATTTTCCTGATGAACGGGATTGCCCGCTGGCCGCTGCTCGCGTGCCTGTCCCTGCTGGCTCCGCTCGCCGTGCTCTGGGCGTGGCCGAGGGAAAAAAAACCATGAACGTCAAGACGCTCGTCCAGATTTTGCTGCTGTTCAGCTCGCTCTCGGCGCTTTCGATCGGAGGGGGCAATACGGTCCTCCCGGAAATGCACCACAAGGTCGTGGACAGCTACCATTGGCTTACGGACAAGCAGTTCGCGGACGTCTTCGCCATTTCCCAGGCCGCGCCGGGGCCGAGCATCCTGATCGTGACCATGATCGGCTACAAGGCCGCCGGCATCGCCGGGGCGGTCCTCGCGACCGTGGCCATGATGGTCCCGGCCGGGCTCCTCGTTTACCTCGTCAGCCGGGTCTGGGAGCACGCGAAAAATTCGCCGACCCGCAAAGCCATCGAGAAGGGGTTCGCCCCGCTCACCGTCGGCCTCATCCTCGCGAGCGCGTGGATCATGAGCAAAGCGGCCGACCACGACTGGCGCGCCTTCCTGCTCACCGGCATCTGCACCGCCATCTTTTCCACCACAAAAATCAACCCCCTCCTCATCGTGGCCGCCGCCGGTCTCATCGGCTGGCTGGGCTGGGTGTAGCAAAATCACCGGGTGGCATTGAAAAACGCCCGCCGCCGGAATTCCCCGGGGGAGACGCCGCGCGCGATCCGGAACGAACGGTTGAAATTCGAGAGGTTTCCGAACCCCGCGCCGAAAGCGATCTCGCTGATCGTCCGGTCCGACTCCAGAAGCTGGCGGCAGGCCTCGCCCAGCCGCAGATCCGTCACGTAAGCCTGAAAGGTTTTGCCCACCGAACGGCGGAAGAACCGGCTGAATGCCGCCGGGCTCAGGCGGACGAGACGGGCGGCCTCCGCCTGCGAAACCGGCCCTCCGGCATTTTCGGAAAGATAGGCGAGCACCGAGCGGAGCCTGGAATCCGCGCCCCTGCGCCTGCCTGGCGACCACGGGGCAAGAGCCAGCGGCCTCGCTCCCGGATGCGTCGCGAGCTCTTCGAGAATTTCCAGGAGGGCCGTGAATTGCCGCAGGGGCGATGCCGGACGGAACATTTTCCTCCGCATCCGCGCGGCTGCGCCCGCGTCAAACCACAGGCCGCGCGAAGCCCGGTCGAACAGGTCGGCAACCCTGGCGAAATCCGGCAACTGGAGGAGTTCCCTGCCCCAACGGGCCGGGTCGAATTGCACGAAGAGGCTGCGCACCTTCGTCCCCGGCCCCCCTTCCGATGAAAGCCACGTGTGCGGGAGGTTGGGGCCCAAGAGACAGAAATCTCCCGCATGGAACGGCTCCACGCTGTCGCCGACATACCGCAGCCCGCTCCCTTTCAAGATCCACGTCAGCTCGATCTCCGGGTGCTGGTGCCAGGGATAATGGAACCCGGACGCCTGGAATTCCCGGACCGCCAGCGACGCCGGACCCGACAGCGGAATGCGTTCCAATAGTGGCTGATGCGGGAGTTGCACGGATGAAATACGGCGCGTTTTCCAGAGATTATCAAGCAATAACGACAACAAATCACCGGATTTCGTCAACGAAACGGATGCGGGGAAGGGTGTTTCTGCGGATGATTTCCCTCCGATGAGCATGACCCCTAGAGAAGTTGTCCGGGAGGCGGTCGCCTTCCGCCGTCCGCCCCATGTGCCGTGGTCGTTCCGGTTCACCCGCGAGGCCCGCGAGAAACTCGAGCGGCATTTCGGCACCGGGGAAATCGAACCGTATGTCGGGAACCACATTTTGGAGTTGGGGAGCGACATCGGGTTTTTCACGGAGCTTGGCGACAACCGCTTCCGCGATGTCTTCGGGGTCACGTGGGACCGCACCATCGACAAGGACATCGGCAATGTCGAGGGCCAGGTGCTGCCGGAACCGTCGCTGGCCGGGCATCGGTTTCCCGACCCGCTCGACGCGCGCTTTTTCGAGGACATCCCCGCGCGCATCGCGAAGTCCGGCGAGCGCTACCGGCTGTTCTGCCTCGGGTTTTCGCTTTTCGAGCGGGCCTGGACCCTGCGGGGCCTCGAATCCCTCTACATGGATTTCATCGAGAACCCCGGCTTCGTGCACGAACTCCTCGCCGCGATCGCGGATTACAACATCGCCCAGGTAAAAAAGGCGCTCGAATATGACATCGACGCGGTTTACTTCGGCGATGACTGGGGGCAGCAGCACGGGCTCCTCATGGGGTATGATCTTTGGAAGGAATTCGTGTATCCCCAGATCAGGCGCATGTATGGGGTCGTGCGGGATGCGGGAAAAACCGTCTTCATCCATTCCTGCGGCGACGTGGACGAGCTGTTCGACGACCTGGTTTCCATCGGCCTCGGGGTTTTCAACCCGTTCCAGCCAGAAGTCATGGATGTCGTCGGCATCATGGAGCGATACCGGGGGCGACTGGCGTTCTGGGGCGGGGTTTCCACCCAGCGCACCATGCCCTACGGCACGCCGGACGACGTGCGCCGCGAGGTCCGGGCCATGTGCGACCGGGGGCGCGAAGGCGGCTACATCCTCTCCCCCTCGCACGCGCTCGAAGGGGATGTCCCGCTCGAAAACCTGCTCGCGCTCATCGAAGAGACCAAGTCGGCCGCCTGCGCGTCTTGACGGCGAACCTCCCGTGCCCACAATCAGCCAACCCCGCAAATTCCAGATCCCATGCCCTGCCCGATCCACAGCCAGCCAGACCCATTCCGCGAAGCCCGCCGCAAGGACGGCGTCCTCGTCAACAAATTCCAAGGCAATCCGGTCCCCATGATCCTGCGCCACGAGGACGTGCGGAACGCGGCGAAGGACTGGCAGACGTTCAGCTCGGACGCCCCGCTCCGCGTCCCCATTCCCTCGGAGGAAGACGTGCGCACCGTGCGCCAGCTGCCGCTCGAGATCGATCCGCCCGAGCACGGCGGCTACCGCGCGGTGGCCGAACCGTTCTTCAACCGGGCGAAATTGCCGGAGGTCGTCGCCAGGGTCGAAGCGCTTGTCCGCAGCCTCGTGGCCGACGCGCTCGGGCGCGAGGCGGTCGAGATCGTCCGCGAGTTCGCGATCCCGCTGCAATCGCGTGCCCTCGCCTGCCTGCTCAACATGCCGGATTCCGAGGCGGACATCTGGATCGGCTGGGGCACGCATGTCTTCCGCGAGGGCGACGGCAAATCGAAGGGGGCCGCGCTCGAAAAATATTTGAACGGCCTCTTCGACCGGGCCGAGTCCGCGCCGGGCGACGATTTTTTCAGCGGGCTGACCCGCGCGACGTTCTGCGGGCGTCCGCTCACGCGCGAGGAAATGCTCGGCTACGGAAGCATCATGTTCGCCGGCGGGCGCGACACCGTGATCAACTCGATTTCCGGCGTCATCGGCCACCTTTCGGCCAACCCGGCGGACCTCGAATATCTCCGGGAAGATCCGAAGCGGATCGTGAACGCGGGAGAGGAATTCTTCCGGGCGATTTCCCCGGTGACCCACATCGGGCGGGTGTGCCCGGCAGGGGCCGAGATCCACGGGGTGCACGCCGCCCCCGGCTCCCTCGTCTCGCTCTGTTTCGCGTCGGCCAACCACGATGAGTCGGTGTTCCCCGCGCCGGAAGAAGTGCGGTTGGACCGCAAGCCGAACCCTCACGTCGCGTTCGGCTTCGGCACCCACCTCTGTCTCGGTGCCGCGCACGCGCGGCTGGTCGTGAGAAGCCTCCTCAAGTGCCTCTGCGAGCAGGTCGGACAAATCACCACCTTGGCCGCGGAAGAAAAAGTCGAACGCGAGGAGCGCTACGACCGCCCCCTCGCCTACGAATCCCTCACGGTCCGGTTCACCGCCCGCCCCCCCCGACCGCGAGGGTGATGGCGAATTTGCTGCGCTCCCAAATCCGCGGGTAAGGGAGGGCGAAGCTCCGTCCTGGGAGGGCGAAGCTCCGTCTGAGCCGTAATAAATGGGCTCACACGGAGGTTCGCCCTCCCATCGTTGGCGTTGCGCGACGGCGCTTCGGAAGGATTGCCACGGCGGAAAAATCCGTTTAGTGTCGTCCGCCAAGCAGATGACATATTCTCCCGATCGTGCGACAGGGCTTGTTGTAGAGGCCCTTGTGTCAAGGGCCTGTGGAAATTCGACAGGCGGTTGGCACGACCGCCTCCGGAGCATTTTTATCATGAATGGAATGGCGGCGGCCAAAACTCTGGGGAGCGGGGGATGGGGCACCCTGTTTCTGGCCTTTGTTCTGCCCGTGGTGAGCGTGCTTGCCGGTTGCGGGGGGCGCGGGGTGTCGCAGCGGAATGCGGTGCGCGAAACCCGCGTGGATTGGCTGGGCAACCAGGCCTTTCGGATCACCTCCTCGATCGGCACCTTGATCCTGACCGATCCCTATGCCGCCGGGACCGGTGGGCACACGCTCCCTTCGCCCCTGAAGCCCGACATCATCCTGGTCAGCCATGAGCGGGCCGACGCGAATAACATCGACGCGGCGGACAACCAGCCGACCGTGTTCCGGGGCAGCATGGGCACCGGCGTCATGAACGCCAATGGCATTGCCATTCGCGGGGTTGCGACGTTCAAAGATCCGGAAAAGGAATCCGCGGACGGCATGAACATCGTTTATTCCTGGGTCATGGACGGAATGAGGTTCTGTTTTCTCGGTTCACCCGTCGGCCCGTTGACCTCCGGGCAGCTTTCCCAATTGGGTGACGTGGACGTTCTCTTCGTCCCTGTCGGCGGGTCTCTCTCCCCTTCGGCCCGGGAAAATATCCTGTCGCAAATCCGCCCGCGCCTGATCATTCCGATGGGGCACGGGGCAGGATGGACGTATGGCGGTGTCCGGGGCGTGGAAGGCCGTTCCGTGCTGCTTTCGCGCCCGGGGCTTCCGCTCCAGACGACGACTCTCCTCTTCGGGTCATGAACCTCCTGATCATCGGCTCCGGCGGCCGCGAGCATGCGCTCGCGTGGAAGTTGGCGCAGTCGCCCGGGGTCGCGAAAATATTTTGCGCCCCCGGAAACGCGGGCACCGCCGACGTGGGGGAGAATGTCCCGCTCGCCGCCGGCGACATCCCCGGGCTCGTGGGCTTCGCGAAATCCCGCTCCATCGGGTTCACGGTGGTGGGGCCGGACGATTCGCTCGCGCTCGGGATCGCGGATGCTTTCGGGGCCGCCGGTTTGAAAATTTTTGGCCCGGGGGCCGCTGCGGCGCGCCTGGAATCCTCAAAAGCCTTCGCGAAGGATTTCATGAAGCGTCACAGCATCCCCACGGCCGACTACCGGGAATTCACCGACAGTGCTGCGGCGCGCGCCTGGTGCCGGAACTCCCGTTTTCCCCTGGTGATCAAGGCCGATGGACTCGCCCTCGGCAAGGGGGTGATCATCGCCCAAAACCCCGCCGAGGCAGCCGATGCGATCCGCCAGTGCATGGAGGACCGCGTCTTCGGGGAGGCCGGCAGGAAGATCGTGATCGAGGAGTTCCTCGAAGGGGTCGAATGCTCGATCCACGCCCTGGTGGACGGCTCGTCCCACCTGCTTTTTCCGGATTGCCGGGACCACAAGCGGGCGCGCGATGGGGACCAGGGTCCGAACACCGGCGGCATGGGCACGATCAGCCCTTCCGGCTCGCTCGATGACGCTCTCGTCGCCCGGGTGAAAACCGAAATCCTCGACCGCTTCGTCGCCGGATCAAAGGCGGACGGGATCGATTATCGCGGGATGCTTTTTCCCGGGCTGATGCTGACGGCGGAGGGCCCGAAAGTTCTGGAGTTCAACTGTCGCTGGGGCGATCCCGAGACGCAGGTGCTTGTCCGTCGGCTGGAGTCGGACCTCCTCGACCTCCTGAACGCGACCGTCGAGGGCACGCTTTCGGGGCAGGACCCGGAATGGTGCTGCTCCAGCGCGGCCTGCGTGATCCTGGCCTCGGGCGGCTACCCCGGACCGTATGAAAAAGGGAAGCCCATTTCCGGGATCGGGAGCGCGGGCGGCCAGCCCGACGTGGTGGTTTTTCATGCGGGCACGAGATCCGTTGGTGGGACGGTCGAGACGGATGGCGGACGGGTCCTGGGGGTGACCGCGCTTGGAAACGGCCTGCCCGAAGCGCGCGCGAAAGCCTACGCGGCAGCCGACCTGATTTCCTTCGAGGGCCTGCAGCGGCGGAACGACATCGGCCGCGAGTTGAAAAATTGATGGCGCACGCTCACCGCCCCTCCACCCCATGAAAGAATACCGACTGGTCTGGGCCGATGAGTTCGAAAGGGACGGGCCGCCGGACGCCAGGAACTGGACGTTTGAAACCGGGTTTTGCCGGAACGAGGAACTGCAATGGTTCCAGCCCGAAAACGCGTTCTGCAAAGACGGCCTCCTGGTCATCGAAGGGCGCCGCGAGCATGGGGCCAACCCACTTTTCGACGCGAAGAGCGACAACTGGCGAAGGAACCGGCCGTTCTTCGACTACACCTCGGCCAGCCTGACGACCGAAAACCTTCACGCCTGGATGTATGGGCGATTCGAGGTCAGAGCCCGTATCAGCGCCCGGCAAGGGCTCTGGCCGGCCATTTGGTTTCTCGGGGTCGAAGGCGAATGGCCGAGCTGCGGCGAAATCGACCTCATGGAGTATTATCAGGGCAAATTGCACGCCAACGCGTGTTGGGGCACCGAGGAACGGTTCGCCCCGAACTGGAACAGCCGGGAGAGGCCGGTCGCGGCATTCGGGGACGCGGCGTGGGACTCGAAGTTCCATGTCTGGCGGATGGACTGGGACCCCGAAACCATCGGCCTTTACGTCGATGGTCTCCCGCTCAATTCCATCGATGTGACGCGGACCGTGAACCCGGCGGACAGGGGACCGCGCAACCCCTTCCGCCAGCCTCATTACCTGCTGCTGAACCTGGCGATCGGGGGAAAGGAAGACCCGTCCGCCACCGCGTTTCCGACCCGGTATGAGATCGATTATGTGAGGGTATACGAGAAGCTCCCGTCGCCAAGGGTTCGAAGCGGCGGAAAAGCGCCGACACCGGACCACCCCGGAGCCACCGCATGAAACGCATCGTCGCAACCGCCGTCACCCTGTTTTCCGCCCTCGCCCTGCGGGCGGGCGATGTGCCGCAGGCAAGCCTGCGTGAAACCGTGAACTCGCTGGACGACCCACAGATCCAAAAGGCGATCGAATCCCTCCAGGCGAATTTTCTCTCGCCCTCCGCATTGGACGAAAACTCCAAACAGAAGGCCCTGCTGGAAGGGCTGCTCCGGCGTCTGTCGCCGGGCGCGGCGATCATCGCGTCCGACGGAGCCGGGCACCGCCCGGATCCGCCTCCGTTTCTCGCGGAAATTCTGGACGGACGGGCGGGCTACCTCCGGCCCGGAAAACTCGATGCCGCCACGCTCAGCCAGATGGATGCCTCGCTCGGAAATTTCTCGGACAAACGCCTGCCGGCCGTGATCCTGGATTTGCGGGGGGTCGTCGGCGGGAGCGAGTTCGAATCCGCTGCGGACTTCGCCCGGCGGTTTTGCCAGAAGGGGAAGATGCTGTTTTCGATCCAGAAGCCCAGCGCGAAGCAGGAGCGCATCCTGACGTCGAACCAGGGTCCCGCCTACGAGGGGATACTGGTCGTCCTGACCGACGCGGACACTGCGGGTGCCGCCGAGGCTCTCGCGGCGACGCTGCGCCTGAATGCCGGCGCGATGATCGTGGGCAGCGACACGGCAGGGGAGGCGGTCGAGTTTTCCGAAGTGCCTTTGGGCGGCGGGAAAATCCTCCGCGTCGCGGTTTCCCAGGTCGTGCTCCCGGAAAACACCGCCATTTTTCCCGGCGGAGTGAAACCGGACATCGCCATCTCGCTCGCGCCCGGCATCCTCGCGGAAATCCACGCGGCCACCAAGGACGAGGGCGTCAGCCAGTTTGTTTTTGATTCCGAGCGTCCGCGCATGAACGAGGCCGCGCTGGTCACCGGCACCAACCCCGAAATCGAGAGCAGCAAGGACCGCCTGCGGCCGGCCTTGCGTGACACCGTGCTGCAACGCGCCATGGATCTGGTCACGGCGGCCAACTTCTACAAGCGACAAAAGTAGCGTTCCCGCTTGTCCGCAGCCCGGTTTTGTGGTTCGAAGTGGGCATGTCACTCACATCCCCGCATCTGCCGGCGGTCGGACTGGTCGCCCAACTCAGCAAGGAAGACCGTGATACGCTCAGTTCCTACGGCAGTTTCCACATCGCCAACCCCGACCATATTCTCATCGCCGAGGGGCTGCCCCACGGAAAACTTTTTTTCATCATCAGCGGCCTTCTGCACGCCCGGCGGCACGAGGAAGGGAAGGACATCCTCCTCGGGACGATCAACCCGGGCGAGTGGGTTGGGGAAGTCGATCTGTTCGACCCGGCGAGCGCGGTCTGCTCGGTGATCGCCATCGAGCCGAGCCAGTATTGGGTGATCGCCCGAAAGGATCTCGAAGACTTCATCAACAACTATCCCGAAGCCGGGATCCGGATTCTTATCGGGGTGGCCGGGACGCTCGGGCGTCGGCTGCGTGGCGTCACCCAAATGCTCGCCGAGCAGACGGAGCTCGCGTCGATCAGAAATTCCCTGTTCGGGGGCTGAGGCCACCCGGGAACAAACGGGCGGCGGCTCGCTCAGGGCTGGGCCTGCTGCACCGGAACGACCGGGAGCGGGAACCGCAGCCGGAGCCCGTTGTCCACCCTCACCTCCACGGTATACAGCCCGTGCTTCTGGAACTGGAGCCCCCCGAAGACATGCACGTTCGTGGCATGGGCCTCGAGCGAAGGCAGCGAGAACCGGACTTCGCTCTGCGCGATCGGCTGGTCGTCATCGGGCGTCAGGATCAGCGATTTCTGGACAAATTCCCCGACGCCCCCGCACCACCGGCTCCAGAGGCAGAGCTTGAAAAACCCGATTGGCATCACGGGGGCGGGGATCATCCCGATGATCCCGACCAGGGTCTGCTGGCCGCTGGCTTCCTGGCGCACGTCCTCGCACAGCACGCAAGCCTGCAGGTCGGGGATGATCTCGTCGGACATCCGGGCATTAGAGCGTGTCGGGCACCCCGTTGAAAGATGAAGTTTTGCCCGCGAATTTTCGGGGGCGCGACCAAATGCCGGCGGGGTGGGTGCTCCGCCCGGGTTCAGAGCCGCCCCTCGTCGGCGTCGATGTATTGGAACATCGTCTGGATCTCGTCGCGGGATCCGAAGCCGCTCTCCTTCTTCCGGCGGACGAGGATCTCGCTCGCCTCGTCGTTCCAGCCACGCTTCGTCATGAAGCCGTTCCACACCTCGATCTGCTCGTCGGTGGGACGCGCCCCATTTTCAAAGCACCATTCGAGCGCCTGCCCGTCGCCCAATCCTCCGAGGGTTTTTTCGCGCAGGGCCTCGTATTGGACGCCGAGAAAATCCGCGCATCTTTTATCGAATGCCTTGCCGAGGTTCGCGTGGTAATCCGGGGGCAGATCGCCGGCGTCCATGAGCCGGATCTTCCCGAGCATGCGCGCAAAATAAACGATCCCGCCGACTTTTTCCTGTGGTGATGGTGGATACTTCATGGTTGGTGCGGGAGAATGATGCCCCCGCTCCCACTGCCCGCGCAAGGGCGTTCTCGCCCTCCCCAATAAATCCCAATCTCCACCCGATAATTTTTCCTCTTGAGAAGGCGCTTGGATTTTTGCAGCTTCCGCATCAATGAGCCCGTCGGAGCGCTGCCTGTCTGTGGTGATGCCTGTTTTCAACGAGGAGCCGACGGTGGCGCGGGCGATCCGCTCCGTGCTGGCGCAGGGGGAAGTCGGGGAGCTGATCTGCGTGGACGATTGCTCGAACGACAGGTCGCTATCGGTGATCGGGGAGCTGGCGGGCTCGGATTCCCGGGTCCGTGTCGCGCGGCATGCGGCGAATCTGGGCAAGGGGGCGGCGCTGCGCACGGGGATCGCTCTCGCCACCCGGCCCTTCGTGATCATCCAGGATGCCGACCTGGAATACGACCCGGCGGAATACCCGAAGCTGCTCGACCCGATGCTCAGGGACCGCGCGGATGCGGTCTTCGGGTCCCGCTTCATCGGGTCCGAGGCGCACCGTGTCCTCTATTTTTGGCACCACGCGGGCAACCGCTTTTTGACCGTGCTCTCGAACATGTTCACCAACCTCAACCTCTCGGATATGGAGACCTGCTACAAGGCCTTCCGGAGGGAGACGATCCAGGGCATCCGCATCGAGGAAAACCGGTTTGGGTTCGAGCCCGAAATCACGGCGAAACTCGCGAGGGCGGGAGCGAGGATCTACGAAGTCTCGATTTCCTACCACGGGCGCACCTACGCGGAGGGAAAAAAGGTCTGCTGGAGGGACGGCGTGAGCGCGATCCGGTGCATCCTGAAATACGGGCTGTTCCCCGGCTGACCGGGACCGGTTTCATTCAGCCCCATCGCGCGGGTTTTGCCGGGTTTTTGCCGGGGTCCGTGGAGAGAAAAGTCGACGGGCTCGGCAAAACCAGCGCGCCAGCGCACGATGGACTCATAAGACCATGCCCTTCGCGGCCTTTGCGTCTTTGCGCGAGACAACGGCTTTTTCGTTTTCCCGGTCGCCGCGTCGGAACGTGACGAGGATCCAAATCAACACCGGGGCCGCGAGGTTGATCTGCCCAAGGAGGGTTTCCCGGAAAACTGAGGCGGCGTGCCGCCAGAATGGGGTGAAGGCAACCAGGGCGATCTCGGCGGAGTCATACCAGACGAAGTAGGCCAGCCACAAAACGATGAAGCCCTGTTCCAAAATCAACCCGAGGAACAATGCCCGCCACCTCCGCTTCCAGGGGAGAGGGGTCGCGAGAACCAAAGAAACCAGCAGGGCCGTCGGGCCCCATCCGAAGGCGCTCGTGTCGAGGTCGAGATTTCTGACGGGGCCGGAGCCATCCGGTTTCATGAGGGAACGGTTGACGATCACGGCGCGGGTGAAGCGGGGACGCGCGGGATCGTCGAGAGGCTCGAAGGTGATTTCGCGGCGGCTGTCGGAGGAGCCGAGGACGAGCGAAGCAAGGGTGCGGAACCACGAGCAATAGGCGTCCTTCAGCCCCGGCCACGGCAGAAGCAGCGCGGCATACAAAATGGCGAAGCAGGCCAGAAACCGCAAAAGGGGGTTATGCGGCATGGTTTTCCGGGGGCCGCCACGGTTGGACCACAATGATCCAAACCACCAGCACGCAGACCGCCGCGAGGTTGAGCAGTGCCGGCCACGCTTCCTGGTGTGCGGCGAAAAAAAACGACGGAGCATGCACGCCGATCCAGTAGAGGCTGGCCACGCGGATCACGTTCAAAAACAGGAGAAGGGAAACTCCGCCGATGATGCCCCCAACCCTTTTTTCCCACGTGGTTGGGAAAGCGAGGATCGCCGCCACCAGGAAGAAGGAAAACCCGATCCCGCTGCATCCCGGTTTCACGGTGATCGCATGGCGCGCGGAGTAGAGCGTCGCGTTTGCGACATCGTTCTCTTCGCCAAGGGCCCGCAAAATCGCGCTGGCGAGCCGGGCATCGGCAACCGGCACATGGGAGACGGCCTGTTGATAGGGAGACGTGAGTGAAAGCAGATACAGCACGCCAAGAGAGGCGCAAAATCTCAGGCCGAAGAGAAAGACCGGGCGCTTGTCCGCATACCACGAACCCGCTTGGGATGCCGGCTTTTTACGCTTCTTCCTGCGGCCCATGCGGACGCTCTTCTTCAAGCCAGCTTGGGCAGAAAGCGGGTGCCAGCGAGGAAAAGCAGAACGCCGAGGGAGAGATACGCCCAAACCGGCATGGCGGGAACGCCCGTGCCTTGGGCCAGCACGGAAAAATACGTTCCCATGCCACCGATGGCGGCGAGGATCTGGGACGACCCGCTGCCGGGCGTCTGGAAGAAAACGGAAGCCCGTCCGTCGGAGTCGGTCCGCACTTGCAGGATTTGGCTGAACCGGGGCGAGGCGGTGTCGGTTGCCAGGAAACCCGAGCCCTGGGTGAGAACGAAATTCACCAGCGCGTTTGGGACCGCGATGCCATCGGCGGTGGCCGTCACGGTAAGCGCGTTGGAGAAACTGCCGCTTTGGACCGTCTGGCTGCCGGAGCCGAAAACACTCAGGTCCGGATCGGGCGCGGTCGAGAGACCGACGATGAGCGGCAGGGTGGCGAACCCATTCGCGACATCCAGCCCCAGGCGCCCGCCTGTGTTTTCACCCCAGGCCCAAACGGTGCCATCCGTTCCAAGAGCCGACTGGTTGCCCACCGCCGCCATGGCACCGGTCAGGGCCGTGACTTGGTGCGGGGTCAAATTGGCGGGAGTGAGCGGCGAGGAGGGAGAGATCGTCCCGTTGCCCAATTCGCCCATCGTGTTGCTGCCCCAGGCCCATGCCGTGCCATCGTTCTTCAAGGCAAAGCTGTTTGACGGCCCGGCCGAAATCGCGACGGCATCTGCGAGTCCGGTGACAGGGACTGCCGTGGTTTTTGTTGCCGATGTGGAATCTCCGAGTTGCCCCTGCGAATTGTTGCCC
Organism: Terrimicrobiaceae bacterium; assembly: GCA_041675465.1. Taxonomy (GTDB): domain Bacteria; phylum Verrucomicrobiota; class Verrucomicrobiia; order Chthoniobacterales; family Terrimicrobiaceae; genus QYQL01. Next base: position 1,121 of record JBAYTU010000058.1, on the reverse strand, counting down.
CACGCCCAGACATTGCCGCCTTCATCGATGGCCAGGCTGTGGTTGTCCCCGGCGGCCACGGCGACAATGGCCTGGAGATGACCGCCGGAGGCCAACACCTGCACCGGCTGGGCGACCCACGCGCCTGTTGTCCCGTTGCCCAACTGCCCGCTGGCATTGGCTCCCCAGGCCATGACGGTCCCGTCGCTCTTCAGGGCCAGTGCATGATGTTGGGCGCTCGCGATCCCGACAATGCCGGAAAGTCCCGCCACTTGGGTCGCGCTGGTGGCGTTGGCGGTCGTCCCGATCCCAAGCTGCCCCTGCGAATTGTTGCCCCACGCCCAGACATTGCCGCCTTCATCCACCGCGAAGCTTTCATTGCTCCCGGCGGCCACCGCCACGATTCCGGCGAGCGGCGACGCCCCCCGCATGACCTGCACCGGCTGGCTGCCCGGGGTGGTGCCGCCGTCGCCCAACTCGCCGGAGGAATTGCTGCCCCACGCCCAGACCGTCCCATCGTCCCTCAGCGCGAGCGTGTGCGAGCCGCCCGCCGAAACCATCCCCGCCGGAGCGGCCTTGAAGGTGACAAGATCGCTGGTCGAGGCGGCCCCGGAAATCGCCTGAACCTTCAACGTGCGATTGTAGCCGATGAGCAGGCTCTCGCCCGAGGTGATGCTCGGGCTTGCCGACGAGGGGGCGCTCCCATCCGTCGTGTAATAAATGCTTGTCCCGGCAGGGGGATTGGGGAGCGTCACGGTGACAGTCGCCGCCTGCTGCGAGGGCGCGGCACTGTCAACGCTCACGACAGGTGCCTCAATCTCCCCCGCGCCCGCGATGCCGATACAAAACCCGGCCTGCAAAACAAAAAGGAATGTCCGTCTCATATTCCGGGCCTTGATACCGGAGAGGAGGCGGATGGCAATAAAAAATAACCGCCGCATTTTTCACCCGGTTTCCGTGCAGACACAATCGAGAATATTTCCGAAAACAAAGTTGACTCAAGGTTCAGGGGTCAGAGAAGTCCCGCGTATTATCGCTTTTTAAGCTGTCGATTGTGCCAAGGTATTCTGCGCATAGTTGCCTTACCACTCCAGAAGTGTGGCAGATTTCAGAAAAAGCGTCAATACGCGGGACTGACCCTT
>JBAYTU010000057.1:0-23338 GCA_041675465.1 Terrimicrobiaceae bacterium | reverse complement strand
TGCACTGCCCGGGGAATGTTTTCGATGCCGATCAATCTCCTGACGATCAATCAGTTTTTTGGGAAGACGATGAACCCGGAGGAAGCGCGGGAGTTTGTGTCATCGCTGGGTGATTCATCCATCCACGAGCCGCGGAATTTCGAGGAACAGGCGCTCAAAATGCTCGGGCGTGATCTCTACGAAACCTTCTTCAAAGGATACACCATCAAACAATGGGGCTGCGATCCCAAGGATCTTCCGGCCTCGGTCCTGAAACGTCTTCCGGTTCGGTTCAACTACGACGACAACTACTACAGCAAAAAATACCAAGGCATTCCCGCCAATGGCTACACCGAGGTCATTCGTTCCATCCTCCACCATCCCCGGATTGAAGTTCGCCTCGGAGAGAAGTTTCTTCCCTCTCAACTATCAACCCTCAACCCTCAACTCACTCGCGCTCCGTCGCATGTCTTTTACACCGGCCCGATTGATGCATTTTTCGATTATTCCGAAGGCCGCCTCGGCTACCGCACAGTCACGTTCGAGCAAATCCCGACGGAAGCGGCTGACTACCAGGGCAACGCCGTCATCAACTACCCAGGCATGGAAGTCCCCTTCACCCGCATCCACGAACACAAACATTTCACGCCCTGGGAACAGCATGAGAGGACGGTGGCCTTTCGTGAATTCAGCAAGGAAACCGAAGCGGACGACATCCCGTATTACCCCAAGCGCCTTGCCGCCGATAAGGCCCTCCTCCTCAAGTATCGCGCCCTCGCCGAGGATCTGACACTCCGGCCCTCGCCCCCCCACTCTTGCCATTCGACTCCTGGCGTCAGCTTCCTGGGAAGGCTGGCCACCTATCGCTACATGGACATGGAGGCGGTCATCGGGGAAGCGCTGGATTTTGCCGACAATTCTATCGCCGCGCATCGCGTCGGCTCCGCACTGCCCATCTTTCCGAACAAGGAAGAGTGATTGTGGCTTCCACGCGAACCGAGAAAAAACTTTACCAGCCATTCAACTCGCCACTTTTCAGTTTCATACCGCCGCTTTTTACCCATGCTCATCTCACTCCAACCCGATCCTATAAGCACCGCTCTCAAAGCGCCGTTGGTCGTCGTCATCCCGATCTACAACGAAGCCACAACCATCGAATCTGTGGTTTCCGAGTGGAGCAACTGCTTCTCATCGCTCGGGATTATGTGCCAATTCCTTCTTCTGAACGACGGGTCGAAGGACAACACCCTTGAAGTTCTTCGAGGTATGGAAGCGGTGGCTCCAGAAAAGCTTGTGGTCGTCGACAAGCCAAACTCCGGACACGGTCGCTCCTGCCGCTTGGGATACTCGGCCGCTGTTGGATCTCCCTCCGTGGAATGGATTCTCCAAATCGATTCCGACGGTCAGTGCGATCCCGGATACTTCAAGGAATTTTGGGCGAAAAGATCCGGGGCAGATTGCGTGTTTGGACGCAGGGTGCGGCGTGACGACGGAACAGCCCGCATGCTGACATCGAAGATCTGCAAACTGGGATCGACGCTTTTGGGCGGGCGCGACATGGTGGACCCGAACGTCCCCTACCGGCTGATGAGGCGGGAGATTCTCGCCGAGGCTCTGTCTCGTATCCCGGCTTCTTTCGATATCCACAACGTAGCCATCACTTTCATTTTGAAGCAAAATCTTAACATCCGTTGGGAATATGTGCCAATCCGTTTCCGCGACCGCCAGGGCGGGAGCAACAGCATCAACTTGCTGAATGTCGCTCATCTGGGAACATCCATGCTTTTCGACCTCGCAAAGTTAAAGAAGAGCCACCCGTCTCAAGAGTTGCCGAAAACTTTCCAATGAACAGATCTGCATAGTTTCCCCAGCGACTACGAGCGCTTTCCTAAATCGTTCGCTCGATTCGTTGGTTCGATTCCCCCCCGCTTTCAAACTTAACACTTACATTCATCAAATTATCTGACCCCATCGAAATGAAAACAGACTTGAAGCAGTCTTCGGATTCGCGCGGACCACATATTTGCCTGTATGAGGCTCTAAATCAGATGTCTGTTGCTGTTCTGCTCTGGCTTGCCCTCCTCTTGATTGTATTAACAGCTTCAACTCAATGGCCTTTTCAAGGTTTCTTTGAAACTCCAGTATTTCGACACAGCGACGAGATCTCTTGGGCGGTTAGGTTTGCTCGTCTTTGCGACCATCCAATGAATGCTGCGCCGGTGCCCGTCGCTGCTTACAATGGTATCTCAAACCCGCATACCATGCACTCGTCGCTGCCTTTTGCCATAGCGGCAAAGGTCCTTCAGATTCCGCGGCATTTAACCCCCTCATTCCTAATCCCCTTCCAATTGATATGCCTCTGGCTGGCCTGCTCACTTCTGGTTCTGTCCATGCTCTTCTTTATTGAAATAAAGGAAACCAAACATCGATTTCTAATCTCCGCAGCTTGGGGCGCCTTTCTTGCGCTGGACCCGGGACTGGCGGCATTGAAGCCATCAATTTTCTTCTTACTGGGAAAAAGTCAATCCGCGTTTTCCGTGGGTTTTGATCGCACGGTGTCACCGTCGGTCGATATTGTTATATTCGCCATTTCCCTTGCCTCCGGGCTGTTCTTATTGCGCTCGGCATTTTATCCATCATTCAATGCTCCCAAGTGGCTGGTCTGCCTCGTCGGATTTGCTGCGGCATATCTTGGTCTGTTGCCGCCATATTTCCCGATTACAGGAGCATTGTTTTTAACAACAATCTTTCTTCACACCGCATATTTGCAAAAACAGCACCTGCAATCTTCCCGGATATTGAAGCAAGTGCTGATTGCGGGAATTGGAGCGATACCTGTAATCTATTTGATCGCCATAAAGTGGCAGCTTGTTTTTCAAGATGCCAACCTGTCGGCGATGCTGGCGCGGAATTATATGCTTCCCACCCATGAGTGGTCTTTTGTCTTTTTCCAGAAAAACACGACACTCGCAGTTGCATTAGCGATTTCACTTTGTGCGCTTATCGCCGCTTTTTTGCATAAAGTTAATCCGCTCTCGACATGGCCTCTGCTGTGGATTCCGCTTGCATTCACTGCTTATAATCAGCACGTCATAACCGGCAAAGACGTGCAGGCAAGCCATTTTGATGCCCCCCTGGGTTTTATGCTTGGTTGCTCAATGATCACCATTGCGCTTACGATCTTTCCAAAGAGGGCACTTCTCATCGGTCTTGTTGCGGCACTTTCCGCATTCGTAATTCGTATAATCGAAGTGGATCGCGTAAAAGCGCGTTTTTCTACATGGATATCATCCCCGGAAAGCCATGTGGACATTCGTCCCGAGTCTATCGAAAAGGCTCGGGAAGCCGCATCACGGGCCGGAGAATTGCCGAGCCTTTTTGTGGCACCGAAAAATCTCTGCCTGCCGTTCGAGCTCTTCTCTGGAAAGACTTCCGTGAACAATTGGCTGTTAACTGTTTACCCCGTATCGGATGCCGAAGTGTATGACCGTTGGGTATTTCAGGCCCAATTGACAGGAGAATCAGCCGAGGACATTTTTCCGCTTCCCAAACAAACAACACTTTCGCTTTGGACTTATGGTTGGCCAAAAACCCTTAAAAAACCGCCATCGTGGCTTGCTGGGGATCGATCAAAAGCTTACGCGGACTTGCTTGAGGAGACAAGGCAGGCGCTGAAGTCTCCCGTTCGTTCGCTCAAAAACGTTCCGAATGAACCCATCCTTGTCCTGAAAAGTTCCAAGACCGACGGTAAAGTGACTTTGGGCATTTTCCCTTCGCCCTCTCCCATCGAAAATACGAACAAATAGTTCGTTCCAAAACGGAGAAAGCTATGAAGAACCCACAAGCATGGAATTCCAGTAAATTTGTCTTCGATGGTGACCGGATCGCGGGTCCGGCATACGATCGGCTTTTGCCTGCGTCCTACTTCTTGAACACGGTCATGTTGCCCGAGTATGCCCGGATCATCGCGGAGCACTCCGCGCGTGATTTGCTGGACCTCGGGTGTGGAACTGTTCCTTATTATGGAATCTACAAAAACAAGGTTTCTTCAGTCCATTGTGTGGATTGGCCCAATTGTGTTCACAGTCAGGAGCACGTTGACACTTTCTGCGATCTGAACCAGCCATTGCCATTTGAGGATCAGCAATTTGACACCATTCTTCTCACTGATGTTTTGGAGCATATTTATCGCCCGTTGGGACTGTTGTCAGAGGTTTCCAGAATTCTGCGTCCGAACGGTAAACTTCTTCTTTTTGTGCCTTTTTATTACTGGATTCATGAGGCCCCTTTCGATTACTACCGCTATACAGCTCATGCTCTAAGGCGTTTTTGTGACGATTGTCGGCTTGATGTTGTTTTGCTTGAACCCTACGGCGGCTTTTTTGATGTGCTATTCGATTTGATCAACAAAAAGTTTTTTAACCGCCGCTTGACGGCGAAAATCTTGGTTCGAGCTGTAAAGCCTCTGTTTTTATCCAAACGGTATTTGCGCATACGTGCATCGACGGCGGTGAATTTCCCGCTTGGCTACTGCCTCGTTGCACAGCGATTGAAGTGAGATCTCTGATTCCTTTCCCTTTGTTGCTTAGCGACTCATGAGAATTGCATTTTTTACCGGCCCCTTCCCGGTCCTTTCCGAAACTTTTGTGCTTCGGCAAATTTCCTATCTTCGCAATCGGGGGCATGAAGTTCATGTGTTTCCCCAGGAATCGGGAACCTATTCGATCATTCATCCGGATTTGATGGATGAAGAACTCTCCCGTTTTGTTCACTATCCTTCACGCCTCAAAGAAAATCCTCTTGTAAGAGTTATGCAAGCTCTGGTTTTGGTTTTCAAGACCCCGTCATGGCTAACTAAACCATGGCGCAACGTCTTCTGCCGATCGACATTTGGTGCCTATGCGACGAACCTTCGCTTGTTTTTTTGGGCGACTCCATTTTTCTCCGCACCCCGCAGTTTTGATGCCATCATTTCTCACTTTGAGACACCGGCCAATCGTGCGGCGATGCTTCGCGAGGCGGAAGTTATTACGGGACCCCATGCCGCAATTTTCCACACAAGATATTTCTGGAATGTTCAACAACGGGTCGCCTCGATTGCCAGGGACATCGAAATGCTCACGCGGCTTGTTTTTTCCTCGGCAGACGCACTGCTTCCCATTCACGAATGCTTGAGGCAAACACTGATCAATGCTGGCTCCCCACCCGAAAATACCACCGTCATGCACATGGGGGCGGGAATGCCCACCAAGACAAATATCCGCAAAACCTCGTCACAGATTATCCTTCTTTCGGTCTGCCGACTTGTTGAGAAAAAAGGCGTTGATGATGCTCTTCAGGCTCTTGCGCAAGTAAACAGCAACCTCCCGGACTGGCACTACCGAATTGTGGGAGACGGCTCGATTCGCGATAATTTGGAGCAATTGTCAAATCGACTCGGGCTCGCCGAAAGGGTTACATTCTATGGAAATGCATCCGAGATCGCGGTGCGCCAGCATCTGGCAGATACAGATATTTTTCTTGCTCCGAGCAAGACCGCGAAGTCAGGTGATTGCGAGGGCATTCCTGTGTCAATAATGGAGGCTGCCCAAGCCGGCATCCCGGTTATTGCGACTAATCACGAAGGAATTCCAGAGTGTGTTCAAAATGGGATCTGCGGCCTGTTGGTAAAGGAGGGAGATGTCTCTGGGCTTGCTGACGCGATTATTAAACTCGCAAATGATGCGGCTCTGCGTGCCGGGATGGGAAAGGCTGCACAACAGCACGTCAACGCTGAGTTTGACCAAGAAACGCTGAATCGGCGTCTTGAAGAATTGCTTTATAAAATAGCCGGAAAACCGTCAGGTCGTTAAAGAAGCGTATACTGCTTCATGGCTGCGGGCGATTGTCTCCGGTCCCATCCAATCCAGGATGCGCTTGCGGACGATGGCTTTCGCTTCGCTCAACCCTGCGGGCGAACTGCGTTCGTCTGTCTCCTCCCGGTCGGCTCTCGATTGCTGATTACTCACGGTGTGCGCGGATTGAGGATCGCCGGTTTGCCACTGTTGGCGGGACAGGGCGAGGCAATATGCTATGGCCTCGGCGAGAGCGAAAGGATCCCCCTGCGGGACAATGGTGCCGCAGTCGAGCCGTCGAAGGTTCTCCGCCATGGCGGTTCCCCCGGTGACAATGGGCTGGCAGCCGACGAGCAGTGCCTCGATGACTTGGTTTCCGAACATTTCTTCGAGTGAGGGGGCCACCAGCAGCTCAATTCGGCTCAATGCCCCTGCCACCTCCAGCGCGGGAACGGTTCCATGGAAGATGACACGGTCGCCCAGCAGAGATTGAAGATTGCTGATGATTGATTGCTCGTATGGCGACGGGTTGTCGGGGCGGTTTCCGAAGACGTGAAGCCTAATTTTCTGGTTTTCCACTTTCCGCTTTCCGCTTTCCGCTTTTAGAATTTCGAGCGCCTGCGCGAGAATATGGACGCCCTTTCGCTTCACGATTGTTCCCACAAACGCGAGGGAACCCGGTTCGCGCTCACGCGCGAGCGGGATATCCAGAAGGCGGGCGTCGAATGTGTTTGGAATCTCGTGAATGTTCAGGTGAGGGAACTTTTTGCGGAGTTCCTCCGCAACATACTTGCTCTTTGCAATCACATTTTTGGCGCGGCGGAGGCCCAGCCATTCGGTGAATTCCACGGCCCGGGCTCGTGAAACCAACTTGGGGGAAAACTCGCGATTGATGATGAAGTAGCATCCCTGTGCGGTCACGAGGTTGGGAAGCCCTGTTGCCTGCGCGGCGAGGAGATAGGATTCCTCCGTGCCGTGAGCGTGGACGAGATCGGGAGCGAGTTTCCGCACGTAACGAGAGATACGCTTGACGTCGAAATAGAACAGAGTCGCGGCCCGCAGGCGGTTTGGGGCGGCGAGGAAGTGAACCGGTATCCCTTCGACCTCCGTGATGTGCTCCCGGCTTGCGCCAGGAACCTGAACCACGAGTTCCGGCAGAATGTCCGTATGCGCTTTCTGTGCTTGCGCAAGATTCAAAACCCAGCGTCCCGGGTGCATGGTCAGCCGACGAGCATCGGGATGGTCAGTTGTCAGCGGCAGGTTGCAGATATGGACGACGCGCATGGGGCTTGTTTAACCACAAATCGACGCGAAACGGAAGAGGAGCCGAAGGTCAGCTTTGCCGGTGTGAAATGATCTTGAGTCCGGCGGCTGCAGCAAGCTTGGCCTGCTTCGCCTCGAACGTAACAAACGTTCCGGCCTCGACAACCGACTCTTCCACCAAAGTTGATGTGTTGACATCAACTTTATGTATGTCATGATGGCATGATTATGAGAACGACATTGACGATTGACGATGATCTCGCCGGGATTCTCAAAAAAAAGGCCGGCCAGCAAGGCCACTCTTTCAAGGAAGTCGTGAACGCTCTGTTGCGTGCTGGTATCGCGTCCGATGGAGACGTTTCTCATCGGCGCATTCCTGTCAAGGTGGTCACCAAGCCGCTCGGTTTGAAGCCCGGCTACGACCCGGACAAACTCAATCAACTGGTGGATGAACTGGAAGGAGAAGAATTTATCAGGAAACAACGCGCGTCATGATCCTCTTGGATGTCAATCTTCTGGTCTATGCGCATGATGGAACGTCACGCCACCATGCCAAAGCTCGCCAATGGTGGGAAAATCAACTGAATGGTTCGCGGATGATTGGATTATCCTGGGTGGCGGTGCTTGGCTTCATCCGCCTGCTGACCAATCCGAGGATTTATCAAAACCCCTTTTCACCGCCTGAAATCCTGGCGATCATCGGCACATGGTTGGAACAACCGCATGTCAAAATCATTCATCCCTCCGAACAGCATTTCAAAATTCTCACAAATTTGCTCGAGCGGATTGGAACGGCCGGCAACCTGACCACGGACGCCCATCTTGCGGCATTGGCCATCGAGCGCGGCTTGATTCTGCAAACCGCGGATGCCGACTTCACCCGTTTCCCGGGATTGAAATGGAAGAATCCGTTGATCGAATAAGGCTGAATCCCCTGATGGGTCCATTCATCCGAAAAAGGAAGATGATGGATGAGAGTTGATGCTTGAGCGATCGCTTGCCACCTTGCGATACCAACTTGCTTTTTTAATCTAGCTGAATAACCTGGCTGAATGAAACCTCTGGTTGTTGGAAGTTTTGAAGCGAAAAACCGCCTTTCTGAACTGATTGATTGCGTCTTGAAAGGGCAGGAGGTCTTGATCTTGCGTCGCAAACAGGAAGTGGCTCGGTTGGTTCCCGTCCATCTCTTGGTCTCATCCCTTTCCGCCAATTCCGGCAGTTGGGTGGAACGGTCCCGGCGCATTCGGGCCCAAGCTCGCCCCGGCAAGGAGACCGTGAAAAATCTGATTGAGGAAGGCCGCCGGTGAAGCGTCTGGTCATTGATGCCTCCTATGCGGCTTCCTGGTTTTTGCCGGATGAAACCAGCGGCGAAAGCGAAAAATTGCTTGCCGATATCCAGCAGGGAAACGCAACGATCTGCGTTCCCGAACTTTGGATTTACGAAATGGCGAATCTGTTGAAAACCGCCGGCAAGCGGGGAAGATTGGATCGATCGGCCGTTGATGAGGCGGCGGTCTTTTTGGGCGAAATTCCGTTTGAACCCTTCAGTCACACTCCCCATCTCATGGGCCGCTGGCTTGCCTTGGCGGAACGCCATGATTTGAGCGCCTACGATGCCGCCTATCTGGAGTTGGCGGAAAGGTTGAACCTGCCCCTGAAAACGCTGGATCAAAAGCTCCTTCATGCCGCTCGGGCAGAAAAGCTGTTGGCTGGGTGAATCCGCCAGAGGGGTAACGGGTCGGACCGCCATACCCGCCAGCGGCGGTGCTGGCAAATTTGAATGGAATATCCCGCCCTGGGGGCCTTGCGTTCTCCCAGGGTGGCTCCGTGTCCAGGGTGAAGAGTCCATCGACCCGTATCCGGATGATCGGGCGATAAAGGCAGATTGCAGATATGGACCACGCGCATGGGCGACGTTTGAATCTCGAATTCCCACGAATCAACACGAAACAGAGAGGCGCGGGGTCAATTTTGTCGGCGCGGATAACGCGAATTTTCAGGGGACAAATCTTTGCACGTCCAGCATGGGGAAACAGCGGAAATGCCGGGCGTTGGCGGTCAGCAGAGGAACGGCGAGAGCGAAGGCACTGGCGGCTATCAGACAATCGGCAACCCCCATACGGTTGGAAAGGTGGTATTCCTCCATCCAAGTATCCGCCCGGTATCCGATTTCCGCCGAGAGTTCGATCACCTCGACCGCATGGTCGTTCAAAAATCTCCGAAGAAGGCGGTGTTCCTTTTTGTCCCTGCACCCCTGCATGAGTTCCAGGCGCGTGATGACGGATATCTTTCTCCGGGGGAGTTTTTCCACGGTGGCAACCGCCTTGGAATTCCCTCTCAGACACCAGATCAAAACATCTGTGTCAACCAACATGGAACCTTGGCTTTCGCAGTCGCTTCATCACCTCGGGAACGGGTTCCTTCTGGTCTTTCCACATCCCCACCGCCGGGTGGCCTGACATGGGAGGGCGGTCGGAATTCTCCGTGACGGGAACGATGATCCCCGCAAGCTTTCCACGGCAGGTCAGTTCCACTTTCTGCCGCCGCCTGAGACACTCCAGAATGTCCTTGGTTTTATACCGAAGATCGACCACGGATGCTCGCATGACTTCAAATGACTATTGTAAACAAGACATCTTGTCAAGCTTGCAGAACGAGAGGCTGATGAGGCTCAGTTTTTGGCTGGAACTGCTGGAGGAGAAGTGTGGCATTCCCGCAAGACTCATTCAGCCCTTCTGGAAGGAAGCTGACGAGTTGATACGCATTTAGTTGATTAATCAAAACGATCTGTTTATATTACTCACAGTATGAAAGCGATCCCCCGCGATATCGAGCCGACCGTGCGCCGCGCGGCCAGGGCGTTTCCTGCCGTCGTCATGAGCGGGCCCCGGAGGGCCGGCAAGACGTTTCTGCTCAGGCACATGTTCCCGGACGCCACCTATGTCCTGATGGAGGCTCCGGATGCCGTGGCGCGGTTTCGCGCGGACCCGGAAGGTTTTCTCGATTCGTTGCGCCTGCCCGTCATCCTGGATGAAATCCAGAATGTGCCGGAGGTGTTCAACCACATCCGGGCGCGCATCGATGCCTCGCCCCGCCGGGTCGGACGCTGGTTTCTGACCGGCTCCCAGGAGTCCGGATTGATGCGGGGCGTCACAGAGTCGATGGCCGGCCGCGCGGCAGTCCTGCACCTTGCCCCGCTATCGGCTTCGGAAAGCCCAAAGGTGGATGCGTTCGTCGGGGGATTCCCTGAAGTTCTGGCCCGGCCGAAGGCCGCCAGCCTGTGGTTCGAGTCATATATCCAGACGTATTTGGAGAGGGATGTCCGGGGGGTGCTCGCCATTCACGATCTCGCGGTCTTCCGGCGGTTTCTGGCACTGGTGTCATCGCGGCACGGGCAGATCCTGAACAAGACGGACTTGGCGGCGCCGCTGGGCATGAGCGTTCCCGGTATTTCGAAGTGGCTCGACGTGTTGCAGGTGACCGGCCAGATCCTCCTGGTGCCGCCATATTTCGAGAACCTCGGAAAGCGGATCATCAAATCGCCGAGGCTCTACCTGGCCGACGCAGGTCTCGCCTGTCACCTGCTCGGCATTCGATCACGTCCAGAACTGGAGCGATCTCCATTTCTCGGAGCCGTGTTTGAGGGGCTTGTCGCTTCGGAGATACTCAAGAGCCAAACCAATTCCGGTCTTCGGGGAGAATTGTTTTACTTTCGCGACCAGCAGGGCTTGGAAGTTGATTTTCTCGTTCTCCTTCGCGGCGGGGGTGTCCTGCTTGCTGATGCGAAGGCTGCCCGATCAGTCACCCCGCCCGACGCCGCCCCCATGCGCCGTCTGGCCGCCGCTATCAAGAAGAACCCGATCCGGATGTGCCTTGTCCACCGGACCCCTCGCGGAGGGACGGTGTCGAGTGCTGTTGCTCCGGGTGTGGAACGCGTGGATTGGCGCGAGCTTCGCGTTGCCCTTGCGTGAAAATCCTGGTCTGGATAAATCCGGCAGATGAACCGCGAATTAACCCGAATCGAGCACATCATCCAAGATGCCGGGTCGCCCGGTATTCCTTTTTGCGCTCAATTTCTCCTCAGAACGGCGCAGGCCTGGGAGGCGGGGATCCCCAAAACGCGCAGAGCGGCGTCTTTCCACCGCCAAGCCGTAAGCCCGAGCAGAGAGAAGGGGAGACCCACGGCGAGGCTGGTCGCCCGGGCAAGGAGATGTGTGATTCCTCGGTTGCTGGCGAGCAGGGGTTGCATCGCCCAGCCGATGCGGTCGCACTCAAAATAGTCGGAAAGTCGAAGCCCGGCAGAAGCCGCCCAATTTTCCATCGCCGCGCGGTTGGCGACCTGAACATGGTGGGGGTTTGCCCTGATCTCGTTGATCGGCACAACCGCTATAAGAATTCCCTCGGGGGAGAGACATTGTCCCAGCACCGTGAGGAGTTCGGAGGGGCACTCCAAATGCTCCAGAACGTGACTGCAAATGATGACGTCGAAGGTCTGCCGCAGGAGCGGGTGCTCACGCCAACTCTCCAGCGAGATGGCCTGAAGATCGACTTTGCGGTAGCCTGTGGCAACAAGCGCAGCACTCACCTCATGCACGGTAAGGGGGTCCAACTCAACCCCCGAAAGGTGGGCGGATTTCGGGCAATACCTAAAAAATGTTCCTGCTCCAAAAGCGTAGTCGAAAATCCGCTTTCCGTCGAGGTTGATGCGGTTCCTTCGGAGTGCTTCCAAGATCACAAAGACCTTGCAAAGCCGCAGGTAGGCCATGTGATTCAAACGTCCCTGACCTCCTCGGTAGCATTCAAGAAAGCGATCCTGGGATACAGGTTGAGTCATATTGCAGCAACCCAATCAGACACGAAATCGGAAGTCGAGCCAGCGCTCAGGGCTCCGGGTCCGCTTTCCGATGTTCTGGAACATGAAAATCAAGATTCCCGCCCGCCGGGGGAAGTAGGCACCGTGAGTAAAACGTCTCGCGGCATTTGTGGCTTTCAAGAGAAATTTGCCCAGGGCGGTCACCCTGGTCTCGCTTCGCCACAATCCGACTTCCACTTCAGAGATTGCATTTCTGCTCAAGTTCCCCGCGCCGAGGACAAATGTCGAAACCGGTCCAGGAATACAGTGAAACCGGACTCCGGCATCCAGCAATCCCGCCACCCATTCCGCATCGCCGATGGAACGAAAGCGATCTCCAAACCAATGGCCTCGATCAAGGATGGTCCGTCGAAAGAAGAGCGAACTCGAATGGAGGTTCATCTGAAAAATCTGGATGTATCTCCGATCGGGAGCAACCGCTTTGCGGTAGGCCTTCGGCTCCAACTTGTCATTCAAAAGCACGGTGTCCCCGACCGCCACCTCGATGCCGGGGTTTCTTTGAAAAACAGTTGCCATTTTCCGTAGCGTGCCGGGCAGATATTGCTCATCGCTGTTCAGCCAGGCGCACACGTCACCGGTGGACCGCCGCAGGCCCCGATTGATTGCGTCATACATTCCCTCGTCGCGCTCAGCGAAGATCGCGAGCGAGTAATTTGGAATGTGAAATGGGGAATGCGAAATAAGCGTTCCCTCGCGGTAGAAGTCGGCACCGACTTCACGGGCGAAGTCCTCTATGCCTGGCGATCCGGCGTCCTGGATGATATGCTCGACAGCCAAGGGTGGAATTTTTGATTTTTGATTTTTGATTTCCGAAATGGCATCCTGCATTCCGCATTCCGCATTCCGCATTTCGTTGGTGGCAACATCGATCTGGTCCTTGACGCTCGCCACACACAGGCGGAGCCAGTCAAGTTGCTTGAAGGACGGCGTGATGATGCTGAATTTCACTGGAAAAGAATTTTGTTTGCCAAGCGCCGATAATCGCCCTCTCCTGTTTCGCTCCGGAAATATTTTTCGTATCTCTGACGGGAATCGATGGAAAGGCCGGACAATTCGGTTGGCGCAGAAAGACGCTGTTGTAGCACTTCGCTCAAGTGATCATGAAGGGCATAGTCAGCCGGGACATAGGCGGTCTTCGGCCCTGCCACGTCACGATTTCCCCGCCAGTCGGAGGCTACGATTGGAAGGCCCCACATCATGGCCTCGACCATGACGAGGCCGAAAGACTCGTAGGGCGCGATCGACGGAAAAATAAAAAGATGAGCCCCGCGAAACCGGGATGCTTTTCTTTCGCCCCGGAGCACCCCGGTGATCTCGATGCGGTCTTTGATATCCAGTTCGCGGCATCGTGCCCTGCATGCCTCCTCGGAGTAGGGCGGAAGGAATTCCCCCATGAGAACAAGTTTTGCCCATGGATATTTGGCCGCAATCGTCCCGAAAGCTTCAACCAGCTGTGGAGTTCCCTTCAGATCGTAAAGATGGCCGGCGTGGAGAATGTTGAAACATGCTGGATGCTGAATGTCGATTGCTCGTTGCTCATTGTGGGAGGGGTTGAGGGATGAATGTCGAGGAGTGGGGGAGTCCGCTTTTTCAAACCCTTTGTAATCGGGGAGGTGACGTTCCGGGTTTTCGTCGGGGAGGCGGTGCGGGATCACTGCGATTTTGCGTATTCCGAGGGCCTCGGGGTCACGGCGGTTGAAGTTCGTCATCACAATGGCTCCGTCGACGCGGTTGTAGGCGAGTCGCAGCAGGCTCTCGATCACGCCGCTACTCTCCGCCAGACGAGCCGCCACCCCGGCGGCGTGAAACTGAACCACGACGCGCTTGCTCAAGAAGCAAAGGAGAGGAAGCAGCAGGATATCTCGGATCACAGGGACCGTTTGCGATCCTCCGCTCGGATAAATCAGGAGGTCCGGGCGGCCGAATACCATGACGATCCGAAGAAATCTCCACCATACGGCAAAAAGCTCGTTGATTTTGGAGACGCGGAACCGTCGGACTGTTTGGAAGTTTTGTGTAAAATGAAACGGGAGGTGAACCGTGCGCCAGCGCCCATCTCCGGTCAACTCATCCACGATCCTCTGGATCATGACGTTCTGCCCGCCGGTCGGTGGGGGGACCTGCCCGGCGACCACAACAAGAGGCTTCTGTCGGTTCTCTGCCATGCGAAGACCATACTGGGTATCATATCTGAGGCACAATTCATAGAATCCGAATTCTGTAGATTTGTCTGTGCTTTTGGTGCCATTTTCCGCCAATCCTGTTGGGGTGAAAATCTTCTTTACCGGCGGCAGCGGATTTATCGGGACGAACCTCGTTGAGGAACTCCTCAGCCGAGGCCATGAAGTCGAAAATTTCGATTTCACTGCACCACGATGTGTGGAACAGAAACAAAAATGGCGTATGGGAGATCTGCTGGATGCACCAGCCCTGCGGGAAACCATGCTTGCGTTCGCGCCGGATGCCGTTTTTCACCTCGCCGCCCGAGCGGATTGCGATGAAAACACGACAGTCGAGGAAGGTTATCGTGCGAACACCGTTGGCACCGCAAATTTTCTGGCGGCCGTGAAGGCAACGCCATCTGTGAAGCGGGCTGTCATTGTTTCTTCCCAATATGTCGCGGGGCCATCCCGGCTGCCAGTTGGCGATGAGGACTACTTCCCGCACACGGTTTACGGTCAAAGCAAGGTCATTACCGAGCAACTTACCCGGAAAGCCGGGCTCTCCTGCTGCTGGACGCTCGTCCGTCCGACGAACGTCTGGGGACCCTGGCATTGGCGGTATCCGCAGGAGTTTTGGCGGATTGCGGCGAAGGGGATCTATTTCCATCCCGGCGGCGCACCGGTCCGCCGATGTTACGCCTATGTCGGCAATGTCGTCTGGCAAATGCTCCGCGTTCTCGATCTGCCGGAAGAGACCGTGAAGGGGAAAACATTCTATGTCGGCGACGAAGTGGCGGACATATACGACTGGGCGAGCGGATTCTGCGTCGCTCTCTGCGGTCGCCCTGCTCCCAAAATCCCGCGTCCGCTCCTTCGGGCTATCGCCATTGCCGGTGATGCAATCACGGCCGTCCGGGGAAAGCAGTTCTACCTCACCTCGTCGCGCTACCGCAGCATGACCAGCGACTACCCAACCCCGATGGAGAAGACGTTCGAGATTCTCGGTAAAGGACCCTTCTCTTTACAGCAGGGAATTGTTGAGTCCGTAAAATGGCTGAGAATATTTGGACCCGAGGATTTCAGATCGTAGCGTAAATGCCCCCAAAAGACCCACTTGAAATCAAAAGTTAAGTCATTCATTCGCAGGATTTTTTACCACTCGCGGCTCGCCCAGGCACTCGTCGGAGCGGTATCTATCGCGGCCAGAAGAACGGATTTTGTCCCGGTGCTTCACTTTCTCTCCTACGAAGAGGGCCGGGCAATCGGTCCGCTCCAACGTGACGAGGCCATTGCACTTTTCGGAATCACCCGCGTTTTGCGTCCCGCTACGGTCGTCGAATTCGGTTTTTTTCACGGGCACAGTGCTTTTAATTTCCTTGAAGCGATTGACACCGATTCGAAACTGTTCAGCTACGACGTGGACCCCGAGTCTCTTCGCCGGGCAAAAGCGGAGTTTTTCGGTTTTCGGAACTTCCGCCTGCTGTCCAAGTCGATGTGCGATTTTCATCCGGCTGACATCGAACACCGGAAAGTAGATTTGGTGTTCTTCGATGCCGCACACGATATCGAGCCGAATCGGGAGACGTTTCGAAAGGTTCTTCCGCACCTCTCCGAGGGTGCCCTCATCGTGATCCACGACACCGGGGCTTGGTCGGAAGCGGGGCTCACCGACCTGCACCGCGAATTTATTTCAAAGCTTAACCCGCAGCGAACACCGGAGGGGCACGTCATCCACCAGCCGGATGAGAGAGAATTTGTGGACTGGATAACCACAGAGTATCCGGAATTCGCGGCCCTACATCTTCATTCCACCCGCGTTTTGCGACATGGCATGAGCCTCCTTCAGAAGCAGGCCCGGCTTGGCGGCGGGTTATCCAATGGCTGCTGAAGATCTCGCCCGTGGAGCAACGTCCCTCGCCCTCGCCTCTTCGTTCGCAGTTTTGGGTGCTCAAGCATGAATTTTGGGGTCAGCCATTTAATGTTGTTATTTGAGGCTGTGGCTTGGAGGGGCTGTCAACAAATCCTGGCATTTTTGATTCCTTTTCAGCGCGGGACCACATGACGGCCGACTTCGTTTTTCCCGCGGGCAGCGCCAGCAAACGCGATACCAATCGCCCCCCCCATTTTGCAAGGCCGTCGGTAGTAATATTTACCGGCTGTTATTCCAATATTCTTAAGAATGTAAGAATATGACGAGCCCTTGATGTGAGCGCATGTCTGACCACGCGCCCCTCGTGGCGTTTCAGGATGAGGCCCGCAATCGCCAGTCGGGGGTGCGGTGGCGAATGCGGGAGCTGCGTGGAACGATGCCGGAGGATGCTCGATAGGTGGTACTGCCATCCGGTATTTCCGCGCACAGATGCTCAGGGATAAATGGCGGGGATCTTCTGGGACCGGAAGCGCCGATAGACGCTAAAATCTGCCTGGTCGGTGGTGATAACCGCCGCTTGCGGGAAGAGTTCGGACAGAATGACAATCGATGCATCTCCCGCGTCCATATTTGGATACTTGATCATCAATTCCTGGGTTCGTTCAAGGTGTTCGGGCCATGGGTGAAGAAGATGGATGGCTCCCTTCCGGACAAGCGTGAGCAGGGCGTGGGCGGGCCGTGAATTTCCTCCCAGATTCCAACAAGCCTCACCCATGATGATTTCGCTGGTGTGGAGAGGACCGCGAACCCCGGACAACACAAAAACACTCCAATCATGCCACTGATCGGAGGCGTTCAGCCAGCCGATCAGCGGGCCGGCGTCAACGAGAGTCCGAACCTGCATAGCCCTCCCTCATCGAAAGGTCGGCGGGCCCGCAAAACATCCCCTGGTATGGCGCGGCCAGGCTGGCAAAATCCGAACTGCTCTCCAACTCCCTCGCAAGTGCCCGTCGGATGGTTTCGGAGAACCCCTCTTTTTGCGCAGCCGCGCGCTTGCGTAGTTTTTCATTCATGGAATCCGGAATTTTTATAGTCACTGTCTTCATGTCTTACTGAAGGTATTACCGTTCTGTGAATTGGCAACCCCAAAACCCTTCACTTCCGCAGATCGGCGTGTGGAATCGCGCACTGTCGCGAAGTGATCCAGCACGAGCCCGCCTTTCGATTGCTCGACACGGACGGCTTGGAGGCGTGATCAAATCACCGCGAAGCCTTCTTTTCCTGCCGCAAGAGCAAGACGGGCGTCGGCAGTGTGGAAGGTGCTGTTATCCGGTTCTTCCCGCGTGGCGAGCAGAGCGGCGGCAAGTTGCAAGGAGTCCGCCGCTCGGAGTGGGTGAATCTTCAATAATCTCTCGGCACGAGAAAGGATGACTTGTGATGGAGAAACGACGTGCCACTGCCGGTCGAGAGCACCCAACCTGACCATCGCGGCATGAATCGCTTCGGGGGAAAGATGGCTTTCCCGCTCACGGCGGCAGAGAGCCGACACACATTCCACCCTTGTCGCCCACCAAACGATGATTCCGGTTGCCTTCTTGAGCTGAACTTCGCGCGAAGGAGTGTCCGCTTCGCGAACCAGCAGCGGAACGATTGCCGAGGTATCCCAGAAATTCACCAGCCTCCTTCCCTCTCATCGTGCACCGCAGCCACAAGGCTGGGCGAACCTTTCGGGGCGGACAGGATCGGCAGGTTGAGAATCTTCTCCGGATTCCACTTTCTCATCGCGGGTAAAACGTGGGGATTGTCCGCAATTCCACGAATCCTCTCCACCCGTGCAACCGGGGTCTTCCTGTCAACAATGATCAATGTTTCCCCGGATTGCACGCGAACCAACAGCTCGCTCAGCCGGTTTTTCGTGTCGGAAATGGTGGAGGTTATCATATGGCCAACTTGGCCTGATTGACTGCCGATGTCAAATTATCAAACAGGGCAAACGCAGTCAGAAACCTCCGCAGAAGGTGGTGCTCCTTTTTGTCCCGGCAACCCTGCATAAGTTCCATCCGGGTAATGACGGAGATCCTCCTCCGGGGGAGTCGTTCCACGGTGGCAACCGCTTTGGAATTCCCTCTCAGGCACCACACCAAAACATCCGTGTCAACCAGCATGGAGTCTCGGCTTTCGCAGTCGCTTGACCATCTCGGAGACGGGTTCCTTTTGGTCTTTCCACATGCCCACTGCCGGGTGGCCAGCCATGTGGGGTGGATCGGAACTCCGCTGAACAGGCATGATAACCCCCTCAATCTTCCCGCGGCAGGTCAGCTCCACTTTTTGTCTGCGCCTGAGACATTCCAGGATATCCTTGGTTTTATACCGAAGATCAATGACGGATGCTTTCGTTGATGGAATGACTATTCCAATCAAGACATTCTGTCAAACCGGTTCCGGAACGACCAAGCCGTCTGATGGTAGCCGAACCGTTGGGAAACGAAACATCTCACAACTAGTGATCGTCCCGGACCAGACGCCGGATTACCCGCAACTCACCGCTTCGGCCGTGTGGCGGCATTCCTTTCGCGGGCTCCACAAAAGCAAAAACCTCACATTGCTCGGGCTGGCTCCCGGGAACACGAAACGCGCGCGATATACATTCGGAGCGATGGCTGAACTGCTTCCGCAGGACGTCTTGAGAAACCTTCCACCCCAATCCACCAGTTGATTCATCCACCAGTTGATTGAGTTTGTCCGGGTCGTAGCCGAGAGCCCCGGCGGGCATCAATGCCCCGCCAGCCATCTGCATGAGGGGCGACCGGGCGTAGTTCATGTAATACCAGACGAAGGGTTGGACTGCAAAAAGTAAGGGGTCATCGGCTGGCGGAGGCCGCGTGCTATGGCGCGAGCAGGGTAAGGGAGGGAAAGAGTTTCCGGAAATCTTCGGTGTTCCGGGTGAGCAGGCCATCGAAGCGCAGGGCAAATGCTCCTATGAGAACATCGGCAATCGGACGCCTCGCCGCCCTATGGTCGCGACGCTTCTGAACATGCCGGGTCCACGCCTCGCAGGCGTTCGCCGTATCTTTTGTCAACCAATCTTCCTGGTGGTCAACCCCGAGTCGGAAAAGAAATTCCTCCAGAGCTTCGAGATGGCCTGAGAAGGCCGGAGCCAATTCGATGAACGTCACGGGACAGACCACCAACCCTTCGGAAAGTTTGGCATCCAAAAGGCGCTCGGAACCGGATGCAAACTTCGGGTCGTCAAGACCGACATCAAGCAGGATGCATGTATCAACGATCCAAGCCATCAATCGCGATCTCCTTCACGAAGAATATCCATCCACCCGGAGGTGGTTTCCGGCATACCCTTTTGGAATCGCTTCATGAATCCTCGCATGGACTGGCCGCGCCTATCAACCGGCTTGCGGACGACAACAACCCGGCACTCGGTATCGGAGATCATTTTCCACAGAAGGGGTTGGCCAGGGCGGAGCCCCAGCTTTTTGCGCAGTGCGGCGGGCATCGATACCTGACCTCTCTCCGTGAGTGTTGTAAGGCTATTTACCATGAGGTGAAACTATCATGTAACTTCATCATGTCAAGAACAGTGCGTGCAGCGGCTCGATCAGGTGGTGCGGGCATGCTTGTCCTTCCATCTCTCGAGGACAACTGCCCGATGGTCGTTCTGGAAGCCATGGCTGCCGGCGTTCCCATTGTCGCCTCAAATGTGGGAGGGGTCCCGGAACTGATAGAGGACGGGGTTAACGGATTGCTCTGCGATCCCCGAGATCCGGAATCCATGCGATCCGCTGTCCACCGGCTTCTTGATGACCGGCATCTTGGAATCCGGCTATCCACTGAAGCCCGGGAAAGGGCATTCGAGGCACATTACCCCGTCACCATTGCCAAAAAGCATCTGGAAATCTACGGCAGAATTCTCGGAATATCCGATCATGCGTCGCTTGGATCTTGACAGTTCGTCTTATATAAAGACGATATAAATAAAGTTATGTTTGAAAGATATGTCGCAATCGACCTGAAAACAAAGCTCGAGAAACCGTTTGTCCATATCCTGTTCGGTGCAAGGCAGACGGGCAAGTCGTCCCTGATCCGCGCACTCGTTCCGTCACCCTCGCTCGCATACGACTTTTCGGACCCGACGGAGCGGACCCGCCTGCTTGCCGACCCGGGGGCATTTGTCAGGGAATGCGAGGCGCTTAAGAAGCAGCCCGGGGCGCATTTTGTGTTGGTTGACGAGGCTCAAAATGTTCCGGCGATTTTCGATGCCGTGCAGCATCTCTACGACCGGGAGAAAGCACGGTGGCGGTTCGTAATGCTTGGCAGTTCGGCAAGGAAACTGCGCCTTACAGGCGCAAATTTACTACCAGGTCGCGCCTTACTCCACCGGCTCATGCCGCTCGTCCTTGGGGAGAGACCGGCAGCTCCGAGCGCAGAGTGTCTTTTTCCTGTCGTCTTGCACTCGGGCGGGGGAAATCAATTCCCGCCTGCCGACTTGATCGAGCGGCTCTCGTATGGCGAGCTTCCGGGCATTGTCACGCTGCCGGAGGAGAATCGCGCCGGCATTCTGCAATCCTACGCAACAATCTATCTCGAAGAGGAGATTCGCCGCGAGGGTTTGGTCAGGGACTGGGGAGCTTTTGTCAATTTTCTGCGCTTGGCGGCTTCGGAGTCCGGCGGTGAACTGAACTACGCTGCCGTCTCCCGACAAGTCGGGATCAGCCTTCCAACGGTCAAGTCCCACTACCAGCTTCTGGAGGACATGTTCATCGGCATCCGTGTGCCGGGGTGGTCCGGGAGCCCGAGAAAAAGTCTCGTATCCAACCCGAAGTTTTTGATTTTCGACACTGGGGTGCGACATGCTGCGGCAGGGTTGCGGCCCGGGCGTGAGACCGTCATGGCAAATCCCGGCCCGATATTCGAACAGTGGGTGGGAATCGAGCTCTGGAAGCGCCTTCAATACCTCGGAGGAACGCTCTACCATGTCAGAAGCAAAGACGGCAGAGAGATTGACTACGTTGTCAGCATGAACAAAAAGCTGCTTCCCGTCGAAGTGAAATGGACGGATCGCCCATCGCGTAGCGACGCACGACATGTGGCGGCGTTTCGCGCCGACCACCCTGAAACCGGCGAGGGGTTTGTCATCTGCCGCTGCGCCCGCCCTCAGCTTCTTTCCCCCGGTATCACCGCCCTGCCGTGGCAGAACCTCTGAATCCTTCAGTTGACACAGATGTTTTGATCTGGTGCCCGGGAGGGAATTTCAAGGCGGTTGGCACAACCGCCTCTACAAAAAACATAACCCGCAATCCGTTGGGCGGACTCTGCGCCGTCTTGCCACCTTTATTTCCTTACAGACCTAAGTCAGCGCTTTTTCTTTTCCCAGACTTCAAAAGCCTTGAACCCGCAAATTTTTTCGTAAGTGCCCGAGCCGATCAGCCGGGCAACAGATCCCCGGCTGTCGAAAATATCGCAACGGGAGAGGATGATTGCGTCAGGCGAGCCTGGATCGTCCCGGTTTCTTGCAGGGAAAATTTTCCCCGGGCTGCCGGTGATCTCCGTATCTTGTGTAGGCAGGCCATAGTATGTCCCACAAAGGTAGTCAGCAGCCCACCAGATTGTCTTGCCTGCTGTCGAGAGTTTCAGCGCCTCTGTGGCGGCACCCCGGTAGTCATCGTGCCGGTGCCGGGGAGCAAAGCGGATCAGGAGCGAGGATGTCAGCAAGCAGATCAGGATTGCCCCGCCGGCAAGCCGTCCGACTTTTCTCCAGATCCCCTGCCTGGCCCAATGGATTGTGATACCCAAGGCCAGAATCCAAAAAGGGAAGGCCCCCGCAAGTTCCCTGCCCCAAAATGGTTGGCCCAGAGCGAGCGCAATCAGAAAAAGGGCACTCACGCTCAAAAGTGGAACGCCAAGTCCCATGAGCCAGGGCGAGAGCAGCACGTAGGAACGGGCGGGGCATTTTGGCCCGATTCCTTGCGCGCAAGCGGCAGGCGGGATCTCGCGCGTCATCCACGATTTTGTCGCTGCCGCAAAGAGGAAAAGGTAGGCGGCGGCGAGGAGGATCAGCCCGGGGATAAACGGGAAAATCCCGAACGATGAGGCCATGCCTTTCATGATGTCCCGGAGATCCTGGCGGCCGGGACCAACCCCGGAAAATCCCAAAAACTCGTAGATCACGAAAAAAACATTTGCCGGAGAGACAACCCAATATTTATCCCCTGAAATCCCGTGAAGGAGCGTTGTGACGTAGTAGGCGGACAGCGCGATCAGAACCGACATGCTCAGGAATAGAAGGGTTTTCGCGCCGAGCGAGAATCGGAGCTTTTGCCAGATTCCTTGGAGCACAATCCAGCAGGCGACAGCCGCCAAGGGCAGCATGCCAAGAATGTGTGTTCCGCTCAGCAGCAGACCTCCAAGACACAGAAGGACAGCATCCATCGCGGCCTTTTTTCCTCCCGGAAGAAATCCTGTCGCACCCGCAAGGAGCAGCGCCCCGCCTGCCATCTGCATGAGGGGCGTTCGTGCGTAGTTTGTGTAATACCAGACGAAGGGTTGGATCGCAAAAAACACGGGGAGCCATGGGATCAAGAGCAGGCGTCCGACTCTCGCAAATGCGGCAAGTGCAATCGCGGCCCAAACGAGGTTGATCGAGCGCATCGCCAGTTCCCCTGCGCCGAAGACCCGCGACCAGGCCCAGAAGGAAAACATCCCGAGCGGCATCTGAGAGACCTGAGTTTGGTCAGACCGCAATACTTGGCAAAAGGCGGAAAATGTCGGCTGCCTTGCGTATGCCCATGTCTGGGCTTCCATCATGTCGATGCTGTCGTTGCTCAGGGAAAAAAGAAGGAGAAGGAACGCGAGCGCCGCCCAAGCAGTGGCAGGAAGTTTGGGAGTAAAAGGACGAAGTGGCACAGGAGGTCAGAACGTAGCCCGTCCGGACGGAAAAGGGGAGACCGAAAATCAAGGCCGCGCACCCGTCCGGAAAAAAACAACGGCCTGGGATTGGCGATTGAGGACGCGGTGGAGAATGTGCGGCAATTCCGAAAACGGGCGACTGTCATTCCCGAATCGCTTTCCTCGTCCCGGAATCTGCTGGTTTGGTCGGTGAAGTTGCATACCTCGGGAAAAAAACTGCACGATCCGCAAATCCTCGCAACGGCACACGAAGCCGGCGTGAAAACCCTGGTCACCACGAATGTTGATGATTTTCCGGAAAACACAGGCGTAAAAACCCAAATCCGCGCGTAAGGGAAGAAATGAGAGGGGAGCGGTTCGACGACATGTCGATAACGCGAGGGAGGGCGAAGCTCCGTCTGAGCCGTAATAAATGGGCTCACACGGAGGTTCGCCC
>JBAYTU010000056.1:0-23757 GCA_041675465.1 Terrimicrobiaceae bacterium | reverse complement strand
TAATCTGGAGGGCACCGTTGCCAGAAAGGTGAATCGCTCCGCTGAGGCTGCCGCCTCCCCCGCTCAGTTGAGCGACTCCCCCGTTGTTAAAAACATAGCTGCCGCCGACAATTGATCCTCCTCAGCGACGTTGAGCTGGATATCGGCGAGGTTGACGCCGACCAAGGAATAGCCGGTCGGATTCCCGTTTTCGTTGAATCCCGTTGCTTGAAAGGAAACTCCCAAATCGCCGGTGACCTCCAAAGGGCCGGTGTAGGCATTGACGGCGGGCGGGAGCAGAGAAAGGAGGACCAAAGCCAGAACAACAGCTTTCGGCCACCTGCCCTCATGCGGGTGGATATTTTTCATGAGATTTTTTGTTCCGCGCTGGTGTGACAGGAAGGTTTCTCCGTGTTCTGCGGCTGGGCAATGATCTGCCCAAACCGAGAAGCAGAGAAATTGAACTGCCGGAGAATGATGTTTTTTATTCGTATTTCTTATGTCAAGCAGGGAATCGGATCACTCTGAACAGAAAACAGATTTTATACACGTATAAAAAATCTACGCGGGCCACGGGATAAAAAGGGGCGTGCCTTCACGGATCAGTCCCATTCATGCGAAACGCAATGTGCTCGGGCCAAAGTTGAAAAAGCTTCGCCTCGCGCGGGGCCTGATGGCAGTTTCTGTGTGCGCGGCGTTGCAGCGGCGGGGATGGGACATTTCCCAATCGGTCTTTTCCCATTTGGAATCCGGCAACCGCCTGTTGACCGACACCGAACTGTTGCTGATCCTGAAAGTCCTGAAATCTCGCCTGAGCGATTTGGAGTAGACATCAGGAGGCTGGCCTCCTCTGTTGCACCACCGGAGGGCATGGGCAATTCGGCACAATAAAATGATGCCATTTTAAAGAATTGACATCACCTGTCAGCGTGCCATGTTTGGTTTATGGCGACGAAAGCATCCACTCATCGGTTTGAGCCGGAGGTCCAGGCAGCACTGAGTCAGTTGAGCAAGGTTCTGCGCCAGCCAAAGAACCGTCTCATCAACGAAGCCGTGAAACTTTACGTGCTTCAACGTGGCCAGCAAGTCGAGCGGGAACTCGAAGCAACCTTGCGTGCCCTGCGCGTGTATCGCCGTAAAGACTCGGATTTTGAGAGGTCGATTGATGCTTTCGTGAATGCGGAGGCGCAATTGGCGGGCGATGATCCGGTCGAAGGCCACCCCCTCTCCCCTGAAGGTTCGGTCCAAACCGAAATCCAGCACCTCCTGCATGCCTGACTGGGACGCGGATAGTCCCGCGCTCCGCCGGAACTTGACGGATCTGCTTCGTCAGATTCGCGATGAAGCACTCCAAAGGCGAGATCTCAGCCTCGCGACCGTTCGCCGATGGCACAAGCGGGCGTTGAAGGGACTCACTGTGCCAGATCAATCGATGGTAGGGCGGTTTCGCGGCGAGTCCGGTCTTGAAAATGTCGAGGTGCAGATTGGAATGTATTCTGGGGTTTCAGCGACGGATGTTGCTGCAACCATTGCGGGCTTCGAGCAGACGCTGAAGCGGGTTGTCGGCCGACTCGATCAAGTGATCCCTGTCGGGAGTGCCCTCACTGTGGACCAACTCGCAGCGGTTCTCGATGTGTGCGCATGGGCTCATGCGGAATGGGTAAGAATTCATCCATTCGCGAATGGGAACGGACGCACGGCCAGGCTTCTATCCAACAGCCTTGCCATGCGGTATGGGCTGCCGCCATTTGCCCGACTTCGTCCCCGGCCGGATGGTGATTACGAAGCATCTGGTGAATCAGCGATGCGCGGAGATTGGAAACCAACGTCCGTGGTGTTCCGACAAATGCTCGATGACCTCTTGAGCAATCCGTTGCCCGCGCCCTTTTGACGGGGGGCACGAATTGCATTTTCAGCAGCCGTGTGAAGTTGCTCCCAACCGGGAGCAGACCCGGAGATTTTCTGTGCCAAATTGGGCGCATGAAACATCCCATAGCCACCATTGCAGCAATGGCACTGCTTTCAGTGCCGATCATACACGCCGGGCCGATCACCCAAAAAACGCTGGATGAATTTGTCATCTACGACATTCCGGTGGCGTCGAAATCGGGGACGACCACCGATGTTTCCGTCGGAAATCTCCGGGCTCTTTGCGAAGTCGGTCGCGGCGCAGGAGCAGGAAAACGCGGGATTTCTGATTTCGTTCACGCCGGGGAATTTCTATTTCAGCATCCGGGCGCTGAAAGCCGACGCGGAGGATCATCTGACGGTGATTTTCAACCGCAAGGCATACGTCCTGCATTTAAAGGCGTCGGATCAGCCTTTCTACAACGTGACGTTCTACCAGGACGAGCGGCGAGGGAGGGATGGAATCCGCGCGGCAATCATCCCGGAGCGACTGCTCTCCCTGATGGACAAAGCCAAGGCCTATCCGCTCTTTGCGGCGAATCGACCGGATGTACTGGCCGGTGTTCTTCATGCTGCACCGGGCATCACGAATTACTACGAGGGCTTTGTGGTGCGTATACGTGACGTGTGGCGGTTCGAGCAGGACGACACGCTGATTTTCCGTGTGGAATTGGAGAACACGTCCGACCGGGCGATTTTCTACAAGCCGCAGGATCTGGCCGTCCGGTTGGATGACCGGATCTATACGCAGTCGCTCACGGATGCGTCTGGCGTCATGGCACCGAAGTCCGTCACCCCGGCGTTCTTCGCAATCACCGGCAATGGGCAGGGCGGACGCAACAATCTCGATCCCGACAACAAATGGAACGTGCTCGTCGTGCGTGCCGAAACCACTGACTTCAAATGAACATCCGCAAACTCTGGACTGAACTTTTTCAAAAACCCGCCGGTCGGCTGATCCTTTTCCTGCTGGCAGGAGCCTTGGTCTTCGCTTTCCTGTTTTCCGGGAAAGGCCACCGCTCGACTGAGGCCATCAATCCCGCTGTTCCCGCGCAGGCAACCACGGCAAAGGGATATTCGTTCACCGAAGAAATTCCGGTGATTCCGCCTGCACGGCCGCCCTCACCGTTTCCGAAGGTGCCGGCAAGACTGAGCACCGGAGAAAACCGAGTGATCAGCTTCTTCCGGATGAAGACGCGCTGGCGGAATCAGCAACCGCCCCAGATTCGCTTTGGAAAGGATGTCGAAGCGATTCTGGCAACACTTCCCAAGATCGGTCAGTTGTTCCCCTACCTTGCAACCGTGCGCCCTGGCGACCGTGCCACGGAGTTCAAACAGCGCTGCCTCGGGCTCGGCATTCACGGGGTATCCCTCCACTCGTATCGCTACGCGTGGGCCGAACGGGCGAAAGTCGTTGGGTATCCGGAACGATTCGCTCAGCTTGCCTTGGGACACAACAGCAAGGCCGTTCATCGCGCCTATGCCAGGAAAGCCCAAGTCACCTTGCCTCCGCTTGAGGAATACGAGCAGAAAATTGTCGCATTTACGCCTGCCATTGCTTCTCCTGAAAATATTCAAACGGCTACAATTGCCTCTTGATACATGATACAGAGTAACATACATTCAGGACTGGAATTTGTTGAACTACCTCGATTCACGGCCATCGTCACTGCGTTGGTTGCTGATGAGGACTACCGGCGATTCCAGAACGAACTGATTGAAAATCCAGAGAGAGGCGATGTCATCCAAGGAACAGGCGGATTTCGGAAAGCGCGCATGCGTTTGGCGGGAGGAGGTAAGAGCGGCGGTGCCCGCGTTATTTACCTTTTCCTTGCCGAGCATGATGTGGTTTTCCTCGCCACCCTCTACAAAAAATCGAAACGCGAATCTTTAACCGACAATGAAAAACAAAACCTCAAGCAAATCGCCCACAGCATCAAAGTCCATTTCAAGCTGGGATGACGCGGTCTTCGATCCTGCCGATCTCGTGCAGGACATGAAGTCGGTCGCCGACCACTACGAGGGGAAGAAAACTCTGACGCTGCGCACTTTTCGCGCTGTTGCCTCTGCGCCCAAATTCTCCCCCTCACAGATCGTCAAATTGCGCGAGACACAGAAATTGAGCCGCCCCCTCTTCGCGCAAATCCTCAATGTCCCACCGGTCACTGTAAGAAAATGGGAGTCCGGGGAACGGAAACCGTCCGGGGCAGCCCTTCGGCTTTTGGAGATCATGCAGATTCAGCCGCAGACATTGCTGCGACTATCGGGAGTATAAAGTTGCGACCTCCTCTGCAGGAATGATCCCATCGCAATCGAATTGATCAGGACCGGGAGGCGATCAAGCTGCGGCTTCAAAATGAGCGAGATGACTGCCCCCATCCTTTTTGCGTGCGTTCTTCCCCTGCCAGTATTTTGAAAGCGATCGAGTCGCCTGAGACAGCCATTCCCGGTCTTGGGCTGCGGCCAAGATGTCCACGGAGGCAAAATATTTTGGGGCGTTGGGAGCGGGTTTTCCGAGTGGGTTGAGCATTTTTGCTGCAATAAGCGGGGCGATGTCATGCTCCTGAAATCCCAAGATAGCGGAGGTTGGCCAATCGACATCCTCAGCCTGGAGGTGGGCAAGATCCGATTGCGAGGCTCCCAAGTGCCATGCCAACTGGTAGAAAGCTTTCCGTTCCGGGCTCGTTTCTCGATCCACGATTTGGCAATGCTCTTCTGGGGTGATTGCCCGCTTGTCTTGAAAGCGGACAACCGGCCATTGACGTTTGGGCACCAGCGGCCATGGCAGCCAGTTCATATCCACACAAAAATTGTAGAGGCGGCGAAGAAAGACGTTCGTCGAAACAGTGCCGAGTTGGAGAACCTTCAGGATATGCTCTGCTTGAGTCTCCACAATGATCTTGGGAAGAAGTTGGGCAAGTGCGCGATCCTTCGCGACGCGATGCCAGCGTTCTTTATTCGCGGATTGTTTTGTTTCGGTGAGCGTCTCCAGAGCATGCTGCCAAGTGCGTTTGGATAATTCAGAATCCGAGCCCGTGAGATACGCTTTCGCGAGCTGGAGGTTGAGCATCGGCTGCCGTTCGGCTTGATTTTTGGCGTCAACGATTTGTCGGGCCTCTTCTTTATTGGCCTTGCCCAGACTGGTGCGTTTTCCCGTCTTGGAATTCACACAGTAGAAGGTTCCGTGTCCCCGTCCGCGGCGGATTAAGCGATAGTGAGTTTTCATACGTTTGGCGCAATCGCAAACGTAAACGACGCCGACTCCGAAGCGTTAGCGAGTAGCGGGCGAGTTCGCCCGAATTGTCGCCGAGTGCCCCGCGAGTGCTGGTTTTGGTGTCCATTTTCGGCCCAGCAAAACTGTAACCCTTTGCCGCACTTGAGGTAAGGAAGAAAGGCGAGGGTCGGAATCGAACCGACGATTCAAAACCGGCCCCTTTGATATTCGCAACATGCTGATAATGAACATAACCAAACATCAAGAAGCATACTTGACTTTAGCGGCATGCTTTAGCAGTCTGGCGGCATGGCCTCAATTCACCGCAAGACAGGGACTCAGAACTGGCAATGCTCCTTCCGGGATTCTTCCGGGAAATGGCGGCTTGTCTCGACAGGCACGGCAGACAAGGTGGCCGCACAGGCGGCTTGCACACGACTTGAATCTCTCGCTCGCCTGAATGCCGTTCATACCGACAAGGCCACCGTTCCAGTGGAAGACGCCGGGGAACTCATGGAAGCGGGGCTGGCGCTCGTTCAACACGCGCACCGGGGCACGCTGTCCGAAGCGGTGGCTCGGGATTATGTCAACCGTGTGCTGAAAGCGTCCGGGGCCGGAAGTGAAATCAAAGGGGAAACCGTCCGGGAGTTTTTTGCAAACTGGATTGCGGGCAAGGAACTCGCAAAGGCGGAACATACCGGGCTCAGATACAAAGGGGCAAAGGAAGCCTTCCTGAAAAGTCTCGGGAAGCGGGCCGATCTTCCCCTTTCGGCGGTGGGGGCTCGGGACGTGGAAGCCTTCCGGGATGCTCGGCTGAAAGTCGTGGGCGCTTCCACCGTGGGGGATGATTTGAAAATCATTCGCTCGGCATTCAATCGGGCTCGGCGACAAGGAACGATTCACGCGAACCCATGCGAAGCGGTGGACATTCCCAAAAGCGAAAAGCAGGAGCGGGAACCATTCACGCCGGGGGAAGTGGCGGCGCTGGTGACAGCGGCGACGAATGACGAATGGAAGACGGTTATCCTTCTCGGCTTCTATGCGGGCCTGCGGCTCGGGGATGCCGTGCGGCTGACTTGGGATGCGGTGGACTTCTCAAAGGGACTTCTCACCTTTCGGGCTCAGAAGACGAAACGCATGGAATGCCTGCCAATCCACACGGTTCTTTCGGCACACTTGGAAAAGATCGCAGGCGATAATGGCGGGCCGATCTCTCCAGGGCTTGCCAAGCTCAGCATTCCCGGACGCTCGGGACTCTCCCGGCAGTTTCTCGACATTGTGAAGGCGGCAGGACTCGGGGCCGTGGAAGTGGACAAGCTGGCCGGCAAGCGCCGACGCTTCACCGCAAAATCTTTTCACTCCTTGAGGCATGGCTTTGTCTCGGCAATGGCGAACCAAGGCGTTTCCAAGGAACTGCGGATGAAACTTGCGGGCCACACTTCCGAAGACGTGGCGACGGGATACACGCACCACGAAGCGGAGAGGCTCCGGGACGCAATCAGCAGCATTCCTTCAAAATGATTATGAGAAAGCAGACCAAGCAAACCACTGGCCGGAAGACGGGAAAAAAGCCAACACAGGAGCGGGGGGGAACTCTTCGGAAAGAAAGCACGGCGGCACCAGCGCTGGTAGGGATAAGCGGGCGTCCTGCTCCCGGCACAGCACCTTTCCCATCGCGGATTCCAAGCACGGAAGTAGTGGCAACACTGGCAGCAAGTTTGCTGAAGGGGGAGGACATGACCGGGGCCGTGGAAAGGGCGCTGGACCTCTTGGAACTGGCGGACGAACTCATTTCTTGGCGCCAATATGATAAGAAAAACACCAAGTCTTTACCGCCCGCACCGCCAGTTGTTCCCAGCTTCACTTACGAGAAAGGCGCGAAGGAAATCACTGGTCAGAAGCGGCTGGATAGGGCGCTTGAATACCTCCAAGATTTCATTCTAAAAAATGAACTCACAGACGAAGAATCCCCGGCACTAAAGACTGAAGCTCAAAGAAAGATGGCGCTTTCCAATTGGATTTCAAAACACGAAAAACTGGGCTTCACAAGTGGCCTTGTGGGATATCTGAAAAAAAGATATCAGGATTTCAAAATAAATCGTTGACCCGCTTTTTTCTCCCGATTTGGCCAATAATGGCCGGGAGCCTGCCAATCCGGGGCATTGACCGGCCAGACATGCAGCAGGCTTTTCAAAAACTGGCCATACGCATCTGAAAACCTGCCAGAAAAGGCGGGCGAGATGCCACCAAAGCCAATCAGTGCGTTTGATATCGGTTGTGGGTGAACAAAATCACGCTTCAACAAATATCGGGGACGCCTTCAGACGGTCGTCCGAAACTGGCAGAATTACCAATCACCTTCCGACTTCCCAAGTCCGGCCAGCGGGATGCGCATTTCGGTTTGTCGCGTAGCTGGTATTATGCTGCGGAAGCGGACGGGCGGCTTGCCTTAATTCGCTTGCGGGACAAGGGCAAGAAACGCGGCACAACGCTTGTGCCGACAGCGGCGGTGCTCGTCATGCTCGGGGGGGACGGGGAATGAGTATCCAAGACGCAAAGGAACGGCTTCGCATTCCGGCATTTGCGGCGCGGATCTTCCCGGATTGGAAGCCGGGCAAGTCTTGCAAGACGCCTTGGCGAGAAGACCGACACGCTTCATTTTCGGTCTATGACGAGGGCCGGAAGTGGAAGGACCATGCGACGGGTGAAGGAGGGGACGCGATAGACTTTCTTGCGCATGCTCTCGGGCTATCACCGGAAGACGCCACACGGCGCTTTGTCGAAATGGCAGGCGGCGGGCACCGGGAAGAGCTAGCGCCCCGCCAGCAGGCTCCTAGCGCAAATGCGGCGGTAATTGGTAGCGACTCGGAAGACAAAAAAGCGAAGCGGGCGGCATGGCCGACGTTTGAAATCCTATCACCGGAAGAAGAGCAAGCCGTTGCCACCTTGCGGCACCTTCCACCAGCGGGGCCGGAATGGGCGGCGCGAGATGGGGCGCTCAGGGGGGCGATGGTGGACGGGCACCGGGCTTGGATTGTCCGCTCAGCATGTGGCCGCAACGCACAGGCGCGGCGGCTTGACGGGCAACCATTTGAAATGGACGGGCAAAGCCTCAAGGCAAAAACGCTTCCGGGTTCCATCGCCCCGATTCCGGTCGGGTGCTTCTTCGATGTTCGCTGGCCATGCGTGGCGGTCGTGGAAGGAGGGCCGGACGTTCTGGCCGCATACGCGGCAATTCAGCGGCTCGGGCTCTTGGATGTCGTGGCCGTGTGCGGAATGCTTGGGGCTTCCATGAAAATTCCACCGGGGTCGCTTGCAACCTTCAGGAACAGGCGAGTCAGGATCGTTCAGCACAACGACGCCGACAAGGCCAACAATGCGGGAGAGAATGCGGCGGATGGGTGGGCTCGGCAGATACACAGGGCCGGGGGCAAGGTGGACATCTGGACGCCGGACAAGCCTGGAACAGATTTGAACGATTGCTTCCACTTTCCGGCAGAGGAGACAGCGGCGGCGCTCGGGGAAGCCTTCAACTTCGCAATGGAAGGAGGACATTGATTATGGCCGTGCGAACTCCTGATTTCAAAGCGGGGCCGGAAGAAAAGGAAACCGGCATGACATTGCTTGACGCGATACGCATTTCCACAAAGCCAGCCGGGGGTATTGCCGAACTCGGGCTTCCACCAAGGGCACCGCTTCTTGCTGACTGGTTCAAAGAGGGTGACACCGGCTTTCTCTTCGCTCCAAGGGGGCTCGGGAAAACCTGGCTCAGCATGGGGCTTGCTTGCGCGGTTGCCAACGGGTCGGCTCTCGGTCCGTGGCACGCTCACAAGGCGCGGAAGGTGGTGTATGTGGATGGGGAAATGGCGGTCGATGGAATGCTTGATCGTCTCGCCGGGATGGGGTCCGGGGAAAACCTTTCGATCCTCAATCACGAAGTGCTTTTTCACCTTGGGGGCAAAACCTTGAACGTGGCCGACGCGGACACACAGCGGGCGTTGACAGGCTACGTTCTGGAATCCGGGGCGGCTTTGATTGTTCTGGATAATTTGTCTTGCCTCTGCTCGGGGCAGGAAGAGAACAACGCGGACGCATGGGAACCAATTCTTCACTGGCTCCTCATCTTACGGCGGCACAAGGTGGCAGTGCTCATCGTTCACCACGCAGGAAGGAACGGGCAAATGCGGGGCACCAGCAGGCGCGAAGACGCGGCTTTCTGGGTGCTCCGGCTGGATGCGGCGGAAGACGCGGAAGGCATAGCCGGAAGGCGGGCAACATTTCTTTCCCGGTTCACCAAGGAGCGAAACAGCGGGAAGGAACAGGCACCGCTTCAATGGACGTTTGAAACCGGGACGGATGGGATTGTGCGGGTGGGCCACAAGGAAGCCAGCGGGCTTTCCGTCTTCCGGCAATGGATAGAAGACGGGTTGGATACCGCTTCCGATATTGCAACGGAAATGGGGGTATCGAAAGGGACGATTTCCAAAATGGCAAAGAGGGCGCAAGATGCCGGTTGGCTCACCACGGCGGGCAGGAGATACAAGCTCGTTTCCTAGTTTCCCTCTTAAGGGTGGAAACGGGAAACGAAGGAGAAACGAAACGGGAAACGGGCAGGAAACGAAACCGCATTTACCATAGGAAGCATGGAAACGAGCGGGAAACGGGAAGACAGGAGAACGTGGAAACGAAGCACAGAAACGGGTGCGGACTCGTTGGCATGACAAGGGGGTAATGATCTCCTCGCCGGTGATGGAATTTTCCGACCGGCCCGACTATCCCCGAAGCCTCTTCACATACCCTTGAGCGATTCTTGGGGGCAGCAGCTCCTGAACTGGAACACCCAGAACATCGGAGAAAATCGCAATTTCCTTGTCAGAGATTCCCCTGACTCCCGATTCGATCCGGGCCAGAACGTCTCGGCTCAAGTCCCATCCAATCAGTTGACACTTCGCGGCAAGGTCGGATTGCGACAGTCCGAGATGGTTTCTCGACTTACTCACTTGCTTGCCAATCAGGTTTCCTTTCCGGGTCATGCGGTTGAGCGCTTGACCTTATCGGGAACAAGAAACTAGAATTGTGATAGCAGCATCACAGAATGAAAAAGCGCCCTCCTTCCTTCCTCGTTCAAGCGCTCTGGGTTTTTGTAGTGCTGTCTTTGCTTCAACTTTTCTTCTACGCAATCGGCTCAGGCGCAACTCTTCCGGGGGGTGGATATACTGAGTTTTTTCTTCGCAAACTGATTGCCCTTGCTCTTCTGGCCCTCCTGATTTTCTACGCGGCGAAATGGTGGGGAAAAATCAAGGCTTGGTGGAATACGAATCCAAGGATTCGCCTCCTGTTTCAATCGTCTGATGCAACGGTCAAGAATGAGGAAGAATGACAAATAGAGATCCCAGTGAATACGCTGCCGATGGACCCATCGGGAGCCTGCAATCAAGATTGAACAACGCCTTTCCCGCCGTCCCGGAAACCAGCGACAGCCTCTTTGGCCGCAGAATGCAGGATCTTGCACGTGGTTCAAAGCAAGTTGAGGAGATTGCTGGAGGAATTCTTTTTGTTGCTGGAAAGATAACGGTGCCAAGTTTGGCAGACTACGGGGAAAATTTCGCAATTCATGCGGGGCGGGGCGTTGTGAAAAACTCCCCTCTTGTCGGTTCTCTTTCCAAAACGGAAAACTTCGGGGATATCTTCGAGTATGGGTCAGAAGTTCTCTTGGAAAGCATCCCGCTTTTCGTGGTTGCCATGCTCCTTGTTCTGCTTATCAGGAAATTTCGTGCGTGGTAATCTTATGATGAAAAACATTCTTGCCCTCAGTTTTGCAGTTCTTCTTTGCGCATGTTCGTCACCACGGCCCTACTACCCATTGAGCTATCCAACCACGCCATCTGAAAATCAGATTGTGGAAATGGAAATAGAGTCTGATCCCCCCGGAGCACGAATTGAATTTCAAAACGAAGACTTTGGCAAAACTCCCTGCGTGGTTACAGTCAAGGAAGGGAGTGAAGGACGTTTCGGAGCACGATTCGGAGTGCGCGTATTACGCGCTATTCCCAGCCAAGCTGGCCAGTATGTGCAGTCCAAATATTTCTGTAGTGGAGATTCAATTCCGCACAAAGTGTTTTTTAATATGTATCTAGCTCCAAGCACTCCAAGCATAGATCTCAACGTGAACAATTATTGAGAAACCTTGTCCATTCCTCCAGAGTTCCTAAACTTAAAATCATGAACCGAGATTCAATAAGCGCTCTGCTTCTTATCGGCCTGAGTGCCGCAACGCTCACTGGCTGCATCATTAATCCATACTCGATTCAATATCGGGACGTTAAGACGATATATCCTCCAAGCGTGCAGAATATGATACGCGCCATTCCAACTAAAACCCCGAAGACAATCCAAGTTGATGATATCAATGCCGCAGGTGCGGAGTGGAAGAGGCGCGGCTATATTTTACTTGGGTATGTTGATTGGACGATCCCTCGTGGCACCCCTTATCTAACATCGATGATACCACTTGATCTTAGAGTGCAAGCCAGAAAGGTTGGTGCCGAAGTCGTTTTATTTGCAAATAATACCCCCGCAGGAAGAGAAGAGGGCATCATGGTCATTCCAACTTACCAACCCGGAGAAAGCTATACAGCTAATACGATAGGCAACGCAACCGTCCGAAGCCCTCGTGGAGATTATTACTATGGCAACTATGGACAAACAACCACTGTAACATCTCCCGGCACTTACCATAACGAGGTTGTTCCATATTCAACTCAGTTGGTCAAATACAGTGCACTCTTTTTTGCTCTAAAGAAATCAGAATATCTGACACCTCAGCAGCGTGCGATGAGTCAGTAGTGAAATGTCTGCCAGTCGCTAAAGGAAAAACGAGTACGGACAATACTTTGAAAAGCGAGACATAAACCCAGAAAGCCAAATGCGCCCATGAAACCGCTATTGCATATCTTATTAGCAGTCATTGCTGCCTCTAGTGTTCTTTGTGCTGTTTATCTTTACAAGATATCATCCGCGATTGAAGCAATTCCGACCGTAAAGAACTTATACGACAAATCTCCTGAACGCCTCATAAATATGCCTGATCACATCAAGCGAATGCCGCTTGTTCGCCTTCAAGGAAGCAGTGTTGATGCTGGAATTCACGAGCCACTAAAAGTGAATGTTGAAAATAGCGTGCTTGACGTAAGAGCCAGATAATATCGCCGCATTTCTCGCTGGGCTGCCCCGAAAATCACCATGAGAACGCATGCTGATCGAGCCAGTTTTGGACCGCCTGATATGTGGCGTCTGAAGCATTTGCATTCGCGCAGCATTTTAGCTCTCCGATGATCCAGTCACCCTCTGGAGTCTTGACAATTGAAAGCGTGGCTCGCTTGGGCTTCGATACCCGATAAACGAATATCCCACCCTTTTGGATTCGTTCCACGTATCCGCCCACACAGTTCTTTTGTAAGCGTCCCTCTTCGCGCAGATCGTTGCATGTGAGAATCGGGAGGATATTGTCCGTGCCTGCAATTGGCGGATTTGGCAGTGGCCCGTCTTTTTGTGATGTGACACGCAGGAACTCAGCCGTGGTTTCGTCATGGAAAGATTGGAGTTTCGACAGAGATGAGAATATCGGCAGGGGAGAATTTGGGGCGACCAATGCGAGCATTTCGGCAATATGCAAAAGCGTTTCCCTCGCATGTGGATGAAAATCCTCCTCCGGGCGATCTGCGATATCCGCAAGGAGGGTCGGCTTGGTCATGTCCAAGAGTCTGCGCTCGGCCAGAATTCCCAAAACTCCGGCATTGATTCTCGGAAGGTGAGACAGGAGTTTCATGACCTCCGGATTGCGAATCAAAATGCGTAGGGATTTGAGGGATTCCAAGCTGGCTGACTCCGGGGGGATTTTTGCCAGAATCTTCACGACGGCTTCTGTGCTGGGGAACCCTACCCAATCCGCAATTTCTCTCTGGCGTCGCTTGGCCACTATCGCGGCACCCTCCAGCGTGCAAAACCGTTCGCGGAATCGCTTATAATTTGCCAGCGCGAAGCAGAGAGCCGGATTTATCCCGGCCAGTTCAATGGATGCCGGACTTTTCAGCATCAGACGAAGAAGCTTCAATTGGCGGGACTGGTATTTTTCAACCAAAACCGCGACTGGAACGGGAATTCTTGCCCTGAAGGCAGCGAATGCTTTTTGTCGCTGGCGGGAAAACGTCTCATCGTTGGGAAGCGTCTCCTCTGCTTCGGACCTTGCAATCGTTTCGGGAGGGATGAGAATTCGGAATCTCGGTTCAAACTCCTCCCAAGGCGCAATGCCTACCTTCTGAACCGCCTTCAATGAGGGCCACGCTTCCACGGTCATCGCCTCGTCTTCAGTAAAAATGCGCAGTTTCCCCTGTTTGAAATGGACGCCGGGGGTATTCATGAAATCTGGATAGCGTTAGAAATGATATTCACATTGAAAGGGCGAAATTCTACCCCCACAGACACGCCAAGCAATTCTGGTTTTTCGTCACTGCCCAGGAAGAACTTTTCCATTGGAGTAATGAATCGGTCCTCTTTATTGTGGCAACAATCAAAAATCCCATGAAACCGG
The DNA here is from genome assembly GCA_041675465.1 of Terrimicrobiaceae bacterium. Taxonomy (GTDB): domain Bacteria; phylum Verrucomicrobiota; class Verrucomicrobiia; order Chthoniobacterales; family Terrimicrobiaceae; genus QYQL01. Next base: position 10,066 of record JBAYTU010000056.1, on the reverse strand, counting down.
AGAATTCCAAAGAGAGCAAAACGCAAAAGCAGCCTAGCGCACCCTATATCCCGGTGGCACTCGGGGAGATCGGGCGACAGATACGCTTGTCGATGCCGCAGCGGACTTCCGAAGAAGCGAACGCTCACGCGGACATGGTAGCACAGTTCAGGAAGGAACAGGCCGCATTGAGAGAGGGAAGAGCGCAATCATGAAACCGAAGAAGTCAGAACAGGCAGACAATCAAGACAAGGCAACAAAATTGAAAATGCCTGCCGTGGCTATGGGGGCATGGGGACGGGTGATACGCTCCTCGATGCCGCACGTAACCTCGGAAGAAGCGAGAGAACAAACTTTGCGAACGAGAGCAATCACGGACAGGCTGAGAGCGGAAATGATAGCAGCACGGGGCGACCGTCCCCCGAAATGCACCTTAGAGATGGAGATAAAGAAAACCCCAAATCTCTGAGAAGAGAACGGCTTCCTTCCTTTGCCAGTCTTCCACGCCCGCGAGTTTTGACACTTCGCAAAGGGTAGGTTTCCGGCTCCCTCACAAGTGAGGGTCGGAGTCTTGTTTCGAGAAATTATTGTTCAACAATAATTGAGCCCAGAAAGAGGGAAGCATGCTATCCGTTCCCCAGTCGTGTCGTCTCAATTCAGAGCCAAAGGAGCCAACGAACGCAGGCTTCACCGAATATCGAAAGGGTAAGAGAAATGAAATGCACCCCTCCAGTCGTTCTGAAAAGCAGGGACAGGTTCAAGCGCCATGATTTTCGCGAAGCGAAGCTGTGTGTGGAAGCCACCCTTCATGCGGGAACGCCCACCGGAGGGGGGCAGCACGCCGTCCAGTTTCCCGGCCAAAGGGGATTCCTTTTTTTTACCCTCCACAGAATCTGCATCCTTGGAAGGAAACTTGGGGTTGAACATGCCTGAAAAGAACGTCTTCCAACATCGGGAAAACTTACTGACTCAAGCCGCAGTTTTTAGCAGTTGAAGCCGTGTTTTTTAGCAGTCTAGAAAGGTCATTCGCCCGCAAACGCTGTCTAGTAAATGATTGGTAAGGAAGAAAGGCGAGGGTCGGAATCGAACCGACGAATACAGCTTTTGCAGAGCCGTGCCTTACCACTTGGCTACCCCGCCACTTTGAGTGGGCGCTACCAATACACGTTAATCGGGGGGATGACAACTGATACTTGACCTCCGGTGGTGGTTCCTTCGGATTGGTCGAGGGCTTCGACGATGTTGTCCTTGAATGTGACGGTGAGTGTCCCGACCGGGACTTTGACGTAAACCGTGTTGGCGGCAAGTCCCTGGCTGTTTTGGACAAATGTCCCCCCGGGCGAATTCGTGGTCTTTTGGTAGGTGATCACGGTCTGGTTGTTGACCGGGGCATAGGTTGTCTGGGGAACGATCTGGTATTTGATGAACTCCCAGATTTGCTGGGTTCCGGACTTGTCGGCCCGGCTGGTTTTTTTCTGGGGTTTCCCCAGGCTTCGCGCGACCTCGTCGACGGTCATGCCGATTGCCACTTCATTCCGTGAGACCAGAGCCTCGACTTCGTTCCGTCGGGTTTCGCTCTTCCGGAGGTTTTCCACAAACTTTTCGGGGAGAGGTTCCAAAGACTGGGGGCTGACCCAAGCGACGATCCCTCCCTGCTGGGCGTTGCCGCGGATCCGGATGAGGCCGTTCGCGCCTATGCCTTCGACCTGCACTGTTTGGGGAAAACGGAGGGTGCCCGCATACCTGGTCTGGGCGGTATCGAAGGAGGCGGGAGCAGGGGCGAGCACTTTGAGTTTGGCCGGTTTGAGACCGAAGTCCGAGAGGTAGATGGCCCCGGGTTCGCGGACTATCGGTGTCGCGGCAGTGGCGGCGTAGGCAAAAACAAATATCAACACGATCGGGGCGATCCGGGCCATGCCTCCAGTATCGCAGATGATCCGCCGGTTGACAAACCGGAAGAGAGCGACAAAGAGAGCGGAATGAGGGGACGTCTTCTCAATCGCAATCGCGACACCCCTGCATTATTGGCGTGATTCCGGGGCGGACTTCGGGTTTGAATGTCCCGTTCATGGCCAGCACGTTTGGGACATTGTTTCGGATATCGACATGGGGGGAGTCTCATGGCGGCGGGGTCGGCGTGGTGATCGATGGCTGCCCGCCGCGGCTTGCGCTGTCGGAGGCGGACATCCAGCCGGACCTCGACCGCCGCCGCCCAGGCCAGAGCGACCTCGTCACGCCCCGCAAGGAGGGGGACGCCTGCACGATTCTGTCCGGGGTTTTTCGCGGGGTGACGCTGGGGACGCCGATTTCGATCATGGTGAGAAACACGGATGCGCGCCCGGAGGCCTACAGCGAAATGGAGACGCATTTCCGCCCGTCGCACGCGGATTTTACCTACCAGGCCAAATACGGTGTCCGCAATTGGCAGGGAGGGGGAAGGTCGTCGGCGCGCGAGACGATCGGGCGGGTGGCCGCCGGTGCCGTGGCGAAGAAAGTTCTCGGGGCGTTGTTTCCGGATTTGGAAATCCTGGCATGGGTCGCCACCATCCACGACATCGAGGCCGACGTGGATCCCGGATCGGTCCGCGCGGCGGACATCGAGTCCAACGCGGTCCGCTGCCCGGATGCCGCAGCCGCCGGGCGCATGGTCGAGCGGATCAGGCGGGTGCGGGGCGAAGGCGACAGCGTGGGGGGGATCGTCGAGGGGGTTGTGCGCGGCTGCCCGGCCGGGCTCGGGGAACCGGTTTTCGACAGGCTGGAGGCGGACTTGGCCAAGGCGATGCTGGGCCTGCCCGCGACGAAGGGGTTCGAGATCGGCTCCGGGTTTTCCGGGACCGTCCTGCGTGGGTCCGAGCACAACGACGCCTACAAAATGGAAGGCGGGTGCGTCCGCACGACGTCCAACCTGTCCGGCGGGGTCCAAGGAGGGATCAGCAACGGGGAGGCGGTCAATTTCCGCGTCGCCTTCAAGCCGACCGCCACGATTTCGCGCGAGCAGGCGACCGTGACGGTGTCCGGCGAGGACTCGACACTGACGGCGCGGGGCCGCCACGATCCCTGTGTTTTGCCGAGGGCGGTCCCCATCGTGGAAGCCATGACGGCACTGGTCCTGTGCGACCATGTGCTGCGCCAGCGCGGGCTGGATGTCCTCCCGCGATGAATGTGTCCCACGGTTCACCGCTCTGGCAGGGGGCCCTCTTTTTTGCGGGGTTCCTGCTTCTGCTCTGGGAGTTGTGGAATGGCTGGAGGCGGGGGGTCGTCCGCAGCGGCGTGAGCTTCTGCGCGTTTGTATTCTCGGGGGTTCTGGGGGTTCTCGCGGGGCAGGCCACGGGGTTCGTCGTGGAGAAGGTTCTGCCCGGATACGGATTTTTGGCCGGGGCCTTCGCTGGGTCGGTTGTCACGCTTGTCGTCCTGGGCCTGGCCCTGTTTCTCGGGGCGGTTTTGTTCAAGCGGACCGGCCAGCAACCCTCCGGCATGCTCCGGCTTTTTTACGGCTTGGGCGGGTCGCTTTTCGGGCTGCTCACCGGGCTCGTGATCCTTTGGGGAGGGATCACGATCATCCGCACGTCCGGCGCGGTTGCCGAGGCGACGATGGGCGTTCGGTCGCTCTCCGAGATTCCCGCGCCCGTGCGGGAGATCGTCAGGTTGAAGGACTCGCTCGAACTCGGGCCGGCCGGACGGACGGTCGTGGCCGTGGATGTGGCCCCGCCGGAAATTTACGAGGTGATCGGGCGCGTCGGGAAGCTGGCCTCCGACCAGGCGGCGATGGCGCGTTTTCTCGATTATCCGGGGGTTCAGGAAATCCTGCAGCACCCGCGCATGGCCGCGTTGCTCCAGGACCCGGCGGTGATCCGCGATGCGCGGGAAAGAAATTTTTTGGGATTGATGGGGAGCCGGGCGTTGCTGGATGCTGTGAACGATCCTTCGCTGCAAAAAAAGCTCGGGGGACTCGACCTGCGGAAAGCGCTCGATTACGCGTTCCCGAACACCCAGGCTTCACCATCTCCCGCCAAAAAACCATGACCGAATACACCGCCACCATCGGCCTCGAAGTCCACGTCCAGCTCAAGACGCGCAGCAAGATGTTCTGCTCGTGCGCGGTGGGGTTCGGAGCGGAACCCAACACGAATGTCTGCCCGGTCTGCCTCGGGCTTCCCGGTGCCCTTCCGGTCATGAACGGGGAGGCACTCCGACTCACCGCCCTCGCGGGGATCATGCTCGGATGCGAGATCGGGCCGGTCTGCAAATTCGACCGGAAGAACTATTTTTATCCGGACATGCCGAAGAACTACCAGATCAGCCAGTATGACGTGCCGTTCTGCCTCGGCGGGGCGGTGCCGCTCCACGACCTGGCGTATCCGAAGGACGCGCAGAAGGCGATTGCGGCGAAGGACAAAAAGATCCGTCTGGTGCGCATCCACCTCGAGGAGGACGTGGCCAAGAGCTTCCACATGGAGACGGCCACGGGGATCGACTTCAACCGCGCGGGGACCCCTCTTCTCGAGATTGTCGGCGAGCCGGACATCGCGTCGCCGGAAGAGGCGTTCGCCTACCTGACCGTGCTCCAGCAGCTCATGGTCTACGGAGGGATCAGCGACGCCGACATGGAAAAGGGCCAGCTCCGGTGCGACGTGAACGTCTCGGTGCGCCCGGCCGGAACCGAAAAATTCGGAACCAAGATCGAGCTGAAAAACCTGAATTCGATTTCCGGCGTGCGCCGCGGGCTGGCCTTCGAGATCCCGCGCCAGATCGAGGTGCTTCGCGGGGGAGGGGTTCTCGCGCAGGAGACCCGCCGCTGGGATGACGCGCGCGGGGAGACCACGCTCATGCGCATCAAGGAGAGCGCGCACGACTACCGTTATTTTCCGGATCCGGATCTCCTCCCGGTGCGCACGGAGGCCCTTGTCGCCGAGGCGAAAGCGCGGCAGCCGGAACTCCCGTGGGACAAGCGCGCGCGATTCGTCGCGGACTTCGGTGTCAGCGAATACGATGCGTCCGTGCTGGCCGACGACCTCGGGCTTGCCTCCTACTTCGAGACGGCGGCCAAGGGGGCAAAAAAACCCAAGAACGTCGCGAACTGGATTCTTAACGACCTGCAGAGCGCGATGGCGTCGGCGTCGCTGCGCGTCGACGAATGCCCGGTCGCGCCGCAGGCTCTCGACGGACTCGTGAACCTCATCGACTCGGGGGTGATCAATTCGCGCCAGGGAAAAGAGGTCTTCGCGGAGATGTTCGCCACCGGGAAAAATGCGGACGTGATCGTCGAGGAAAAGGGGCTCAAGCAGGTGAGCGACACCGGCGCGATCGGGGAGCTTGCCGACGAGGTCATCGCCGCCAACCCCGGGCCGGTGTCCGATTACAAATCCGGAAAGACGAGCGCGTTGAACTTCCTCAAGGGCCAGCTCATGAAGCTTTCCAAAGGGAAAGCCAACCCGGCCATGGCCGGGGAAATCCTGGAGAAAAAATTGCAATGAAACCGACCGCACTCATCACCGGGTCCTCGCGCGGCATCGGCCGGGGGATCGCCCTCGCCCTCGCCAAGGCCGCCACGCACGACATCGTCATCAATTTTGCCGGGAACGAGGCCGCGGCCAACGAATGCCGCGCCCTCTGCCTCGGGGCCGCAGGCGGGCGCATCCGCGCGGAAATCTGCCAGGGCGATATTTCCGTCGCCGCCGACCGCGCGCGCCTTCTGGAATTCGTGAAAACAACATTCGGGCGGCTGGATCTCCTGGCCAACAATGCCGGGGTCGCCCCGGATGTCCGAGCGGATCTCCTCGAAGCGGGAGAGGAGAGCTTCGACCGCCTGATTTCGATCAACCTCAAAGGGCCCTATTTCCTCACGCAGGCGGCGGCGCGCTGGATGATCGGATGCGGGCCACACGCGGAATTCCCCCGCGCGATCGTGAATGTGACGAGCATCTCGGCCTATACCGCCTCGGTCAACCGTGGCGACTATTGCATCGCGAAGGCCGGGCTCGCCATGATGACGAAGCTCTTCGCCGCCCGCCTCGCGGAGCACCGCATCGGGGTGTATGAGATCCGGCCCGGCGTGATCGAGACCGACATGACCGGTCCCGTGAAGGAAAAATACGACAAGCTTTTTGCCGGAGGGCTCACCCCCATCAACCGCTGGGGCCGTCCGGAGGATGTCGGGCGCGCCGTGGCCGCCATCGCTTCCGGGGCATTCCCCTACAGCACCGGAGAGGTTTTCAACGTGGACGGCGGATTCCACCTCCGCGTGCTCTGAACCCTGATGTTTGACGTCTGGACAGCCTGGATGGATCAGGGGATGCTCTGGGTCGAGCAAAGCGGGTGGATCGGGTGGATCTGGTTCATCGTCCTCTACACGCTTTCCTGCGTCCTCTTCCTGCCGGGCTCGGTGCTGAGTTTCGGGGCGGGGGCGGTGTATGGCTTCTGGTCGGGGACACTTCTTGTCTCCCTGGGTTCCGTGGCCGGGGCGCTCGCCAATTTCGTGTCCACCCGCTACCTCCTCCGCAGCTGGATGGCCCGCAAATTTTCCGGGAGCAGGAAGTTCCAGGCGCTCGACCACGCGGCGGCGATGGACGGATGGAAGCTGGTCGTGCTCACGCGGATTTCGCCGATTCTTCCGCACAGCCTCGTGAGCTGCGCGTTCGGGCTTTCCCGGATTTCTTTCCTGCGCTTCATGCTCGCCTCGTGGGTCGGATTTCTTCCGATCAGCGCCGCTTATGCTTATGGCGGTGCGGTGATCGGGCGGGCGGCCAAGGGGGGACTCCACCAGGGCCCGTGGGCATGGGCGGCCTACACCGTGGAACTTGGCGTCACCGTTCTCATCACCGTCTGGATCACCCGCGTCGCCCACAATGTGCTGCGCGATTATGCGCCCGAGGTCGCCGAGGCCATCGCGGAAGAGCGGGCCGCGCCGACCCCGGAGCAATCGGAGGCTTAGCCCGTGGTGCCGAAACGCCCGCTTGTCATCGCCCACTTCGCCATGACGGCTGACGGCAAGACGAGCACGCGCGCCTTCACTCCTTCCCGGTTCACATCGGCGGACGACAAGCGTCGGCTGCAGGAGGTCCGGGCCGGTGCCGATGCCGTCATGGCAGGCCGGGGAACAGTTGCGGCAGATTCCATGAGCATGGGGCTTTCACGCGAGGATTTGCGCGGCGGGCGCATGGCGCGCGGGCTCCCACCCGTGCCGCTGCGCGTGATCGTCTCGAACGTCGGCAACCTCGATCCCGAGTGGAAGGCCTTCAAATATTCCGGGTCTCCGCTCGTGATTTTTTCCACCCGGCGCATGCCGGTGCGCCTTCGCTCCGGGATCGCCCGCAGAGCCGAGCTTTTTCTTTTTCGGGGGCGGACAGTTGATTTGCGGAAATCGCTCGAAATCCTCCGGGCCGAATTCGGCGTAAAACGCCTTGTCTGCGAGGGAGGCGGAACCTTGCTCCGATCGCTGGCCTCCCTCGACCTCGTCGATGGCATCTTCCTCACCATCGCCCCCGTGATCTTTGGCGGTCGGCTGGCTCCCACGCTCACCGGGCTGCCGGGCGCGTTTCTTGATCCGCCCCGGGAATTTGTGATCGTCCGGAAATCCGTCCTCGACGGCGAATGCTTCCTCGAACTCCGGCGCACAAAAGCAAAGGGTCCCAAAATCCGCGCGTAAGGGCGAAGCTCCGTCCTGGGAGGGCGAAGCTCCGTCTGAGCCGTAATAAGTGGGCTCACACAGAGGTTCGCCCTCCCATCGTTGGCGTTACCCGCGGATTTGGGGGGGCTGTTCACCTCCGCGCACCCGGCGCAGGTCGAGGAGGAAATGGCAGCAGGGCAGTGTTCCAACCGGCCTCATGCCCGCCTCGGCATAAGTTTGACCTGTCCGACGGTTTTTGAGACAACATTTTTCGCTGCGGAAAATCCTGCGAAACCAACCCGCAGCCCGATTTGCACCCGTAGCTCAGTGGATAGAGCACCGGACTTCTAATCCGATGGTCGCTGGTTCGATCCCAGCCGGGTGCGCTCTTCAAAATACTCTGGAAACCGCATAAGCACAGGCTTTGCGTGTGATTCACTGGAAAGAATGCCATTGCAAGCAACTGCTTCAAGCTGCAAAATAATGCTTGCTATCGGGTTACTTTTGGGTTACCGGGTTACTTATGAGAAAGGCAAACACCGCAATCAGCGAACTCAAAATCAACGGTGTAACCCGTTATCGGGTTACATACCCGACCGCCACCGGCAGGAAGCGCGAACTCTACGTTGACAAAAAAAAGGCGGAATCCCGGTTGAAGGAGATCAAGGAAGAGCAGAAGCGTTTCGGGCTTTCTGTCACCGCCATGACCTCGACAACGCGGGCGGATGCCGTCGCCGCCGAAAAGATTCTGGCAGGCACCGGGTTGACCCTTGTCGAAATTGCGCGGGCGGCGGTGGAAGAGAAACGCCGGAAGGAATCCGGCGAGCCCATGTCCGATGCCGTGAAAGCATTCGAGCAAAGCCGCGCCGACAGGTCCGACGAATACCGCGCAACGCTGAAAAGCCGGTCAACCTACATTTCCAAATTCTTCGCGGACCGGACAACCTCCAGCATCACTGCCGACGATTGCCAGCGGATGCTTGACGGGTTGGCTGCAACATCGTCACCGGCGACCGTTCGGCACTACCGCACGCAGCTCAGTATGTTTTTTTCGTTCTGCGAATCCCGAGGATGGATCACGGGCAACCCGGCCAAGCGCACCTCGAAAGTCACGGTGACGGGAAGGGAAGCCGCAATCCTGACACCGCAGGAAGCCGCGACGTTGTTGTCAGTCTGCCATCCTGAGATTTTCCCCGGCGTCGTCCTCGCCATGTTCTGCGGCCTGCGGCAGGCCGAGATTGAACGGCTCGACTGGAAAGCCATTTCGCTCGCACAGGGCGACATCACAATTGGCGCAGGCGTGGCGAAAACCAACTCCCGCCGCGTTGTCACCATTCCCGCAAATGCGAAGGCGTGGCTGGCATCCTACGCGAAAAAAGAGGGCAAGGTGTGGCCGTCCGACCTGACGAAGGCGCGGGACTTGTGGACTCTCTCGCGGATCAACGCCGGGTATGGGCCATTTTTCACCGATTACCCGCCTGCATGGGCTGCACAGATTGACCCGCAAACGGAGACGACGAGGAAGGACTTGAAGCCGTGGCCAGCGAATGCCTTGAGGCACTCCGCGATTTCCTACCGGCTCGCTCAAAAAAAGAATCTCGCGGCAATCGCTTATGAGGCGGGGAACTCTCCGAAGATCATCCAGGCGCATTACAACGGGTTGGCGACCCCGCAGGCCGCAAGGTTGTTCTTCGACATCATGCCGACCATGGGAGAGAAGGTCACTCACGCGAAGTTCAACAAAGCCGCATGATTTTATGAGCCACGAAATGATTCCCATCGAAAGCCAGATTCACTTGATTCGTGGGCAGAAGGTCATGCTGGCATCCGACCTGGCCGGGGTTTACGGCGTGGAAACACGAACACTGAATCAGGCCGTCAAAAGAAACGCGGAGCGCTTCCCTCCCGATTTCATGTTTCAATTGACCGCCGAGGAAGCAGACAACTTGAAATCACAATCTGTGACTTCAAGTTGGGGAGGAGCACGGCGAGCACACCCCTACGCTTTCACAGAACATGGCGCGATCATGTTGGCCTCGGTGCTTAACTCCAAGCGGGCAACCGAAATGAGCGTTTACGTTGTGCGGGCCTTCGTGCGCCTGCGGGAAGTCATCACGGGCAACAAGGAACTGGCCGCGAAGATTGCCGCGCTTGAAAGCAAGGTCGGGAATCAAGACCGGGACATCCAAACGATCTTCTCTGCGATCCGGCAACTGATGGCACCGCCGACACCGGCAGGAAGAAGGATAAAGGGCTTCGGGAAATGAAATCAGACAAGACACCACCCCCGATTGAGGGCGGGCAGGCGATTTCAAGCGGCAAGTCTCGCTCGAAGAAACCTGCAAAAGTGGCTGATGTGAGGGCGAAGCCAAAACGCGCGAGGTCAAACTGGGTTGCGTTTTTACGCAGACCTCGCCGGACTCGGAGGGCAAACCCCAACGGGACCACGACTCCACGACCTATGTGGGAACCTTTCAATGC
>JBAYTU010000055.1:0-23776 GCA_041675465.1 Terrimicrobiaceae bacterium | reverse complement strand
GAAGAGGGTGAGTCTTCACTACAACCACTTTTCCCACCCTACCCCTTGTGTTTATGCGCCCTCGCGGGCTTCCGAACCCTGAAAATAGTCGGTTTTTGCCGCCAGTTGAGAAAGACGGGTTAGGTTCAAAGGAAGCGGGTTTCCGCCCAATGCTTCCGGACGATCCTGCGCAGGGTCAGGATGGCGGCCACGAGGGCGGCGACCCCGACCCACGCGAGAACGCGGAGTTCCGGGGAGCCCTTGACCTCGGCGATTTCCCTCCCGGCGGCCCCCAGGCAAACGGCCACCACTTCTGCTGGGAGAATCCCGACGGCTGTCGCTCCGAGGTAGTGCCAGAACGAAACCTTCGTGAGCCCGTAGGCGTAATTGGAGAAGCCGAAGGGCAGCGGGCACATGCGCAGCAGTGCGATGATTTTCCATCCCTCCCGCTGGATCGCCGTGTCGATCATGACCAGCTTCGGGTTCCTGCCCACCAGATTCGAGATCCCTTCGCGGGCCAGATGTCGGCTGACAAGGAACCCGGCTGCCGCTCCCAGCGTCGAGCCGACGACGACCCAGGCCATCCCGCCGACCACACCGAAAAGAATGCCGCCTGTGACCGCGAACGGGATGAGCGGCAGGCCCAGCATGCTCAGCCCCGCAAACGAGAGCACGAACACGAGGACCACGGGCGCCCCCATGTTGCCCAGGTTGTGGAGATAGTTTTCCAGCCAAGTCATCTTTTTTGACCTGCCGGGTACGGCGGGGCGGGGTAGTCGCGGAAGATGGTGTGGAGGGCGAAGATGTAAAGCGTGCCGCGGTAGATGGCGCGCAGGATTTCGTGCCGGGGTGTCCTGATGCGGTGCCTGCGGAGCGGGTTGTTGCGCAGGGCGATTTCCGTGAGTTTGGCGAAGCGGGAGTAGAATCGTCGCAGCGGCAGCACTGTGGGGAGGAGGGTGTGCATGCAGTCGTAGAAACGGTAGGAGTCGCAGATGAAATCCGCCTTTTTTTCGTGCCAGAACGCGGTGCCGGGGGAGGGGGACAGGACGGTGAAGGTGACCTCCGCCGGGCAGAGGGCGCGGACCTCCGTTTCGAGCGCATCGAAATCTGCGTCCGCGAACCCGGGGTTCACGATCATGCTGGCATGGAGGGTGATGCCGGTCTCTTTGAGGATGGCGATGGCGGCCTTGTTGGTCTGGACGCTCGTCTTTTTGTTATAGTCGGCCAGGCCGGAGTCGGTCATCGATTCGATTCCGACGTAGACGGTGTCGAGCCCGGCTTCCCGCCACAGCCTGAAGAGTTCCGGGTGGCGCACGATGGTATCCGCCCGCGCCCAACTGGTGTAGTGTTTGCGGATGCCTTGGGCGATGAGGAGCCGGGCGATCCGCTCGACGCGCTTCGCGTTGAGAAACATCTCGTCGTCCACAAAATAGATATGGCTTTCCCCGAGCGACGCGATCTCCGCGACCACGTCCTCCGGCGTGCGCTCGATGTATTTCCGGCTGATCAGGTGGGGGACGACGCAGAACGAACAGTTGAAGGCGCAGCCGACCGAGGTGCGCATCGAGGCCACCTGCGGGAACATGGTGGGGATCCGTTTTTCGCCGCATCCCGTCCAGACGCAGAAGTATTTGTCGCGCCGGACGAGGTCGCGGCGGGGCTTCGGGAGGTCTTCCCATGCGGGATACTCGGGTGGCGGGAGGGCGGCTTTTTCCAGAAAATCCGGCGCTGCTGGCGAGAGGACGCTGTGGCCGAAAGCCGGGGTCTCGCCGTTGCGGAGCCGGGCGAGGATTGCGCGCAGGGCGGTGGCTCCTTCTCCCCGGACGACGAGGTCGATCTGCGGGCAGGCGTAATCGTGCGGGGCCATTGTCGCGTGGATGCCGCCCACGATGGTGAGAACCCCGGGATCGTGATCTTTGGCGAGTCTCAGGTATTCGCGGACGAGCGCGGCGTTCGAGCTGTATCCGGTGAAGCCGATGATGTCGTGGTGTCGGGATTGGATGTGGTGGAGGAACGCGGCCCGGGGAGCTTTTTCCAAGCCGAGATCGAGAATCGCGATGTCGTCTTCCGGGGAGGCCCCACCGGCCACCGTTTCGAGCTCCAGCGGCTCCAGGTGCAGGAATCCCTCCTGCAACCGGCGTGCGATGAGGAGTTCGGGATGGGGTTTGACCAGGAGGATGTTCATGGCGGTTGCCGGTTGACAGACCGGGCGGCCTGCCATCCTGCGGCTTCGCCCAACGCCATGCAAGTCCCCATGACGCGCGTCGAGGCGAGCGCCCGGCTGGATGCGGAAATGCAGCGTCCGGTGGCAAAGAGGTTGGCGATGGTCCGGGAACGGAGGCAGCGGGCCGGGATGTCCGCGTAATCGCCGTCGGGCGGATAGGCGAGCCGGGGGGCGGTGCCGGATGGGTCCCAGAATTCGATGGGCCACGCGCTGCGGGCGACGGCATCGGGGAATTTGCATGCGGCAAGAAGGGAGGCCTCGTCGAGTTCCCACCGTCCGGCGAGCCGGAGGCCTTCCCGTTCCATGCGGGGGGATCGGGCGAGAATTCGGCTGTGGGCCAATTCGGGCAGGTGGGTGGCGAGCAGCGCGTGGAGGCGGTCGAGGTGCCCGTTGAGGACCACAGGATCCTGCGATTCGGGAGAGGGCGGGAGGCTGAATTTCCCGAAGCCGTCGTCGTCGGCGGAACCGGGGGAGAAGCTGGCGAACAGCGGGAGATCCCGGGTTTCGTCTGCGGGGAGCCGCGAGAGCGCCCATGCCATTTTCACCCCCAGGAGTTCGCGGTCGCCCTCAATGCCGCCGATATGGAGGCTGCATCCGGCGAGCTGCCTTTCCGGCCCGGGTGCCAACTCGAACGGCGCGCCGCTGAGCCGGATGATCTCGCCGGAACCGGTGGCATCGATGACAGCGGCGGGGTGGAGTTTGAGGGAGGCGTCCGGCGTGCGGACATCGATGCCGGTGATGTGCCGACCGTCGCAGGCCACCGATTTCACCGCAGAGGAAAAAAGAACCGCGAGATTTTGTTCGTCGCGGGCGACGGATTCATAAACCGAGCGGAGATGAGCGGGCTCGAACGGGAGCACCCAGACGCGGCCCATTTGAATCGGGCGGTTCGAGGGGGAAAGAGCGGCGAGGATGGAAACAATTTCACGCGTCAGCCCGGCGTTGAGCGTTTCCCGGGGCTTCGTTCCGCCGTTGGGGTAGAGGCCGCAGACATGGCGGTGCAGGGCGGCCACTCCCGCGCCGCCGAGGAAACCGGATTTTTCCACGAGCACAACGTGTGCCCCGGTTCGGGCGGCCGCCACGGCGGCGGGGAGGCCCGCCACACCGCCACCGACCACCAGGATGTCGCAGGCGGGGTTCATGTGCGGGGGTTGTCCGGCAGGAAACATCGCGCGAGGCCGACGGCTTCCTCTTCGGTGAGGAGACCCTTGACGTTTGCGACGGCGATGTTGGTGCGCCCGGCGTATTCGTTCAGGAAGATGCCGAGGCCGGGAGGGGTGGAGACCCGGGGGGTGTGGAGGAGGTTCAAGATCCGGTGCCCGAGGAATTCGCGGGTGCGGCAGGCGGTTTCTCCCAGGAAGGAAAACGCGAACGTGCCGAAGTTTCCGCGAAAAAGTTTCCGCGAAATCGAGGCGAGAGCGCCGACGGGAAGGATCCGCGTGAGGAACATCGCTTGCTCGAAGTCCCCGGGAAGCCCGGATTTCGTTTGCTCATACATCTGCCGCGAGATCGATTTCACGAGGCTGGCCGTGGATTCGAAATCCCGTCGCGCAAGGAGGAAATACAGGAACGAGATGTGGTTGAAAAAGAGGGGCTGGGAGCCGCTGCCTGGCGGGCGGCGATCGATGGAAACCGGGATGAGGTAGTGGCCGGGTGCCCGGCCCCGCCCGGCAAAGACGAGGTCCACCGCCTGAGCGGCCCGGGCGAGGAGAAAGGGCATTTTCACGAGGTGGCCCCCGAGAGCGTAGGCGGATTCCGTGAGCCGACGGCTTGCAGCCTCGTCGAGTGCCTGAATCCGGCATTGAAAACCGGGGCGGCCTCCGGGAAGGGGAAGACGGGCCGGATGGGCGGACGCGCAGGCCCGGAGTGCCCGGTTCACGTTGCGCCCGGCGGCAAATTTTTCCGCCCAATCCGACAGGTGCGGTTCCCTGACCGGGCGTGCGAGTTCCAATGGCGGCGGCGAAGTGTCCCCTGCGGCGAAGCCGGCCAAGCGGTCGAGAAAGAGCTCCGCGCCACGGGCGTCGAACACCCGGTGGTCGAACGCCATGCCGAGGCAAGACCTGCCAGGGCCGGCGTGGACAAGGCGGAAAACCAGATGGTCGCGTTCGGTGGGAAACGGCGCGTTCGACGCGGCGGAGAGCGCAGCGATGGCCGACCCGGTGTCCGCCTCCTCCGGCAGGACCTCCGTGCAGCAGTGGCCGGTCCCGCCGTCCATTTTCCAGAAAGGGGCGAGGTTCAGCCAGTCGCGCGCCGTTCGGCCCGAGAGAACGGGGAACCGGGCGACAAAGGCTTGGACGGTTTCGCGCAGGCGGGCCCCGCACACCGCGCCTTCGATTTCGAGGATGATCTGCGAGGCGTTGCCGGTGCCGGTCTCCCGCTTCGTCATGCGGTCGAGCACCCCGATGATCCAGTCCACCCCGGTCAGGTATCGCCGGTCGCGGCGGTAGGGGAGGGAGACGGTCATCCGACGGTTGTTTCCGTTTTCGGGTGATCTTTCGCAAGGAAAAACATATCAGTTCACGCAATCAGATGGAACAGGGCGAGATTCATGCCGGTGGGAAAGTCGGCGAATTGTGGAAAACTGAAAGGTCTCCCTGGCGGGAGAAAACCCTTGTTTCCGATGTTTCCCACCTGGTGCCGGCCGGGCAGGGCGAGACCCCGGTTGGAGCCTGCGTGCCGGAGGGACCGGTCGATCCCAACCGTCCCACCCTTGTCCTGACACACGGATTGCGCTATCGGACCCGCCACCCGGCCCGCTTGGCTCCCCTCCCGGAACTGCGGGACATCGGCGATGCCGCGCGCGAACGCCTGCGTGTCTCCAACCCCATCAACATCCTGCATTTCGTTTGGCCGAAAGCCTCCCGGCACCTGGAGGAAGGTTTGAGGGAGCTCCCGTCGCTCGTCCGTTTTTGCGTCCACGCATTTCGCGAAACCGAGGCCGAAGGGCGGATGCTCGGGAAGGTGTTGCCCGAAATCCTGGGCGGGAACTACCGCGAGCCGGTGCATTTTGTCGGCCATAGTTTCGGCGTTCTGATCAATGCCCGCGCGGTGCATTCCCTGTCCATCGCCGGGTGGGGCCGGGAGGCCCAGTTCACCGCATTGGACGTCGCCATTCATCTGGCTGTCGGCAAGGACCGGAAACTGCTGCGGTTGCTGGCAGGAAAGGGGAGGGGGCTCCGGGTGTCCCGCCTGGACAATTACTTCGGGCCGCCATTTTACGCGGTGGGCACGGGGATCCGGGGGGCGGGGCCCGGACGTTCCGGCGGCGGGCACAGGGTCGCCCGCACGCACTGCGGGGTGATGGTTTTTTACCGCGACACGATCAGGAACCCCCGCATGTATGCGGGCTTCAACGACTCGATTCTCGCAGATCCCGCCCGTTGCACCCGGAGCCAACTTCAGACGATAGCTTGACCGGAATCACGGTGGTTGCAGAAAAATGGCCATCGGCCCGTGCTGGCCCGTTTTTTGCCTCGCATCGCAGCGCGAAAAACCTAGCAGGGAAAGCGATGAAAACACTTCTTCGATCTGTTCTGGTATTGTCTTTCGCGCTCGGTGTCGGAGGCTGTGCGGTCGGGACAACCCGCGTCGCGATGCAGTCATGGCCGCTTGATGGGGTCGGCAGCCAGCGTTCGGGAACGATTCTGGTGCGAAATTTCAAAGATGTCCGACAAGAGGACCACAAAGATATCGGCAAGATGCATAATGCATTCGGGGTGACGCGCAGGAGGTTCTCGATCGAGCAGGGCAAGACGCTGGAATCTCTGGTGCCGGAATATATTGCCGGTGCCCTGCGGCATGTCGGCTACAATGCCGTGCTCCAAGGGCAAGCCGGATCCAGCGCCCCTCAAGCCATACTGGACGGCGAGATCAAAAATTTTTGGATGGACATGACTCTGGCGAGGGCACGGCACCGCGTTGGCCTCCGATTGGTCTTGCTCGACAGGGGCGGGCAGCACGTGAAATGGCAGAAGAATGTCGAAGGGGAGGAGTCAGCCGTGATCTGGATTGGCATTACTCCCGAGTTTGAGAGGGTGATCAACGGCGGCATGTATTTCGCTCAGAAGAAGGCTGCGGAGGAATTCGCCTCGGAGGAATTTGCGCGCGCGGTCCGGGAATAGCAGGCGGCATTTCAGAACCGGCGGATTTTTCCGCTGCCGGTTCGCGGCAGTTCGCGGACGAAGCGGAATTCCACCGGAACCTTGTGGCTTGCCAAGGCGTTGCGGCAGTGTGCCGCCAGGCTCTCGATGGAAGGGGGCGGTTCGCAGGCGATGACATCCGCCACGGGCACGGCCCCGAAGTGGGGGTGGGCCTGCCCGGAAACGCGGGCCGCGAGCACTCCGGGGTGCGATTGCAGCACCGCCTCCACCTCTTCGGGAAAACACTTCATGCCGGCGGAATTGATCACGGAATTTGTCCGGCCCACCACGTAAACGAACCCTTCAGCATCCTGGCGGGCGAGGTCGCCGGTTGGAAACCAACGTCCTCCGGCGAGAATGTCTCCGCGCAATCGCCAGGGGTTCAAATAGGCATCCAGCATGCCGTCCGCTTGGAGGAACATCTCGCCGATTTCCCCGCCGGCGACAACCGCCCCGGTCGCCGGGTCGCGGAGTTCGACGGCAATATCAGCAAGCGGGCTCCCGACCGATTCCGGCTTTGCGCGGGGAGCCGCCGTATTCAGCAGCGGCAGGCCCGCTTCGATGATCCCGAACCCCTGGGAAAGCGGCACGCCATAGCGGGCATCGAACGCCTTGGCGGTGGCGGGCGGCAGCGCGGCCGCCGTGGACACGGCGAGGCGCAGCGTCGGCCATTGCCGACCGGAGGGTTCCCTGGCCAGCAGCGCGTGATGGAACGGCGCACCATACAAAACCGTCCCGCCGTGGCGCAGCGCAGCGTCCAAAATGTCCTCGGGCAGGTGGCTCCGCACCACGACCGTCGTCGCGCCTTTCAGCAGGTAAAGCATGATCGAGACCGCGAAATGGTGCGACATGGGCAGGATCCAGACAACCCGGTCGTTCGGTGCAATCTCCAGTCTCCGGTTGCCGGTTTCAATCCGCGCCTGCAGCGACTCGTGGGACAGCACGATCCCCTTGGATCGCCCGGTCGTGCCCGAGCTGAAACGGATGAACGCCGGGTGCAATGCCGCGATGGCCTCCTCTTCGAACCCCAGTTCGGGCGCGGGGCGGAGCGGTTCCAAAAATAGCGTGGCAGACAGACCGTTCATTTCTTTTCCGCCCTGCTGCCGCCCCGGCCAAAGCATCCCGCCCGCCAACACCACCGCATGCACCCCGACGGTGCGGGCCAACGCCTCGCGTTCGGGCGCGGCGAGTTCGCCCGCCACCGGCACCAGGCATCCGCCCGCCCGCAAAACCGCCAGCGCCAGGATGACGTGGTCCGGCCCGTTCGGGCACGCCAGCCCCACGCGGGGCACGAATCCCGGTCGAGGCTCCGGCAGGCCCGCTTTCAAAAGCGCTCCCGCCGCGCGGTCGACCTCCGCCTCCAATTGCCCATAAGTCAGCGACAAATCTCCGCAGACCAAGGCGATGGCCTCGCGGTCGCAGGCCGAAAAAAGCTTGTCGACAATGTTCATGGTTTCCAGCGGAAGCGCGCATTCGTCGGACCGGGGCCAAGAGGCATCCGGCAATCCTACCTGAAACGGAAATTAACGGAATGACAAACACGGGGTAGGGCGAGGGGCAGATTGCGATTGTCCGCCGGGGGGCAACCTGTTACCAAGCCGCAGGGATTTGCGGATCCGAGATGGGTGAAAAACTACGATTACATAGTGGCGGGGAGCGGGATCAGCGGCATGACCTCCGCGCTGCTGTTGGCGGAAACGGGAAAGAGCGTCCTGCTGCTGGAAAAAGCCGCCGCCATGGGAGGATCGCTGATCCGTTTTCGCCGCAACGGCATCCCTTTTGACACCGGCTTTCATTTTACCGGCGGCTTCGGGGAGAACGGGCTTCTGACGAAGATGCTCGAAATGCTCGGCATCCGCCGCGCGATCACCCCCGTCTTCCTCTCCAGGGACAGCGCCCAGCGGATCGTCTTCGAGGGCTCGGGGAACGCCTACAATTTTCCCAGCGGCCTGGCCGCCTTGCGTGCATGCTTCCGCGACTATTTTCCGGCGGAGGAGGCCGCCATCGACCGCTACTTCGACAAGTTGGCGGAGGTTTACGAATCCAGCGCCGAGCTCGTCTTTCAGGAAGGCGGGCGTTCCCCCGCCGCCGCCCTTTGCCCGGAAGACGGTGTCACGCTCGCGTCCGTGCTGGACGGGTTGACCTCGAATTCCGAGCTCAAGGCGCTGTTGGGCATCTTTTGCATGTGCCACGGCACGAGACCGGACGAGGTTTCGTTCGCGGCCCACAGCCGCGTCTGCTACAGCCTCTTCGAATCTCTCGCGCGGGTCGAGCATGGCGGCGACGCATTCATCCGGGCGTTTCGGGACCGGTTCAGGGAACTCGATGTCGAGGTGCGCTGCAACACCCACATCACGCGCTGCGGGGAAATCGCCGGAAAATCCGTCCGCACCGTCCACCTCAACACCGGCGAGGAGGTTTCCTTCGGCTCGGCCGTGCTCACCATGCACCCGCGGGAAATCCTCCGCGTCCTGCCGCCCGAATCGCTCCGTCCCGCGTTCGTCCACCGGGTGAACGGGTTCGAGGAATCCGCCGGGTTTTTCACGATCTTCGCCACGCTGGACCTCCCGGACGACTCTGCGGATTCCACGATCACCTCGCTGCTGCCGTCGTCGGATCTGAACGCGTTGTTGACACCGGGCGGCGAACGCGATTCCTCGCTCGTCATCGTCCGGGGCCGCGAGAACGTCCGGGGCCGGACTGTCCAAACGCTCACCGCCTTCGAACCGTCTTTTCCCGGGGAAACCGCGCGCTGGGAGGACACTTCGACCGGGAGACGTCCGGCGGACTACCTGGCGTTCAAAGCCGCCCGCGCGGCGAGGATCGTCGAGCGGATCTGTCGGGCCTGCCCCGAATACCGGGGTCGCCTCCGCCTTCTCGATTCGGCCTCCCTCCTGACCTACCGCGACTGGCTCAATTCGCCGACCGGAGCCGCCTACGGGATCAAACAGAAAACCCACCAGTTCAACCTTGTCGGCAGGCTCCCGCTGATCAACCTGTTCGTGGCCGGCCAGAGCGCGATTCTTCCCGGCGTGGTCGGGGCGATGATGTCCGCTTTTGTCGTTTGCCGCGGCCTTCTCGGCGTTTCCTCCTACCGCCAACCGGCATGCAACTGAAGCGCGTCGTCATCACGGGTTTGGGGGCGATTTCCCCGATGGGCGTCGGCGTGGAAGCGCTCCGGTCCGGCCTCGCCGCAGGCCGTTCCTCCACCGTCTCGATGCGTGGCGAGTGGAAGCATTTCCGCAACATGCACAGCCTCGTCGCGGCCCCCGGACCGGATTTGGACGAGCGGAGGATCCCCCGCCAAAACCGCCGTTCGATGAGCCGGATGAGCTTCTACGGCCATGACGCCGCGCGGCAGGCGCTGGCCGATGCCTTTGGCGACGGGTCGTCTTGGAGCGGTCATTTTTCCCCCGGGCGTCTCGGCTGCATCATCGGCTCGACCACCGGCAGCCCGATCGCGCTCAACCGGACGTTCGAGATGATGTTGCCCGAGCGGGACATCGCGAAGCTTGACGCGGTCAAATTTTTCCAATGCGTTTCGCACACGGTGGCGATGAACGTCGCCCAGTGTCTCGGCATCACCGGCACGGTGCTCGCCACAAACTCCGCTTGCGCTTCCGGGCTCCAGGCGGTGGGGGCGGCCTGCGACCTGATCCGCTTGGGCAGGCAGGACGCGGTCCTTTGTGGCGGCGCGGAAGAGTTGCACCCGTCGGTGACCGGTTCGTTCGACGTGCTTTTCGCCGCCTCCTCCCGTTTCAACGACGCCCCCTCCGAGACCCCCCGCCCGTTCGACCGCGACCGCGACGGGATCGTCTGTGGTGAAGGGGCGGGCATCCTCCTGCTCGAAGACTTCGACCATGCCCTCGCCCGCGGGGCGAAGATGTATGCCGAGGTTTCCGGCTACCACACCTGCGCGAGCGGCGAGCACATCAGCCAGTCCAGCAGGGCGGCCCTCATCCGGTGTTTGCAGGAGGCGCTCGACAGCGCGGGTGCCGCGCCGGAAGAAATCGACTACGTCAACGCCCACGCGGCGGGAACCCTGCAGGGAGATGCCGAGGAAGCCGCCGCCCTCCGGGAAATTTTCGGGGACCGCGTCCCGGTGAGCAGCCTCAAGGGCCACATCGGACACACGCTTGGCGCTTCCGGCCCGATCGAACTGATCGCCACGCTCCTGATGATGCGTGACAGTGTCCTTTACCCGACGCTTCATCTCCGCAATCCCGCCGCGGAGTGCGAGGGCCTCCGGCACGTGACTTCCCCCATTTCCCGGCCCATCGGCACCTTCATAAAAAACAGCTTCGCTTTTGGCGGCATCAACGCCGCGCTCGTCTGCCGAAACATCATCTGATATTCCTTCGAAAACACATGGACAAACAGCAAGTCAACTCGCGCATCGCAACGATTTTCGAAACGGAGTTCGAAGTCGCCCCGGACCGGCTTCTTCCGGACGCCCACCTCTTCCAGGACCTCGGTCTCGACAGCATCGATGTCGTGGAGATGATCGCCGCGCTGCAAAAGGAGTTCGGGATCCAGCTCCGCGACAGCGAGGAGGCCCGCGCCATCCGCACCCTCGGCAACCTCCAGGATTTCGTGTTCGCCGAAATCGAGAAATCGCAGGCCGGGGATGGGCCCGCGCCGCAACCGTAGGTTTGTTTTGCGATGATGCGGCTCCTCCCAAGCGCGACTTTCTACGGCGGCTACCTGCTGTTCTCGCTGGCGTATATCCCGGCCGCCGTCCTGCTCGGAACGCCGACCGCCTTGTTGTCCCTTTCGCACCGTTCCGCCCTGCGCATCACCCGATGGCTCATCCGCATCTACGGGGCCGTCAGCGTCCGTCTGGCCTGGCCATGGGTCCGGGTGCATGTGGAAAACCGCTCGGGCATCGCCCCCGGCCAGCCGTGCCTGTTCATCTCCAACCACCAATCGATCGGCGACCCATATTTGCTGGCGCTTTTGCCGCACGAGTTTGTCTTCGTCTCGAACCGCTGGCCGTTCGGCATCCCGGTCCTTGGGGCTTTTGCCAGGCTGGCCGGCTACCTCGACGCGGAAGCGTCAGGCCCCCGGGCATTTCTCGAAAAGGCCGCGCGGGTCCTCTCCCAAGGCGTCGCCCTGTTTTGTTTCGCGGAAGGGACCCGGACCCGCACCGGCGAGATCGGCCCGTTTCACGCCACGCTTTTTCGTCTGGCGCTCGAGGCGCGGGTTCCGGTCGTGCCGTTCTGCATCGCGGGGTTTTACCGCATCCTGCCGCGCGGCCATTTCCTTCTCCGGCCCGGCACCATCCACGTCCGCGCGCTGCCCGCGCTGGTGCCCGCCGAATTCGAGCACCTCACCGCCCACCAGTTGAAACACAAGGTGTGGGGGGTGATCGCCGCCGAACTTGCCCTTGTGGAAGGAGGTGTTCCGTGCGCCTGAACACGTTCCCGGGCACCTGGAGTTCTGCGGAGGAAATCGCCGCGACCCGGCAGCGGCTGCTCCGGGAACACCTGGCGTATTGTCGGCGATCCTCCCCCCACTACAGCGGCCTCCTCGCCGGAATCGACGCCGGAAAAGCCACGTTGGAATCTCTCGCGGACCTCCCGTTCACCGACAAAGAGGTTTTTTCCGGGCGCAGCGGGGATTTCCTCGCGGTCTCCAGCGACAAAATCGTGGACATCGTCCTTTCTTCGGGCACCACCGGCACGCCGAGCGCCGTGATGTATTCCGAGCACGATCTCCGGCGCCTTGCCTATAACGAAGCCATTTCGTTTGCCGCATGCGGGGTCACCGACAAGGACACCGCCCTGCTCACCTGCACCATGGACCGGTGTTTCGTCGCCGGGCTCGCCTACCAGACGGGCCTCCGCAAACTCGGGGCCGCCGTCATCCGCAGCGGCGCGAGCCCTCTCGCCAGCCAGTGCGATCTCATCCGCCGCCTCAACCCGACCATCCTGGTGGGCGTGCCCACGTTTCTCCGCAAACTCGGACGGTTTCTCGCCGAAAGCGGGACCGATCCCGCCGCGAGTTCCGTCCGCAGTCTGGTTTGCATCGGCGAGCCGCTCCGGGATGCCGACCTTTCCCCGCTCCAACTCGCCGTGGATTTGGAAACCCTCTGGGATGCCCCGGCCTTTTCCACCTACGCCTCCTCGGAGACGGTCAGCACGTTTTGCGAATGCCCGGCACGGCGGGGCGGGCACCTGAACCCGGAACTCGCGATTGTGGAGATCGTCGATGCCGCCGGCAACCGCCTCCCCGGCGGGGAACGCGGAGAGGTCGTCCTCACTCCCCTCCAGTGCGAAGCAATGCCGCTCGTGCGGTTCAAAACCGGCGACATCAGCTTCCTCATCGAGGAGCCTTGCCCGTGCGGGCGGATCACTCCACGCCTGGGTCCGATCCTCGGACGCCGGTCCCAGATGATCAAAACCAAGGGG
Organism: Terrimicrobiaceae bacterium; assembly: GCA_041675465.1. Lineage (GTDB taxonomy): Bacteria > Verrucomicrobiota > Verrucomicrobiia > Chthoniobacterales > Terrimicrobiaceae > QYQL01. Next base: position 11,024 of record JBAYTU010000055.1, on the reverse strand, counting down.
ACCACGGTTTACCCGCTTTCGATTCTTGCCGCGTTGGACAACGCGCCGGGGATCTCCGATTACTACGTCGTCGCCACGAGCGAGGACCGCCTCTCCGACCACCTGACCGTGCATGCCGCCGTTTCCTCCGGTCACGCCTGTTCGAGGGAATCCATCGCGGAACATTTGCAGGGTCGGCTGCGAGTCAAAACGACCGTCGTCATCGAGCCCGAAGCCGAAATCGCCCGCGAAGTTTTCGGCCAGGGATCCCGCAAGGCCAACCGCTTCATCGACCGGAGGGAACGCCTGTGAGCTGCTCGGCCCGCTTGGACGGATTCGGGTTTTCCCGCGAGCAAGTGGAGGAGGCAGTCCGCAGCCGGAGTCTCCTCTCGATGGAAATCGAGCTGGGGCGCGCGTGCAATTTTCGCTGCCCCTACTGCTACGTTGTCGATCCCGCGACGGCACCCGACGAGCTGTCGCCGGACGAAATCCGCGACGCCGTCGATCAGGCCCACGACCTTGGTGCCCGGCGGATCATCCTGCTCGGCGGCGAGCCGATGCTGTATCCCGGGTTGCGGGACGTGGTGCGCCATCTCGCCGACAAGGGGATGGAGACCGAGATCTTCACGAACGGCACGAATGTCACGCCGGAGATGGCCGGCTTTTTCTTCGGGCACGGCGTGAAGGTCGTCGTCAAGCTGAACAGCTTCGACCAAGTGGTCCAGACCCGGCTCACCGGGCGCAAATGGGCCTACGATTGCATCCACTCCGCCCTCGGCAACCTCCTCGCCGCCGGGTATCCGTCCGGGGACAAACGGATCGCTGCCAGCACGATCATCTGCCGCCAGAACATCGGGGAACTCAAGGATCTCTGGTGCTGGCTCCGCGACCGGGACATTGATCCCTATTTCGAGATGATCACGCCGCAGGGGCGGAGCAGCCGGAACCAGTGGCTCTACCCGGAGCCCGCCGACACCGAGGCACTTTTCTTCGAAATCGCCCGTCTGGACCGCGAGAAATACGGGCGCGACTGGGAGCCCCAGCCGCCGCTGGTCGGCAACAAATGCCTTCGCAACCAGTTCTCCTGCCTCGTGGACGCCTACGGCAACGTCATGCCGTGTGTCGGGATCACCATCCCGGCAGGCAACCTCCGCGGGCACCGTCTCCGGAACATTCTCGCCGGGAGCGTCATGTTCGAGGACCTCCGCAATTTCAAGGGACGCATCAAGGGCCCCTGCGCGGTTTGCGGCCAGTCCGACGAGTGCTACGGCTGCCGCGGTGCCGCCTTCCAGCTTACCGGTGATTATCTCGCGTCGGACCCCCTGTGCTGGCACAACAAGGACCGGTTGGACGAAATCATCCGCCTGCCTTGTTCCGCCGCCGCGTTCGCGCCGCAGGAACTCCCGATGCTGCTGGTCGATCGGCTGGTTTCCGTGGGTGACGGAGAGGCCGTGGCCGAGGCAACCGTCCGCCCGGACATGCCGTTCGTGGATCGCGAGGGTCGGCTCGACAATGTGGCCCACCTCGAAATGATGGCCCAGACAGTGGCCGTCTACCACGGGTTCCAGTGCCACGGGAGAACCCCTGCCGCTCCTTGCGGCATGCTGCTCGGCGCGCGCGATTTCGCCATTCACGGCGAAGCCCGCGTCGGCGATCTCCTCCGCATCGAGATCCGGCACACGACTTCTTTCGGTGCCTACAGCGTGCTTTCCGGAACCATCACGAGGAACGGGGAAACCCTCGCCGCCGGCGAACTCAAAGTCTGGGAAAAAACCGCCGGACCCGAACCGGCATCAAGATGAAACCTGCCGCCCTCACACTCGCTCTCTGCCTCGGGTTTCGCGCGTTCGCGGTCGCGGAGGAGGTGCCAGCCCGGGTCGCCGAACGTCTCCGGCAACTCGAGTCCAAACTCTCCACCGTCCAGACCCTCAAGGTGGATTTCGTCCAGGAGAAGCACCTGGAAATCCTCGAACGCAAGCTCGTCCTCAAAGGCCGGATCACCCTGCAAAAGCCGGACAAAATAGCGTGGCGCGTCCAGTCTCCGATCCGCTACGGCCTGGTGATCCAGGGGGCGACGCTCCGCCAGTGGAGCGAGGACACCCAAGGGATCCAGCAGTTTTCGCTCGCGGGAAACCCGGTCTTCTCCGCAGCCGTCAAACAACTCCAAAGCTGGTTTTCCGGAAACTATTTGGTGTTGGCCCGGGAGTTCGACGTGGCTGTCCCATCCGGGTCCCCGCTGGTCCTCGAGTTCACCCCGCGCGCGGGGTCGCCATCCCGCGAGGTGATCCGGCGGATCGTCATGCGCTTCGGGGAGGACGAGCGCTTTCTCGACCGCCTCGAAGTCGCGGAAACCGGCGGCGACACCATGAGCATCACATTTTCCGATCCCTCCCTCAACCCCCCTCTCGCCAAGGAAGAATGGGACCCCCGGCATGAGTGAATCCGGTTGGTTCGAACGGCAATTCCGGGCGGTCCGCGCCCGCCGCCTGCCGGTTTTTGTCCTCCTGGCCATCCTGATCGCCGCAGCCCTCGCAAGCTTCGGGCACCTGACGTTCAGCAACTCGGTGGACGTGATGCTCCCGGACGGGGAATCCCGCGACGCGATCCGGTTCCTCACCGAGGCGAACCTCGCGGACAAGGTCGTTGTCTCGCTGGAAAAGACCGATCCCGCCCTGTCGCAGGAGGAGTTCGTTTCTGCGGCGGACCGACTGGCCGAACGGTTGCGCTCGCCGGAACTCGAGCCGGTGGACACCGGTGCCGCCACCTCGGGGATGCTGGGCAACGTGACGCAGCTCCTCGATTTCGCCCCCCAACTGTTCGGATCTGCCGACCTGGCCGCCGCCGAAGCCGCCACCGCCCCGGAAGCCGTCGACCGGAGCGTGCGCGCCCTGTATCAGGATCTCGCCAGGCCGGTTTCGCTCTTCACCGGAAACCTCGGCAGACACGACCCGCTCGGCATCACGCGGTCCGTTCTCGGCCGACTGGAACGCCTTTCCGCCGCCAACCTTTATGGCGTGGAACTGGAAGCCGGGCACTTGTTCAGCCCCGACCGCCGACACCTCCTGCTGGTTTTCACCACCCCTGTTTCGCTCGCCGATTCCGCAGGCAGCGAGGCCTTGGTCGCCCGGCTCGACGCGGAATGCGCCGCGCTTCCCGCAGGCGTTCGCGCCGACGCGGTTTGCGCCCACCTCCACACGGCGAGCAACGGGCGCCTCCTCAGGCGCGACATCGAGCGCACGGGCTGGGTCGGGGCCGCCGCGTTCCTGCTCATTTTCGCCGGGGTGTTCCGCGACTGGCGAGCCGTGGCGATGCTCGGAATCCCGGTCTGCGCGGCGGTTCTGGCACTGCCGCTCGCCGCGCTCTGCCACTCCCAGATCTCCTGCATCGTGATCGGGTTCGGCATGGTGATCGTGGGCATTTCCTCCGATTACGGCATCTACGTTTACGTGATGACCCGCCGGTGCGGACGACCCGCCCCGGCCGTGCGCCGGATCGTCCGTCCGATGGGGCTCGGCATGCTGACGACCCTCTCGGTCTTCGTCGCATTCTATTTTTCCGGCATCGAAGGCTACCGCCAGCTCGCCACGTTTGCGATCCTCAGCATCACCCTCGCTTACCTCGCCTCCGTTTTTCTCCTGCCGCATATTTTTGGCGACCGGCACGCGCGGAACCCCGGCGTTGCCGCAGAGCCCTCGCCGACATTCGCCCCGGTCACCCATGCCCGCGCGCGGGCTCTCACCGCCGGGCTCGCCGCAGCCCTCGGGCTCGCCATGATCTCCCGGGGAGTTTTTAACACGGACATCACCCGGCTCGACGGCACCGAGCCCGGCGTGCTGGAAGCCGAAAAACGCTTCCAGAAGACCTGGAGTGCCGGGGGGACCGGGCAGGGGATTCTCGCCGTCACCGCCCCGACTTACGAGGAGGCGCTTCGCCGCAGCGAAGAAATTTACGACCGGGCTTCCGAAACCCCCGGCAACCACCTCTTGAGCTTCTCCGCCTTCTGGCGCTCGGAGTCCCACCGCGCCGCCAACCTCGCCCGATGGCAGGCGTTCTGGACCCCGGGACGCATCGACTCCGTGCAGGCGCTGCTTCTGGAGAGCGGGCGTCGCCACGGGTTCACCGCCGCCGCTTTTCAACCGTTTTTCGACCAGATCCACCGAACGCCCGATCTCTCCGAGCCCGCCGACAACGCGCTCTTCAAGATGATCAAAGACCGGTTCGTCCACCGATCCGCCGAGGGGTTCACGGTCTTCGCTTTTTTTCCGGACACCCCCCGGTTCACTGCGGAGATGGGCCGCCTCGCGGAAACCGTCCCCGGCGCGTTCTGCGTTTCACGCCGCCTGCTCACCGACTCGCTGTCCGCCTCGATCGGGCACACCCTCTTCCTCGTGACCGTCATTTCGCTGACGCTCGTTCTGGGGTTGACCCTGCTGCTTTCGCCGAACTGGAGGGTTGCGCTCATCGCGCTGACTCCCGCCGCGGTCGCCGTGCTTTGGGCGCTGGGCGTCCCGGCCATGCTCCGGCAAACGGTCAACCTCTGCCATGTCACCGCCGCCGCCGTGGTCTTCGGCCTCTGCGTGGACTACGGCATCTACATGACGCACGGCCTCGCCCACGGCATCGAGCGCGGGAGCGGCACCACCATCATCCTCACCACCACGACCTCGATCATCGGGGCCGGGGTCCTGCTGCTCACGAAACACCCGGTGCTTTTCGCCATCGGGCTGACCCTGACCACCGGAATGCTTGTCGGGCACATTCTCGCCGTCTGGGCTGTTCCGGGACTCTTCGCTCTCTGGGGTCGGCCCCTTGCAGCCAAACAGGCGCTCGTCCCCCAGAATGCCTGAACCGATGAAACCGCTCGCGATCATTTTTTTTGTGATTGGTGTCTCAGGGCTTGTCGTCCGCGCAGAGGCGGCCTCCGTGGCGGCGGAGCCGGGCGCTCCCGGTGGCACCATCCCGCCCCGCTATTCGGCTGTCAGCAGCGCGGTGATGCAATACCGCTGGTTCAAGTTCCCGGCGCTCGGCGTCATCACCGTCGATGTCCCGAAGCGCCACTTCGCGCTCGTCGGCCTCAGCCAGATCGGTCTCACGGTCTTCGAACTCAGCGAAACCGGCGGGCACCTCAAATCCCGGATGCCCGGAACGCTCCTGAAACGCCACCCTCAAATTGCGGAGGGGGCCGCCGCCGACGTGCGCCAGATGTTCTTCGACCTCGTCCCGCCGGATCGCGCCCGCCCGCTTCCGCGCCCCCGGGGGAACGCGACGGTTTTCCGCATCCCGGCCCCGGGGGGCACGCTGGAATACCGCTTCGAGACCAAGACCGGGGCTCTCCTCGAAAAGCGGTTCTCCGTCCCGCGCAAATTCTTTCCTGGCAGCCGCGTTGTCTGGCAGGTTTTGTTTGAGGATTACGCCGCCGTTGGCCGGAACTCCTGCCCGCGCATCATTCGTTTCAAACAACGCGCCCGCCACTACGCGATCGCACTTTTTTTCAAGGAAATCAGAATCACCCCATGATCGAGGACGAACTTCATACGGCACTTGTTGATGCCCGGGAAAACCCGGACGGAACGGCGGCGGGGGCCGCTTTGGAATTCCTCTACCCGCCCTCGTTCGCGGGCTTCCAGGGACACTTTCCGGACGATCCGATCCTCCCCGGGGTCTGCCTGCTGCAGAGCCTGCGGCTCGGGCTGGAAAAGGCCTGGGGAACGCGGCTCCGAATCACGGAGATCCCCAAAGCCAAATTCGTCGCGCCGATCCACCCCGGCGACACGATCCGCTTCGCGGTCACGGAGACCGCCCGGACACCCGGTGCCGTCTCCACAAAAGCCAAAGTCACCCGCAACGGCCAACGCGTGGCGGAGCTTTCCGTCCACCTCGAACCCACGCCGTCCCCATGAGCCGCCCGTCCCGCAAAACCCGTGGCCGCGAGCCCTTCTTCGAGCGGTGTCCCGGCGATCCCGCCCCGCTCAAGATGCGGGTCTCCCGCCGCGTGCTCTTCAGCGACGCCGATCCGATGGGCGTCCTCTGGCATGGCCGGTTTCCCGCTTTTTTTGAAACCGCCGCCGCCGAGCTCCACCGCGCGTGCGGGCTCGGGTATCTCGATTTTCACAAAGCCGGCATCCGGGCTCCCATCGTGCAGTTGCACGTCGACTACATCGCGCCGGCCCACCTCGACGACGAGGTGACGGTCGAAGCCGTGCTCCACTGGAACGAGGCCGCCCGGATCGACACGGAATACACCATTTTCAAAGCGGGCCCGCAGATCGTGGCGCGGGGTCACACCGTCCAGCTCTTCACGAGTGCGGCCAGCGGGGCTCCGCTCTTCACGCCGCCCTCCTTCGTGGAGTCCTCCCGGCAAGCCTGGCGAGGCGGGCAATTCACCGCTCTCCAATGAATGCCGTCATCGTCGCGGGAGATCTCGTGACCGCCTACGGGCGGGGCCTCGACACCACTTGGGAGGGGCTGCTTTCGGGACGCACGGCGCTCGCGACTTCCGGACGCATCCCATTTCCCGACGGTTCCCGAAAAACCCCTCTCGGCCTCGTGCCGGATGTTGATCCCCGGTCCGGTCCGGCCGTCCTCCAGATGCTCGAACCCATGCTGCGCCGGCTTCTCCCGCAGGTTCCTGCCGACACCCTGATCCTTCTCGCCACGACGACCGGCGAGATCGAATCTCTCGAGGCGGCAACATTCCGGAAGCCCGGCGCACCGGCCCTCGAGGCCTCTGACCCCAGCCGCTTGCTCGGGAAGCTCCGCGCGCTTTGCGGGCTCCCGCGCGGAAGGATCCTGTCCGCCGCCTGCGCTTCCTCGACGCTCGCCGTGGCGCAGGCGGCCTCCCTGGTTTCCTCGGGGACCGAGGGCTCCGTGCTCGTGGTCGCGTGCGACGCGGTTTCCGAGTTTGTCTGTGCCGGGTTCGCGACCATGAACGCGCTGGATCCCGACGGGGCCCGCCCGTTCGATCGCGACCGCCAGGGGCTCAACCTCGGCGAGGCTGCCGCCGTCGCGCTTCTGATGCCGGAAGCCCGCGCTGTCCGCGAGTGCCGGACCGTGCTCGGGAGCGTCGCCGGGTGGGGGGCTTCCAACGACGCCTCGCACGTCACGCGGCCCGATACGACCGGGACCCAACTGGCCCGGGCAATCAGCCGGGCCATGGATCGCGCCGGGGTGACACCCGAAGAAATCACCTTCATCTCCGCTCATGGCACCGGCACCGGCTACAACGACGACATGGAAATGGCGGCCTTCCGGAGCCTCTTCCCCGCCCGCCCGGTCTTCTCGGTGAAAGGTGCCTTGGGCCATGCGCTCGGGGCGGCGGGACTCGTCGAAATTCTCGTCTGCCTTCGCGCCCTTTCCGAGGGCCTCGTCCCGCCCACGATCGGGCTGCGGCAGCCCGATGGCTGCGCATCCGGGTGGGTCACGGAATGTCCTGTCCCATTCGCTCGGGCCGACTCGCCTGCGGCCCTTACCACCAACTCCGGCTTCGGGGGCATCAACGCCGCCCTCGTCCTGACCCTGGCCCCTTCCATCGCCCGCCGTCCGGCCCCTGCCGCGCCGCCCCGTCTTCACGCCGGTGTCGGGTGGGTGACCGGTGCCTCCTGCGGTCTTGTGCGCCTCGGCGAAACGCACCCACGTGCCGATCTCTCCCACCCGGGGATCGCCGCTTCCTCGGACGCCCTGTTCCGGCGCAAGATCGAACGTTTCGGACGCTTCGATCCGGTTTCCCGGATGACCTGTTACGCCTGCGAACTCGCCTTGCGGGACGCGGGCGTGGACCCTTCGCGGGACACCCACTGCGAGACCGGCATCCTCGGCGCGGGGTTCGGGGGTTCGCTCGAGGCCAACGCCGCCTACTTCAAAGACTACGTCGAATCCGGACGCCTCCTCGCGCGCGGAAACCTCTTCGTTTACACGCTTCCGAGCGCCCCGCTGGGAGAGGCCGCAATCCACTTCGGTTTTCGGGGCCCGCTCTTCGGACTGATCGGCTCAGCGGCTCCGCTGGCGGACGCCCTCGAAAGCGCCTCCGCGCTCATCGGAAGCGGGGACGCGCCCGCCATGCTGGTCGTCCAGGCCGAAGCCGGGTCCGCCGTGGCCGCCTTTGTGACTGCGGAGACCGCCCCGCTTCTCTCTTCTCTCGCCGCGCTGGCCACCGCCAGCCCCCGCCTTTCGCAACTCATCCCGAAACTTGCAACCCGCATGGAGGACCCAGGCCAATGAACATGAAACTCATCTACCCAAAATGGCCGAGGCTGCGCCATCAACCCGAGTTTCACCTCCCACCGCACGGCCCCATCTGCTTCGCGGCCGCCGTCCCCCGCGATGTCGGGATCACGTTCGTGGACGAACACGTCCAGCCGCTGGAGATCGCCGCCGACACCGATCTGGTCGCCATTTCCGCCATGCTCACCTGCCAGATGCCGCGCGCGTGGGAGATCGCCGACCAATACCGCGCGCTCGGGGTCCCGGTGATTTTCGGGGGCATCGGCACGATGCTCCACCACGAGGAGACGATGGAACATGCCGATGCCGTTTACCTCGGCGAAGTGGAGGGCCGGTTCGGGGAAGTTCTCGACGACTTCCGGGCCGGACGCCTCAAGCCGCTCTACGACCATTTTCACGACCACCCGGGCATGGACAAAATCGGCCCCGCCCGCCGCGAGATCCTCGACCGCCCGCGCTACAATTTCCGCGGGGTGCAGATGGTCGATCTGATCCACGCTTCGCGCGGTTGCCGCTTCAACTGCTTCCCGTGCTGCGCCCAGTTCCTCGGCGGCCGCCGGTTCCGGTTCCGCGACGTGGACTCCGTCGCGGAGGAAATCTCGAAGATCGACAACAACCGCCTCTTCTTCGTGGACAACTCGCTCGCCCAGGACAACGAGTGGGAAAAGGCGCTTTTCAAGGCGATCGCCCCGCTGAAAAAGAAATGGATCTCGCATCCGATCAAGGATGACGACGAGATCCTCGACCTCGCCGCCGCGGCCGGGTGCTGGTATGTTTATCAGGCAATCGTCGACACCTCGGATTTCATGCGGAAGCGTGTCCGGCGTCTCAAGGAGCGTGGGATCGGCGTCGAGGGGACCATTATTCTCGGCTGCGACGATCACGACGAGGACTCCATCCGCCGCCTCCTCGACTTTTTGCAGGAAATCGACCTCGACCTCGCCGAGTTCACGATCATGACCCCGTTCCCGCACTCGCCGGTGCGCGCGGACATGCAGCGCGACGGGCGCATCCTCCACGACGACTGGATCCGCTACACCGGCGACAACGTCGTCTTCCAGCCCGCGAAGATGAGCATCGAAAAACTCGAGGAACTCAACGAATGGGCCTGGGAGGAGTTTTATCGCGATCAGAGCAAGGAACTCCGCATGGCGAAACTCTACATCGATGTGCTGGACAAAGAGCGGGCGGACGGCACCTACAAACGGGTTCGCCCCGCCCGCAACCGGGGATGGAAAACCCCGGCCTCCCCGGTATGAAAATCGCGCTCATCTCGTCAAACAAGGCGACCTCGCCCTACCCGGTCTATCCGCTCGGGATGAGCATGGTGGCCGCCGCGCTCCGCGATGCGGGTCACGAGGTGCTGACCCTCGACCTCCTGTATCAGTCCCAGCAGGAAGCGCTTGCGGTCATCGCCACGGAAAACCCGCGCCTCATCGGCATTTCCGTCCGCAACATCGACAACGTCAACCTCCTCAACGAAAAGCGCTACATTCCCGATGTCACGGCCCTCGTCGCCGCGCTCCGGGAAGTGAGCGATGCGAAAATCCTGCTGGGCGGTGCCGGTTTCTCGATCCTCCCGGAGCGCATCCTCCAGGAGACCGGCGCGGACTACGGGATCGTCGGCGAGGGGGAGCGGCTCGTCGTCGAATTCGCCGCCAGCGCCGAAGCCGGGCGCTTCCCGGAAACCCGCTGCATCCGGTCGGAGGCACTCATGGACGGCGGGTCGATCCGGTCCGCATGGTATCAGCCGGAGCTGATGGAGTTCTACCGCGAGAGCGGCAGCCTCGCCGGGATCCAGAGCAAGCGGGGATGCATCCACCGCTGCGTCTATTGCACATATCCCTCCCTCGAAGGCCACCGACTGCGCCCGCGCAACCCCGGGGATGTCGTGGACGAGATCGAAGCCTTGATCTCCGATTTCGGGGCCCCGCAATTCCATTTTACAGACTCCGTTTTCAACGACGACGAGGGCCACTACCGGGCGGTCGTGGAGGAACTGGCCCGCCGCGATCTCAACACCCCGTGGACCGCGTTTTTCAAGCCGGGCAACCTCGACGCGGAGACCGTCGCCCTCATGAAACGGACCGGGCTCCAGGCGGCGGAGCTCGGCACCGACGCCTCGACAAACACCACCCTCGGACGCCTGGGAAAAAGCTTCACCTGGGCGGAAGTGGAGGCGACGAACAACCTGCTCCTCGACCACGGCATTTCCGTCGCCCACTACATCATGTTCGGCGGCCCGGGCGAAACCCGCGAAACCGTGGGGGAGGGGATCGCCAACATCCGGTCGCTCAGAAAGTCCCCGGTCTTCGTCTTCCTCGGCATCCGCATCCTCCCGGGAACCCCCCTGCTCGACCTCGCCCTCCGGGAGCGGGTGATCGCGCCGGATCACGACCTCATCACGCCGGTCTACTACATCTCGCCCGCCGTCGGGCGGGACTGGCTTCACGGAACTTTGGAGGAAGCCTTCCGGGCGATCAACCGCATCGTTTACCCGCCGGATTCTTTCGAGGGCACCATCCGGATGCTCAAGCGGATGGGCAACCACTCCGGGCCGTTGTGGGAGCTGCTCATGCGCGAACCGGTCCGCCGTCAACGCCCGAAGCGCCAGCCCACCGGAGAACAAACTCCGACATCCTGATCCTGCGAATATTGTCAGGAGGACGCTGCGCCGTCAGCGCCGATTTTATACTCCACCGCACGGGTGTCCGGTTAACTGAGCGATGCGATTTCAGAACATTCATAAAATGAGCATGTTGGGGGGCAAAACCGATGTGAGGGATTTGAACTTCGGCGGATACCTTGCCAGCCTTTCCGGCCAT
>JBAYTU010000054.1:0-24493 GCA_041675465.1 Terrimicrobiaceae bacterium | reverse complement strand
TCACCACAAAACCACCTCCGACTTCTTCTCTGCCATGAACGCAAACCACCACCGCTACCCCTTCCGTGCCCTCTTTGCCTCTCACCCCTCCTTTTCCTCCGCTTCATGAATTGGCCGTGGCAACTGCCGGATTTAGGTTCAGAGAGATTGACCGCCCGCCTGCATTCCGTTACCAGCGAGGCAGTGAAAACACTGCTTCTGCTGTTGATCGCGCTGTCCCCCATCGGTGTCGCGGCTTACGGGGAGTCCGGGGTCGCAATCGCCATTGTTTATGACACTTCGGGGAGCATGTCCGACAAGGTGCCGACGGACGGCGGACAAAAGAAAAAATACGTCATCGCCAGCGAGGCCCTCGGGAAGATCGTCGGCAAGATCGACGCTTATGCCAAATCCGGAAACAAGGTCCAGGCGGGGATCGTCTGTTTTCCGGGCCCGTCCAACCGGGCGGACGCGGTTCCTTTTGCGGCCTGGAACCCGGAACCGTTCCGCAAATGGCTCGGCGCCTTCAACGCGCCGGGCGGAGGAACCCCGCTCGGGGACGCTGTCCTCGCGGCGTCCAGGCTCGTCGCCGATTCGCCGCTGGCCAAAAAGCATGTCGTCGTGCTGACCGACGGCGAAAACAACCAGGGGATTTCCTCCGACGAGGGCGTCCGGGCCGGGTCGGAATACGCCCGCAAAAAGAATGGTGCGGCGATCAGCTATTACTTCGTGGCCTTTGACACGAGCGCCTCGCAATTCGGCGATTTGAAGAAAAAAGGGGCCGTCGTCCTCTCCGCCGGCAACGAGACCGAACTCCAGAAAGGGCTCACGAATATCTTCACGCAAAAAATCCTCCTCGAAGAGGAAGAGAAATGACTGCGGCAGCCAACCGCAATCCGATTCCCAACCGCCACGTAAAACCACCACCATGTTCCTGCTCTCACCACTCAAACGCATCCTGATCGCCATCGGTTTCTGGGCCGATGAAGCCACCCACACCGCCGCCATCGACGAGGCCAACATCCAGGCGGACATCAAACGCCAGAACGACAACGCGCTGAAGGCCAACAAGGACAACGGCGATTTGCAGACGACGATCATCCTGCTCAAGCAGCAGATCCACAACGGGGAGATCAACGCCCAGACCCTCACCCAGCAGCTCAGGGATGCCGCAGCGGAAAACGACGAAGCCCGGGGCGCGGACCTGGCCGAACGCCTCGACCGCGCCAACTCGGAACTCCAGATCAACACCGAGCAGATGACCACGCTCGAGGGGCTTTACCGGCAGAATCTCGACGTCATCGCCAACAGCCTGCGGGAAACCGAACGCCTCCAGGCCGAGTTCAAGACCCTCCAGGCCCAAAACAAAAACAGCAAGATGCTCGAACAGCGGGCCGAGCAAATCCAGAACTCGATCGCCCAACTCCGCCAGATGACCGACACCGGCCAGGCATTGGAACGCATGCGCGAACGCGCCGCCAAGGGGCAGGGCAGGTTCACCGCCACGATGGACCTCGCAAAAAAAATGGGTGCCAATATCGCCCAGTCCCAGAAGGAACGCAGTGCCCGCGGACGCGCCCTGTTCGAGCAGTTCAAGGCCAAGGGAACGCTCACCAATCCCGAGGTCGCCCCGGCGACCACTGAGGCCGAACCGAAGCCGACCGAACGCCAAAAAATCTCCGAGGGCTGAACCGTCCCCCCCCCGATCAACCCAACCAAGAATCAACCCAACCAAGAAAAATCCACCATGACAACCAAAGGCAAACTGGCACTGACCATCCTCATCCTCGCCCTCGTCGGCACCGGCATCTGGCGCTGGAGCGATAAAATCGCCCCCCCCGCGCCCTCCACGAATCCTGGCGGCGCGCCGACCAGCGCGGAGGAGAAGAAAAACGTCGTCGAAAAGAAGCTCGCCGACATCCAGGCCATCACCAGCAAGCTGCTCGCTGCCGACAAGACCGTCGAACTCGTCGGCAAGAGCGTCATCCCCCCCGTCCAGGGCACGAGCAGCTACAAGCTCGAAACGAAAAATGGGAAGCCGGTCATCCTCTTCCCGATCAACGTCTGGCCGGGATGGGCCCCGATCATCGTCGCCAACGGCGGCCTGGAACCGAACGACAACAGCGTCTTCGCCAAATATGGGTTTTATGTGAAGCTCACCGTGGTGGACGACCCGGTGAAAAACCGGGACCTCTACGCGAGCGGCCAGTCGCCGATCATGTGGTCCACCCTCGACATGGTCGCGCTCTTCGCCCCGGAATTGTGCAAGGACAGCCGCACGATCCCGAACGTCCCGATGCAGATCGATTATTCGGCGGGCGGCGACGGCGTCGTCGCGCGCAACAACGTCAAAAATATCAACGACCTGCGCGCGGTCAACGGCGTGAAAAAGAAAGTCGTCGTGGCCCAGAACACCCCGAGCCACTTTTTCATCATGTCCCTGCTCCTGGACGCGAAGATCGACCCGGATGACATCGATTTCAAGTGGGCCGCCGACGCCCCCGCCGCCGCGAAGCTCTTTGTCCAGGACAAAAGCCTGGACGCCTTTGTCGGGTTCTCGCCTGACATCTACACGGTCTCCGACATGGATCCCAACACCCGCCTCATCGTCAGCACCCAGAGCGCGAACCGCCGCATCGCCGACGTCTTCGCGGTGCGCAACGATTTCGTCAAAGACCACCCCGATCTCGTGGAAAAACTGGTCAAGGGTATCCTCGAAGGCGTCGAAATGGTCCGCAAGGATCCCCTCAACGCCGCCGACATCCTTTCCAAGGCCTACGGCATCCCCGTGGAGGATTGCCGCCTGATGGTCGGCAAGGACGGCGGCATCGCCACCGGCGACGCTCACCTCACGAACTACCGCGAAAATGAAAATTTCTTCTTTGACCCGATGAACCCGGCGAATTTTGAGTTCGTCTACAATCAGGCGGCCGCGATCTACCAGCAGCTCGGGGCGATCAACACGATCATCCCCGCCAGCCAGGTCAAGTATCCGAACGCGCTGGCCGCCCTGAAGATCGACTTCAAAGATTCCAAGGATCTCTCGCAGCCGCTCTTCAAACCGGGCATGAACTTCACCAACGCGGAATCCCCGGCCACCCAGATCCTCACCCGCTCGGTCGTCCTGACCTTCAAACCGAACACCAGCGTCCTCGATCCGGAATACGACTCGAATATCCCCAAGCTGCTCGACGAGATCGGCAAGCTGGCGGGCGGGTTCGGAAATGCCTACATCGTGATCGAGGGCAACGCGGATGCCAGCCGCAAGGGCCTCGTCCCGGAAGACATGGTCCGCCAGCTCTCCTACGAACGGGCCGACGCCGTCAAAAAGTCGATCCTGGAAAAATACCACTTTGACCCGAACAAGTTCAAGGTGCTCGGCAACGGCTGGAACAATCCCGTGGCCGGAGCAACCGATCCCTCGAACGCGGATCACAACAAATTGAACCGCCGGGTCGAGGTCAAAGTCTATCCCCTGGAGGGCGACGACGCGGCAGACGCAGCGCAATAAATGCCCGCCGCAAATGGCACTGCGGAGCAGGCGCCCCGCCTGCTGTTCTGTCCACAACAAGGCAGCCGGGACGGCTGCCCCACGTCCCGGAGGGTGCCTCTCCTATCCGCCGCCCCATCACTCTGATGCTCGGGTTTTACCTCTTCGCCATCCTCTTCGCGGCGGTCATCGTGGCCGTCGGGAAATTCTCCGGGATGCCGGTCCGCAAGGACGCCGGACTCGAGGCGGGGAGCGCGCTCACGCTGGTCTTCATCGCGCTGGTCATGGGGGGATGGATCGCGGCCACCTACGGCGAAACCATCGAGTCCCGCCTGCTTTCCCCCATCATCCTCCCGAGTCCCATGGAAGTGCTCCGCTCCTTCCCGGTGCTCCATTACAACCAGGCCCTCGTGCGGAGCGTCCTCATTTCCTTCGGGCGCGTCACGAGCGGTTTTGCGCTGGCTGCCATCATCGCCATTCCCCTCGGCATTCAAATGGCGGCCTATCCGAAAATCGCCGCGTTCTTCCGCCCGCTCGCGCTGATCGGCGGATACGTCCCGATCGTCGTCTTCATCCCGCTCTCCCTGGCCTGGTTCGGGATCGGGGAAACCCAGAAGGTCGGCTTCCTGTTCATCGGGTGTTTCGTCGTCCTTCTTCCCGCCGTCATACGCGCCATCGACGATGTGCCGGACGACTACCTGAACCTCGCCGCGACGAAGGGGGCGACCCAGTGGCAACTGGTCTCGAATGTCATGCTTCCAGTGGCCGCCCCCGCCATCTGGAATGCGCTCCGCAGCGTTTACGGCGTCGGCTGGGGCTGGATCATCCTCGCGGAAATCGTCAACGGCGACAAGGGGATGGGCTACCTGATCAACATCTCGGAGCGGCGGGGAAAAACCGCCTCGACCTACGCCATCATCATCGTGATCTGCCTGATCGCGGTCGCCTGCGACCAAGTCTGGCGCAGGGTTGGGCGAAGGCTGTTCCCTTACATGAACAAGGACTAATGGACGCGCTCCCGACCCATCCCCAACCGCCGGAGCTGAAGGACCGCCCGCTGCCCGATGTCGTGGATTTCCGCGAGGTGACCAAACGCTTCGGGGACAAGCTGGTTCTCGACAAGATCACCTTCCAAGTGGCCGACATCCCCGACAGGGGCGAACTCGTCGCCATCGTCGGAACGTCCGGCTGCGGCAAATCGACTCTCGCCAAAATCATCGCCGGGCTCTCCCCGCATTTTCCCCAATCCGAAGGAACAACCGTCTCCTTCGGCAAACCGATCGAAGGCCCGAGCATCGACCGCGGGGTCGTCGACCAGAGGTATTCGCTGCTCCCCCATTTGACCGTGCTCGACAACATCGCGTTCGGCCTGCGTCTGGCGGGCATGAAGAAAAGGGAGCGCCTCGCCCGGGCGCGCGAATGGATCGGCAAAATCGGCCTCGAGGGATCGGAATCCAAATACCCGCACGAGCTCTCCGGCGGCATGCAGCAGCGCGTCGCGATCGCTTCGACGCTGATCCTCAAACCCCGCATCGTCCTCATGGACGAACCGTTCGGCGCACTCGACCCGAAAATCCGCGTCCAGATGCAGGATCTGCTCATCGATCTCTGGGAGGCCCAGGCATCCACGATTTTCTTCATCACCCACTCGGCGGAGGAAGCCGTCTACCTCGGCGACCGCGTCTTCCGCATGAGCGCCAACCCCGGACGCATCGTGGAAAAACTGGAATTCGGACGCCCCGCGAAGAAATTGTCGGACATGCGCAAAGACAAAGATTTCCGCGAACACGTCGAGTATCTATTGCTGAAGCTCGAAGACCGGACGCCAAATGCGGCGGCAAAATAATCCATGCATCTGAACTACCATAAGGAATTTCTGAAGAGCCCGGAACACCTCTGGACGGCGGTCGGCACCATCGGAGGCGGTCTCGCCGCAGGCAATGTCATCGGTCTTATGGTAGGCATCGCCGCCTACGCGCTTTCGTGGATTTACCTTCCGGACTCAACGTTTTTTAAAAAGAAGGTGGACGCGAAAGCCGGGGCGCTCGCGCAGCGGGAGGAAGAGGCTCTGGCCGCAGAATTCAGGGCCAGCCGCGACGCGATGCGCACCGCCCTCGGCGACGACAGGCAGGCCCGCTACAACGAACTGGCCTCGGTCTGCCGGGAGATCGAGGCCGGAACCGTCGGCAACGACGCCCTCTTCGGAAAACTCGATGAGCTGATGTGGACGTTTCTCAAACTGCTGACGATGGAAGAAGCGATTGAGCGCTTCCTCGACGAAAGCAAAGGAGAGGACCTGGAAGCGCAGATCGCCGAGTCCCGGGGCGAAGTGGACAAACTCGCCACCGAAAATCCCGAACCGGGCAGCAGCCGGGAAAAATTCATCGCGTCGCGGCGGCAGGTTCTGGAAGTCCTGCAAAAACGCAAAGAGGCCATCTCCGGCGCCGGCGACAACCTCGGGCTTGTCCGGAGCGAGGAGGAGCGCCTCGGCCACCAAATCCGCCTGCTGCGCGCGGAAGCCGTCGCCACCCGCAACAGCGACATGCTCACCGTCAAAATCGACTCCAGCGTGGCCACCCTCCAGGACACCAACGCCCTGCTCTCCCAGATGAGCAGCTACCAGGAACTCGTGACGGACATGCCCCAGACAAACGCCCGCATCGGCTACGGCGAAATCGCCCCCACCCCGCCGCCTCTCCCACCCCGCCGCGCCACTGTCAAAAACTGACGCATCCCCCCGTGAGTCTTCCGAAACTCTATCTCGAAACCACCATCCCGAGCTACCTGACAGCGCGTCGTAGCCGGGATTTGCGACTGGCTGCGCATCAGGAGGTGACGGAAGAATGGTGGACTGCCCGGTGATTTGCAGTCCGGATGAACTTCTGCCACCTTCTAAAACATGAACACGAACGACATCATCGGGGAGATTCATCGCATCCGCGAAAAGCAGGCGGCCGAGTGCGGTTACGATGTGCGTAAGATCGGGGAGCGGGTGCGCAGGAAATAGCGCGAAGAGATGGTTCGAGGCGTGCGTTATGTTTCTTTCATAAAGCCGTGCGTCACCGGGTCGGAATCATGCGCCGTGCGCGAGGCGCCGCCTCGGCCATAGCACCAGTTTTTACAAGGGTCTTTTTCAGTTTCCCGTTTCTCCAAAGTGCCAAGACATCGGAAACAACATTAACGAGGGCGCTTTCTGTGTGAGGCTCTGGTTGCAGTTTTTTTCGGCTTCCCCGGACCAAAGACCGCCGGGCTTTCGGCAACTTGCATGGCATTGCCTTCGCCATGCCAATCCAGCCAATGCTCCATTACCTCGGATAAGTCGCCTTCTTTGGACTCGCGGGCGATTAGGGAAAAGTCGGTGATTGCTTGATGCCGGGCTTTCTTCTTTGCCGATGATGCCGCCGTTTCCTCTGGCCCGAATAGTGACAGGGTTGTGGGTCGTTCTTCCTTTTCGCCGGTTTCCAGCTTGCTTGCAAAGTCTCCCATAGGTTCTAGGCCTTTGGAAAAACGCCGGAGAGTTGCCCTGATGGCTTCATGGCTGTTATCCACCCCAATCCAATGGCGTCCCAGTTGCGAGGCGACATTTAACGTCGTGCCTGATCCCGAAAAGCAATCCAGCACCATGTCTCCAACATTTGAGGAGGCATTGATGATGCGAGTGAGCAGGTCGGGATTCTTCTCGGTCGGATAACCCGAGACTTCGATGTTTTGGTTGTGCGCGTCGCGATATTCCAGCCAGATGTCTTGGACGGGCACCCCTTCGCTTTGATCGAGATATATTTTCCGGCGGGGATTTCCGGTGGGGGACCAATAGATTTCTCCACGCGCATCCATTTCGTCGAGGGTGCGGGGCGTGTATTGCCAGTGTTTGCCCGGCGGCGGTGCTATGCCGCGCCATGGCCGACCGGTTTCGCCGTTTCGGACTCCCGGAGCATGGACCGGCACTTTCTTGTAACGGCGGCCTGTAACTGCCTCCGCATATTGATACTCCCTTGCGGAGTGCTGCTCCGTCCACGGATCCACGGGGCGATGCCAGACGTAGTTGTCAGTCTTGGAATAAAAGAGAATATAGTCGCTGACGTTGCCGTAGGTTTTCCGCGTATAATTTTTGGGGTTGCATTTTTTACGCGTAATCCAGTTGCGGAAATTCGCACGCCCAAAAACCTCATCCATGACCGCTTTGACGAGGAAAGCCATATTGTCGTCGAGATGGACGTAAATCGATCCATCATCCGCCAGAATTTCCCTGATGAAAATCAGTCGCTCCCGGAGGAATTCGAGATAATGCGCCCCTTCCAGCAAGTCCATGTAGGCATCCGTCAGGTTGCGAGATTGGAAAACGCTTTTCGTCGCGTATGGAGGGTCAATATAGACAAGACGGACATGCCCGCAGACAGCCGGATCTTGGGCCAAGGCGGAGAGAACCGGTAGATTGTCCCCGTAATAAAGCCGGTTGACGGCTGAAAGGCCGTTGCTGTCCGGCCAAAGCTGCCTGCATTTTGCCGCCGGAGTGCGAAGGATTTCGCTTTCAGCTTTCTTGCCTTCGTAGGCCAGGCGGACACCTGTAATTCCAGAACCCGATCCGTTGCCGGAATCGGGGTGCGGCGCTCCCTGCCATTTGGTTTTTGAAATTCCGGTTGCCATGCGAAACTCCTACGACAAAAGCCACTCCTGTGTGATGCGCTCCGGCACCATGCGGAGTGTTGAAACCAGAATTTTGCCGGGCCGGCTTCTTTCAAGATGGGCGTAGTCATCCCACATCGAGCCCAGCAAAAGTCCAGGGCCATCATTGATAAAAATGACCTTGGTGCGAAGCTTTCGCCTCCGGGCGTAATTCAAAATTTCATCCGCGCAATTCCGATATCCGCCAGTGCGATCATCCTCTTGATCTCCACCCCGGTCGGAATCGTATCTGGCCAAGCCGATGGCCAGAATGTCTTTCCCGGTTTTGTCGCAAATGACGAAGTCAACCGGGCGGTCTGGTTTTGAGTATTTCTCAAAAACCTCGCCAAGTAATATATCTCTGCCTGCCCGTTCCGGGCCTTTGATGGTCAATTCCGGAAAATTTGAACGAAACAAGGAGAAGAATCGTTCAGTCAAATCATAGCCCTTCTTGCCACGATCTTTGTATTCCCAAAGAATTGCGCAAATCGCCTCGTCAGGAATGGGGCGGGTTTCGAATGCGGACTGCACTTTCTGAATCGGACGAAAGCCCTTGCCAAACTCGGTGCAAATCTGAGCGGCTTGCGTCTTCTTTTTGAGCATTTCGACAGGAGTTTCCGGGCTGACATATTTACGGAAGACGCGGGCGAGCTGAACGCGCATCCATCCGTCTGGCTGTTCATTGATCTGGAGGAACAGTCGGGTGGAAGATTCCGAGGTTTTGAGCAATTGCCCGAAAAGAACGAGGACAGGTTTATAAAGTTCGCACGCACCCTTCAGGATGTCGGGGTAGTATTCGCCCGTTGCCAGCGTGATCCAGTTGGCGGCATCATATTTAAAATCCGCAAAAGATTGGAGGGGCTTTGATTGTTGTCGGGGCATGCGCTGGCTTGAAGCTTACGACCCATTCCCGCGAATCGCAGTAAGAATTTCAGCGGTTTTCCATCGTCGTTTCGCAGGCAGGATTGGGAGGTCAAAAAAACAGCCGCATTGACATAACCACCTGTTTCCGAACAGCCTCATCTTGGTGACCACGCCTTCCGCACAACCGAAACCCAACTGGCCGAAGTGGGCGCGCGAGATCGCGCTGCTCTGGAACGCCCGCGGGCACAGCCTCTTCATCCTTCACGGGAACATCTTCGACCTTTATCCGCTGGGCGAAAACAAGGGCTACGGCAGTCTCAAGGCGATTCTCGCCAACCGCATTTTTCCCGACCGCCGGATGATGATGTTCTATGACATCGCGGACGGCCTGACCTTTGCCAGCCGGGAGATGCAAAAAGAATTTCTGGAGTGGCTGGAGGTCTATTACGACACCTGCTCCGCGCAGACCCGCGCCCGGTTCGGGGGAGACCCGCCGAAGGAGTTTCGCGACCTGATGCCGGTTCTCCGCCAGTTCATCAACCAGACGCGCGACGAGCCCCCGAAGAACGGGAAACAGGGGATCAGCCTCCTCATCGATTACCCAGAAAAAATCGTCCCGAACACGACCGATGCCGGGGCCTCCGGCGAGGAACGTCTCGCCGAGGTCGCCCTGCTCAAGTTTGCGAGCACAAACCGCGGCAAGGATGTCGGCATCTTTCTCGTCGCCGAATCGATTCTCGACCTCGGCGACGCTCTCGCCCGAAGCCCCTACGTGGCCCAGACCCGCATCGATCTCCCCGACATGGATGAGCGGACGGCGTTTCTCAACGATCCGGCGGCGGCCGCCATCCCCGCTGGCGGGCCGCTATCCGTGGACGAGATCGCCCGGCGCACAGCGGGCCTCACGCTGGGACGCATCCAGAACCTCCTGGCCCAATGCGCCGAAAGCAACACCCCGGTCAGCGGCCCCGCCATTGCCCAGGGCAAAAAGAAGCTGATCGAGGAATACTGCCAGGGACTCATCACCTTCAAGGAACCGTCCCCCAAAAAGAAACTCGCAAACGTCGCCAACCACACGGCGGCGAAGCAAAAACTCACCGAGATCGCCTGGCTGATCGCCAACGGAAAAAACGAAGTCCTCGAGCGGGGCATCCTTGTCCCCGGCCGGATCGGCGTGGGAAAAACCTACCTGATCGACTGCTTCGCCAGCGAATGCGGACTGCCGGTCGTCGAACTCGGCAATTTCCGTTCGAAATGGGTCGGCGACACCGAAAAGCAACTCTCCAAGGTCCTGATCACGATCCGCGCGCTGGGACCGCTGGTCGTCACGGTCGATGAGGCGGACGCGGTCTTCGGCGGCGGACGGGAAAGCGGCGGCGAGGATGGCGGCGTCTCCTCGCGCGTGTTCGCGGCGCTGGCCGCCCATATCGGCGACTCCGAACTCCGCGGGCGCGAAATCTGGATCGCCATGACCTCGCGCCCCGACCTGCTCGCGATCGACATGAAACGCCAGGGCCGGTTCGGGCTCTGCATCCCGCTTTTCCCCACGCAGTCGCCCAATGAGGTCCTGTCCCTGTTCGAAACCATCGCCGCAACCAAGGGGATTCCGCTCGGCAAACCGGAGAAGGAAAAAATCGTGTCGCTGCTCGGCAGCAAGCCGCTCACAGGAAGCGACGCCGACGCGATCCTCACCCGCGCCCAGGAACGGGCCGTGCTCGCCCGGAGAGAATCCCAGCCGGAGGATTTCGTGGCCGCCGTCGAAAACTTCATCGATGCACTGGACCCTCAACTTCTCGCCATTCAGGAACTCGCCGGCGTCCTCGCCTGCTCCGACAAACGATACCTCCCCGCCCAATACCGGGACGCCGACCGCCAGACGCTCCGCGACACCTTCGAGGCCCTGAAAAAATAGCCGCCGCCAGAATGGGATTTGACGACGTGGGGCGACCGTCCCGGTGGCCCGTTTCCTGACGCCGCAAACAGGAGAATGAGTGCCTGCAAACAACATAAAGCGAGGTTCGGGAGCGATATGTGTTTTCATCGTTGGATGGCGGCTTTTCTCTTGGCTGCCGGAGGACCGTCTGGCAACGTCCCCGCATGCAAAGCACCCGACTCTGGCTCATGTTTCCGGCCCGCCTGATCACCCGCCCGGTCCTCTGGGAGCTCGCGAAGACATTTCCGGTTGTGACGAACATCCGGCAGGCGAGCGTGACCGAGGAGATCGGGCTGGTTTCCGTCGGGCTGGACGGGGAACGGGAGGACATCAAGAAGGCCATCGCGTGGCTCGAGGAGCAGGGCATCAAGGTCGAACCGGTCGAGATCAACACCATCGAGGGTTGACCGGCAAAAAGACCGCTATTGCAAGAGTCGCGGGGACCATTATTGTGTTGGCCTTCCTATGCACCTGAATCCCGGAGGCATCCCACGCCGTGTCCGTTGGAGGAAATCCTTCACCTCCCCACTTTTGGCGTGCGCATCGGCCGTGTTGGCGGCCCCGGCGGCATTTGCCCAGGAAGTGGTCGTCGTGCCGATGAAGACCAGCCTCTGGCAGATCGCCTTGTCGGGTGGCTACGTGATGATCCCGCTGGCCGCGCTCTCGGTCATCGCGGTGATGCTGGTTCTCGTGTATCTGGTCACGTTGCGTCGCGGGGCGGTGGCGACCGCCCGATACATGCAGACGGCCGAGGCCCTCATCCGCAAAAAAGATTACCTCGGGCTCCTGGCAATCTCGAACCGCCACAATGAAGCCGTCGCCCGCATCGTCCAGCGCACGCTCGATTTCCTGACCAAAAACCCTCGCGCAACCCTCGCTGAAGCCCGCGAAATCGCCCAGGCCGAGGGCATGCGCCTGGCCGGCTCATTGAACCAGCAGATCACCTATCTCGCCGACATCGGCACGATCGCCCCGATGCTCGGGCTTTTTGGAACCGTGCTGGGAATGATCAAGTCGTTCACCGCAGTCGCAAGCGACATCGCCGCCTCGCGGCCCATGCTCCTCGCGCACGGTGTCTCGGAAGCCCTTGTGACGACAGCCGCGGGCCTGCTGGTGGGAATTCCCGCCATGGCGGCTTATTCGTTTTTCCGGGGACGCGTCCAGGCGCGCATCTCGGATCTGGAGGCGGCCACCACCCAGTTGATCGCGCTGCTGGGCGTGGGTTCGTCCGACCGTCGGGAATGAACCTTTCTCCTGCGAACGGGCGATTTGTAGAAGCGGCTGCGCCAACCGCGACTTCAACAGGCCCTTGGCACAAGGGCCTCTACAGGCGAATGAGAGCCCCGCTCGCAGCCATTCCGTTTTTCGCCGGGCTGCTCGCGGCCTTCGGGCAGCCTGTCTCGGGCGAACCCGAGGTCCGCAGGGCATTGCCCGTGAACACGCCGGCCCCGACGGAAAATCCGGCCTGGATGGAAGGTGTGCGGGCAGCCACCACGCCCGTTCCGGTGAAGGTCCCCGCCGCAGTTCCGGCACCCGCCGCCTCCCCCGCCCCGGACGAACAGCCGTTCCGCCCCCCGTCCCGCGTCGAGCCCCCTCCGGCCCCGCAACCGGACGAAAACGGGACCATCCGCATCGCCCCGGGCTCCGCCCAGACATCCGACCATTCCCGCGAGCAACTCGAACTCGCAAACAGCCTTTACTCGAGGAAAATGTATGACCTCGCCATCCCGGAATACGAAAAATCCCTGATCGCCTCGAGCTCGGCATCGGGTCGCGATGCCGCCCTGTTCCGTCTCGCCGAGTGCCACCGCATGCTGGGCAACATGCCCGCTGCCCGTTCGGGATACGAAAAACTGGCGATGGAATTTCGGAAGGGCGAATTCGCCGGTGCCGGTGCCTACCGCCTCGGGGAATTCCTCTTCGGGGAAAAAAATTACGAGGCCGCCAACACGCAGTTCCAAACCGCCGCGCGCGAATCCAAGGATGGCGAGGTGCGCCTCACGGCACTGTATTTTTCCGCGCGGAGCCTCGACTACCTCAAGCAGGACAAACAGGCCCTCGAGGCCTACAAGGCGGTGCTGGCGGTCGAGGGGAAGAACCCCTACCGCGACCATGCGCTCATGGCGTCCGCCGACATCGCTTCCCGCGGGGGAGAAAAAGAAGCCGCCCTCGCCGCCTACGAGGAATTGGGGAAATCCGGAAAAACCGCGATGGCGGCCGAGGCTGCGGTGAAGGCGGCGGCACTGGCATCGGCTCTCGGCCAAAATGACCGGGCGATCGCCCTGTTTGAAAAGGCGGTGAACAACCCGGAAGGCGGGGACTGGAAGCCGTCCGCCATCATCGGGGCCATGCGCCTTCGCTACCAGACTTCAGCCTACAAAACCGTCGTGGAGATGGCTGCGGCAGCCGGGCAACTTCCTGCGGAAACCCGCCCGGAAGCCCTCCAGATCCTCGCCGCCTCCTACCGCCAGCTCGGCAACAACCTCGAAGCCCGCCGGATCTACGACCGCATCCTCAAAGATTTCCCCGACTCCGCTCCCTCCGGCGACGCGCGCTACCAACGGCTGGTCAGCCTCTACGCCTTGAAGGACAAAAACCTCCCCGCCGAGGTGGACGCGTTCCTCGAGAAAACCACAAACCCGAAAGAGCGCACGCAGGCGCTGCTGCTGAAGGCGGAGACATTGTTCAAGCAGGGGGACTATTCCGGCGCTGGCAAGGTCTACGAAAGCCTGCTCTCACGGGAACT
Organism: Terrimicrobiaceae bacterium; assembly: GCA_041675465.1. GTDB lineage: Bacteria > Verrucomicrobiota > Verrucomicrobiia > Chthoniobacterales > Terrimicrobiaceae > QYQL01. Next base: position 10,819 of record JBAYTU010000054.1, on the reverse strand, counting down.
GGCCGACGACCTCCGCGCCGACGCGCTCTACAAACTCGCATGGTGCCTGGCCGCCACAGGGGACCATTCCGCAGCCGCCTCCGCCTACTCGGAATTCCTCGCGAAATTTCCCGGCCACAAGCTCGCCGCCACCGCCCTCGCCCAGAGGGCTCTCTCGAAACAGGAAAGCAAGGCCTTCGACTCGGCGGTCGAGGACTTCGACGCCATCTCCGCCAAATACCCCGGCACAAAGGAACACGAGCTCGCCCTGCAGCAAAAAGCCCTGATCTTCGGCCAACTGAAAAAATACCCCGAAATGTCGGCTGCGTTCGAAAAACTTCTCGCCGATTTCCCCAAGACCGCCGCCGCCGCCCAGGCAAATTTCTGGCTCGGGTGGGCGGCGTTCGAACAAAAAGACTACAAGTCCGCGATCCCCAGGCTGGAAACCGCCCGCACGGAGGACGCCGCCCAATACGGGGAAAGGGCGTCGCTCCGGATCATTCTTTCGTACTACTACATGGAAGACCGGGAATCCGTGGCCCGTGAGGCGGCGATCTACAAAGGCGGAAATCTTCCCGCCGAAATCACCCTCTGGCTGGCCTCCCACCTCGTGGACGAGGGCAGCTACGCCAGAGCCGAAGCCCTTCTTCTGCCTCTCGCCAGCAACCCGGCCGCCCTCACTCCCGACGCTTGGATCAACCTCGGCGAATCGGAAATCCGACTCGGAAAATTCAAGGAGGCGCGCGGCCCGGTCGACAAATTCCTCGAGACCGCCCGCGATCCGGCGACACGCGCCCGCGGCCTCATGGCAAGCACCCAAATCCATCTGGGCTTGAAGAACCCCTCGGCGGCCGCCCCCATCGTCGAGGAAGTTCTCCTCCTTCAGCCCGAAGGACGCCTGAACGCGGAAGCGCGCCTTCTGCAAGGCGACATCCATCTCGCGCAGGGAAACACCGATGCCGCCGCCCGCGCCTACATGACCGTCGCCGTGCTTCTCGACGATCCGGCGATCACCCCCCGCGCGCTCCGGAAAGCCGCAGATGCCTACCAGCGCGCCAACAACAGCTTCGACGCGGAAAAAGCCCTCGCGCAACTCCGGCAAAAATATCCGGATTTCCAGCAACCCCAAAAACCGCCGAAAACGAAATCATGAGAACCGCATTCCTTGTCCTCCTCGCCGCGACCCTCGCCAGCGCCGGAGAGATCACGCTCCACGAGCAGGCCCTCCCCGAGGTCAAAGCTTCCATCCAACTTCCCGAAGGTTGGGCGTCGGTGACGGAGAGCGACGAGGGGGTCTTCGTCTACCACCTGCAAAAAGGCCCCCGCCCCGCAGAACAGGACCCCTCGGCCATCACCCTCAGCGTCACCACAAAGGTCCCGGAGCGCACCACCCAATCCCCCTCGCAATATGCCGCAGCCCTCATCGACATGTCCCAGGACGACGGCCCGAACTCCCCAATCCAAAAAGCCGAGATCAACGGCCTCCCCTCCCTCCGCTCGGAATATCATTTCGAAAGCGACAAAGGCAAAATGCGCGCCGTCAACATCGCGCTCCCGAACGACAAAACCGGCACGCTCTATTTCTTCGCCTGGCAGGCCCCGATGGACGAACCGACTGCCGCAGAGGCCCTCCGGGACAAGGTCGTGGCCTCGCTGAAAATCGATCCCGCATTCTAGCCAGCCCCCCATGAGGAACTTTCTGCGCTTCCTTCTTTTTGTCGCGGCGGCCGCCTGCGCGGTCGGCATCATCTACCTTTGGAAAACGGCCGCACCGGCCCCCGTAACCGAGGAGAAGTCCCCGCCGACACAAGCCCGGCCCGCAGCCCGCCTCGCGGAAATGGACCGGGAATTCACATCGCTTGTCGCCAACGTCCTTCCCTCCGTGGTGAGCATCAACGCGATCCCGGCGGATTCCCTCGACCCGCGCAAGAACCTGCTGCGCGGCCTCCTGGGTGCCGGGCCGGGAGCCCGCCCCCCCGCCCAGCTCGGCTCGGGCGCGATCGTCTCGAAGGACGGCTTCATCGTCACGAACATGCACGTGATCGAAAATGCCGGCGCGGTCCAAATCCACCTCAACGACGGGCGCTCGCTCCCGGCGAAGTTCGTCGGCGCAGACCGCATCGCGGATGTCGCCGTTCTCAAGATCGATGGCGGCGATCTCCAGCCTCTGGCATTCGGGGACTCGGACGAAGTCCAGACCGGCCAGATGGTCATCGCCGTCGGGAATCCTTTCGGCCTGCAGGAAACGGTCACCAAAGGCATCATCAGCGGAAAGGGCCGACGGATGATGAGCGAGGCGGCGAACGAATTTTTCCAGACCGACGCCCCGATCAACCCCGGAAATTCGGGCGGCCCGCTCGTGGACCTGAGCGGACGGATCATCGGCGTCAACAACGCCGTGGTGCAAAACACCGACGGCATCGGCTTCGCCATCCCGTCAAACACCGTCCGCAGAATCTTCGAAAACATCCGGGATTACGGCCACGTCGTCCGCCCGTGGTTCGGGGTCGTCATGCTTCCCATCACGCCGGCTGTGGCGGCACAACTCGGGCTCCCGGACTCGAAGGGAGCCCTGGTCCAGGCGACGGTGGAAGACTCCCCGGCCGCCCGCGCGGGATTGAAACCGGGAGATGTCATCCTCACGTATAACGGGCGCCCCATCGTCGATTGGAAGGACCTCCGCAACAGGGTCGCCGAAACGGAACCGGGCCGCGAGGTTCCCGTCGGCATCCTCCGCGAAGGGCGGAATCTCAAAATCCCCGTCAAAATTGAAAAGCAACCCGGCGAATAGGGCTTTGTTTTTTCCTCAAAACAGGTAGTCCTCAGAGCTTGTGACAACGCCTGCGCAAGCCTCCCCTCCCATCCCCCGCCAGCCGATCGGGGCGACATTCGCTGTCGCCGTCGGCATCTTGGGGTTTTTTCTCATTCTCCAGTTCCTCGCGGTCGCGTGGTATTTTCTTCCGATCCTGAGGGAAAAAGTCGTCGAGAGCGCGACCGTGGCCAGCGTCCAACCGGCGGCGGAAAACCCCGTGTCTGCGGCGCAGACGGGCCATCCCGCCGCGCCCGAACGCGCGCAACCGGACCCCGCGCTCGTCCAAAAAATCAGCCGTCTCGTCGCCGACTCCGACCGCGCTTACCGGGTGGGCGATTTTGAAACCGCCCTCAAAGGAATCAACGAAGCCGCCGACCTGCTCCCGGATGATCCCGGCATCCTCCTCCGCCGCGCCCGCCTCCTCGAGAGCATGCAGCAACCGTCCGACGCTGCAGCCGACTATGCCCGCGTCGCCGCTCTCCCCGGCCTCTCCCCAGAACTTCGCTCCCAGGCCGAACGCAAACTCACCCAGCTCGGCGGCATCGCCTCGGGCAGCCCGACATCCACCCCTGCCGCCCCCCAAGCTATCGACGATGCCCCATCCCGCAACGGTTCGGACTTGCGGGATGAAACCAGCCTCCAGCCGGGATCCAGCCTGGGCATCGTGGATGCCAGGCTGCGCGACGGGAGCCCCGGAACCAAGGTCCTGCGTGTGGCCATCAAGGCCCGCCCCGGAACAACCGTGGACACCCGCCAGATGAAGCTCCATGTCTTCTTCTACGAAAAGGATGACGCGGGGGACATCCAATTGACGGAATCGAAAGTCGTCTCCCAATGGATCAGCCCCCCGGTCAACTGGGCGGATAACGAGCCGGAAGTTCTCGATGTGACCTATATCCTTCCGGACAGCAGCCTCCCCGGCAGCGCCTCCTCGAACGGATCACCGGGAAGAACATTCGCAGGCTACATCGTCGGCATTTACTACAACAGCGAACTCCAGGACACACGGGCCGACCCGGGCAACCTGGCCAAGAAGTTCCCTCTCCCGCTTTACCTCAAACAGGAACCTCAATGAAAATACTGGTGGTGGACGGTGGGCCCGGGGTGGCGGACGCGCTGGCACAATCTCTTCAAACGCTCGGGTGGGCGGAGGCCGGAGGGGCGACCAACTCCGATGATGCCGTGGAATGGATCAACAGGCATGGAGGGTGCGACATCCTCGTCACGGAGGTTTTCCTTCAGCCTGCGGACGGGTTCACCCTCCGCGAAACCATCCAACCTCACCTGCCGGGGATGAAAACCATTTTCACCTCGATCTACGATGCCTCCGCTTACACCGACAGGATGGCTGGAAACAGCTTCCTTCAGGCCCCCCTGACCCCCGAAGCATTGGACAAGGCACTGCGCAAACTCGCGTCCCCGTCTCCTGTCGCCATCGCCACGCCCCAACCGACAGCCGTCGCCACCCCACCTCAACCCAAAGCCGTCGCCGCGCACCCCCGCCCGACCGCTGCCCCCCCCTCCCCCCAACCCCAGGCCGCCGCCCCGCCCCCACCGGCCGCCGTCGCCCCGCCCCCCCGCCCGACCGCCGCCCCCGCCTCCCCGCAACCCAGGGCCGCCGCCGTCGCCCCCCAACCCGCTGCCGTCGCCGCGCACCCCCGCCCAACCGCAGCCCCCGCTTCCCCACAACCCGCTGCCGTCGCCGCGCACCCCCGCCCAACCGCAGCCCCCGCTTCCCCGCAACCCAAGGCCGCAGCCTCGCCCAAACCGGCTGCAGTAGCCCCGATTCCCCTCGCCGCGCCGTCTCCCAAACAGTCCGCAAAAACCGACGCGCAGCCGATATCCCTCCCCACTTCCCCGTCGCCTCAGGCTGTCTCCGTCAAGGCCGCCGCCCCCAGGCCGGCCGTCGCCGCCCGCGCCTCCTCGCCTCCTCCGCTCGGATCGGAAATCGAACTTCCCCCCGACCATCTGGTCGGGCAGACGATCGCCAACTACCACGTGGAAGCCCGGATCGGGAAAGGGCCCATGGGACCAGTCTACCGTGCCCGCCAGACGAACATCGAAAGGCTGGTCCGGTTCTACGTCCTCGATGCCACGCTCACCTCGGACCAAATTGCCGTCGATCGGTTCCTTTCGAATGCCAGCGCCAAGGCCAAGGCCACGAACCCGGTCATCATGGCCGTCTATGAGGCCGGTGAAAACGAAGGCGTGTATTTTTACTCCTGCGAATACATCCCCTGCCGTTCCGTCGGCCAGATCCGCGAATCGGGCGGCACCCTCGATGAAACCACCGCTCTCGCGGTTCTCAAAGCCGCCGCCGAAGCGCTGGACTATTTTGCCCGCGAAAAAATCGACCACGACCTTCTCACCGAGAACGCCCTTTTGATCGGCCCCACGAACCGCGTGCGCGTGGCGAACATCGCCTCGAACCAGCCCGCGAAGCCATTTGACCTGCAGGTGGAAATGCGCCGTGTCGGCGAGATTGTGCTCGGCGCGCTCCCCCCTTCGGGCACCCCGAAATCCCGCGAGATGGCGCTGCTCCTCACCGATCCCGCAGCCGCCCCCCTTTCCTGGGCAGCCTTCCTCCAAACGCTGGGTGCCCACCAGCCAAAAGCCCACATCGCCGATGCCTACAAGCTCGACGCCCAGGAACGTGCAGCCATCCGCATCGTCGAAGAATCCAAAAAACGCCAGAAGCGCGGGATGCTCATCAACTCGCTCGTTTCCCTCGCTCTTCTCGCAGGCGCCCTCTCGGCCATCTACTTCGCCTTCCTGCGCCCAAAAAGCGCCACGGTCCGCAACCTCGATGAAATGGTCGAAGTGCCGGCCGGGGAATTCGTTTATCAGGACGGACGGAAGGAAACCCTCCCGGCATTTTTCATCGACAAGTATGAAGTGACGATCGGCCAATACGCTCAGTTCCTCGATTTCATCGAAAAGAACCCCGATAAAATCGCCGAATTCGAACACCCCTCCCAAACCAAGGGCAAATCCCATGTGCCCGTGGAGTGGGCCGACAAGAAGGAACTCACCCCCCCGTTTCCGGGATACTACCACCGTGCACAACAGTGGGGGCGATACAAGGAGGCCGCCCTCGATGTGAATTCCCCGGTCTTCGGAGTCGACTGGTTCGATGCCTACGCCTACGCCAAATGGAAGGGCCGACGCCTGCCCACGGAGATGGAGTGGGAAAAGGCCGCCCGGGGAACCGATGGACGAAAATTCTCCTGGGGCAACAACGAGGATCCCGCCCGCGCGAACACCGGGGCAGATCTCGATCCCAACCCCAAGAAGGGCGGCGACAAAGACGACTTCAAACGCTGGAACCCCGTGGACTCAAAAACCGGGGACAAGAGCCCTTTCGGAATGGTCGGCGCGTCGGGAAATGTGTCGGAATGGACGGCGACCATCGAGAACAGCCCGGAAGCGGGCAAGGTGCCGGTGATCCGTGGCGGAAATTGGAAAACAGCCGACCCCTCCGTCACTCGCCGCGTGCTCAAACTGATGGACCTCCAGCAAGATGACGCCCTTGGATTCCGCACCGCCTCCGACACCCCGCCCGCCGAAAAATGAGGCTCCCCCTTTTCCTCGCCGCCTTCCTTCTGGCGGCTCTCCCCGCAAACGCCCAGGTGCAGGTGGACATCTCGATGAAGAGAAATCTCTACATCGCCTACGAACCCATTCTCGCCACCGTCACCATCACCAACCTCTCCGGCAACGAGCTCACCCTAGCGGACAGCGGGCATTACAAGTGGTTCGGGTTGCAGGTGGAAACTCTCGACGGGCGCCCCCTCGCGCCGGTGAACGGGGAATATTCCAACGCACCGGTCGAACTCGGCCCACAACAGAAAATTTCCAGAACCGTCAACCTGACCCCCCTGTTCCCGGTCAGCGAATTCGGCGGCTATCGCCTGAAGGCGAACGTCTTCTCCCAGGCAAACAGCCGGTTCTTCGCGTCGCCGTCACTCAATTTCGAAGTCACCGACGGGCAGGTGCTCTGGCAGAAGGCGGTCGGCGTCCCGGACGGATCCCCCGGGGCCGGCTCCACCCGCACAATCTCTCTCCTCTCCCACCGGCTCTCGCAAAGCACCCAGCTCTACATCCGCATCGAGGACAAACAGGCGGGGATCGTTTACTGCACCCACCAGCTCGGACGGTTCCTGTCCTTCGGGGCCCCGAGCGTTCTTCTCGACACCCAGAACAGGGTTCACATTCTCCAGAACGCCGCCCCGAAAGCCTACATCTATTCCAAGATCGGTCTCAACGGCGAAGTCATGGACCGCAAGTCCTACAACGAATTTTCCTCCCGCCCAGAACTCCGCAGAGGCAGTGACGGCAGCGTCCTGATCGTCGGCGGCCAGGCCTACGACCCAAATGCCGCCCAGCCGGAACAATCCCTCCCCTCCATGCAGGACCGTCCCGTTCCTCTCCCCACCCCCAAGGGCAAGCCCGCGCCGGAGGACAAGCGACCGGAACATCTCCTCACCCGGTAGGAAAGCCATGATCACGCTCGTGCAGGACGAAAAAACCGGCCGACGGGAGAGGCGCGGAGCCGATCTCAACAAGCTGGAACCCTCCGACCATCCCGTCCACAACTGGTATCGGTTCGTGCTTTCTTACCCTCCCCACTTGGTTCGCCAGTATCTCGAAAAATTCGAAGTCGGTGCCAGGGATCTCGTTCTGGACCCATTTTGCGGGACCGGAACAACCCCCGTGGAATGCAAAAAACTCGGAATCTCAAGCGTGGGGATCGAAGCCCATCCCATGTCGCATTTCGCAAGTTCCACCAAAGTCGATTGGCGGGAAAACCCGGACCAAGTCGAACACCACGCCGTGGCTCTTGCCGGGAAGGTTCTCGCCCAACTCGACAGGCAGGGAATCATCGACGATCCGCAGCCGAATTTGATCCGGGAAACCTCCCCTCTGCCTCCCTTGCTTTCTCTGCCGGAGGAAGCTCACAAATTGCTTCTTTTAAATTCGATCAGCCCGCTTCCACTTCACAAAACCCTGGCCCTGTTGTCGGAGATCGATCTTTGCGGGACCGGGAGAAACTATTTCAGGCTGGCCTTGGCAAAATCTCTCGTATCCAGCATTGGAAACCTGCACTTCGGCCCGGAAGTGGGCGTGGGCCCAAAAAAAGAAGATGCCCCGGTCGTCTCCACATGGCTCGGGAATGTCTTGCAAATGGTGGGGGATTTGCGGGGGATCAAGAGGCACCGCAACACCTCCTGCCTCATCCACAATGCGGATTCAAGGCAGATGCAGCGCTTGCTGAAACCCTCCTCGGTCGATGCGGTCATCACCTCACCTCCCTACCCGAATGAAAAAGACTACACCCGGACCACACGTCTGGAGACAGTGATCCTCGGGTTCGCAAGTGACAAACAACAGATGCGCGCTCTCAAGCGAAGCATGCTTCGCTCGAATACAAGAGGGGTCTACAAAGAAGACGCCGATGACCAGTGGGTCAAGAATCATCGGGGAATCCAAACCATCGCCCGGGAAATCGAAGATCGCCGCATCCAAATGGGCAAAACCAGCGGGTTTGAAAGACTGTATGCGCGGGTCACAAAACTCTACTTCGGCGGTATGGCACGCCATCTTTTCGAGTTGCGCCCTTTTTTGCGAAAAGGGGCTCGCCTTGCTTACGTCGTGGGCGACCAGGCATCCTACCTCCGCGTGATGATCCGCACAGGAACGATTCTTGCTTCCATTGCGGAAGACTTGGGATACGTCGTCGAAGACATTCACCTTTTCCGGACAAGACTGTCCACCGCCACGCGGGATCAGTTGCGGGAAGAAGTCGTCGTCTTGAAATGGCCGGGGATAAAATAAACTATGTCTGAAAACCGTTACTCAAGGATCATCGAAATGATCGAACGGCATTATCAGTTGGTGCCCCCCGATTCCCTCTCGGAGGAAGAACTTGTCGGCTATCGGAAGATGGCACCCACCGAGTAGTCCGAACGATGAGCCGTCGCAGACATGTGAGATCCGCAAGGAGCCCGGCACTGCTTCTCATTTCTCTTCTGGCGCTGCTTCTCGCTTCCTGCGCCACCCCGCCGCTGCCGGAAGAGAGTCAACCAGTCGTGGGCTTGATGGCCGAGCGATTGGAACTTGCACGCGATATTGCCTGGGCCAAATGGACGGACGGGCTGCCGGTCAGGGATCCCGTCCGCGAAGTCACGGTCCTGGAGAAACTCATCCGGCAGGGAGAGGCCGCCGGTATCGAGGAACCTCTGGTCTCGCATTTCGTCCGCGCGCAGATTGAAGCCTCGTGTCTGGAGCAGGAAGCCTGGATGGCCCGATGGCGGAAGGGAACCCCTCTGCCCACCGGGGAACCTCCGACGCTGGACAACCTCCGACAGCAGGTTGATCGTCTGTCCTCCTTTCTCATCGCGGAATGGGCGGCGGCGATCACCACCCCCCGCGCCCCTGCAAGACAGCGTCTTTTGAAATCCGCAATCAATCCCCGCGCGGCAACCGTGGCGGTCTCGGGATTCCCCGACGCTGATTTGTAAGATTTTGGGATTTGGGGTAAATTCAATCTACGTGGTCAGAAATGGGGTCCGCGCAAGGCAGACGACGCGGGCGGGCTCGGACTGTTCCGGCTTGAAGAGGAGTGTTTCCGGCAGGCTCGATTCGGCGGACTCTCCGGAAGCCCTTGTCGGTCAGGGGGAGATACGCTAATGATTGCTCCTGGTTCCGTACTCTCTTATGAACTCGCGTCCCGACTCCCCGTTCTTTCCCGGTTTCCCGATCACGGAATGCCCGGAGCCGTCCGCCGTCCGGCCATCGCTTGTGCCGTTTTGGCCGTCCAGCGGCTCGCCGGGGGCGGCGGCGGTCATCATCTGCCCTGGCGGCGGTTACTGGGAGCGCATGGATGATTACGAGGGCCGCGACTTCGCGCTCTGGCTGAACGAACGCGGCGTTGCTGCGTTCGTGCTGCGTTACCGGCTGGCGTCGTCGGGATTCCACTATCCGGAGATCACGGATGACATGACCCTGGCTCTCCGTACGCTGCGCCTGAACGCGGCCGCCTGGGGCCTGGATCGCATCGGCGTAATGGGCGCCTCGGCGGGCGGCCATCTCGCCTCGTATGCGCTCACCCATTTCGACGAAGGAGCGCGGGATTCCGGGGTTGCGCTGGAGCGCACCGGTTCCCGGCCGGACTTCGGGATTCTTTGCTACCCGGTCATCACCTTTACCGCGCCTGGAGCCGTCGAACAGGGCACGAGGAAAAACCTGCTCGGAGACAATCCCGATCCGGAGCTTGCCGTCCTGCTTTCAAACGAGCTGCATGTGACGCCGCAAACCCCGCCCTGTTTTCTCTGGCACACGCGGACGGATGAAACGGTCCTGGTGGAAAACTCGCTGCTGTTCGCCGAAGCCCTGCAAAAGCACGGTGTCCACCACACGCTGCGCATTTACGACGACGGCCCGCATGGCATCGGGCTTGGCGTGAAAGGATGGCATCCTGGCCACCCGGAGCCGCTCCATCCGTGGACGCATGAGCTGGCGGCTTGGCTGACTGGCGAAGATTCAGTTGGCTTTGCGAAAAAGACGGTGGTTTCCCTTCGTTGAAGAAGCTGAAGGTTGTTTATTTCGATCGCAAATTTCCCAATCGGCATGATGATGGTGAGGGCGATCTTATTCACTTTGCCGACAAATGATTCTTCCTGGCCGCTTTTTTTTTTTGCAAAGCGCATGCCTCCCAGAGCCAGCAAGGTGAGGAAGCAAATGAATGCTGGGAGAGCGAAAGCCATTCCGCGAAGCGGCATGGCGCACAAGGCGTTGAAACGGTTCCTATTCATGGGGAGGTTGGTTCCTTGCTTTCAATTTTTTCCAGAAGCACGGTGCGGCTGCGAATGGCACAACCCATTCCGCCTGATGCCGTGTCACCAGCCCAGATCCGCGCGTAAGGGAAGAAATGAGAGGGGAGAGGTTCGACGACCTGTCGATAACGCGAGGGAGGGCGAAGCTCCGTCTGAGCCGTAATAAATGGGCTCACACGGAGGTTCGCCCTCC
>JBAYTU010000053.1:0-24946 GCA_041675465.1 Terrimicrobiaceae bacterium | reverse complement strand
GGGCAAGCACGGCTGAGGTGTCGAGCAAATGCGCCGCTTTCATACGGTCGGTCCGTGCGCACGCTGCCATGCGCATTCGGCCTCAAATTCGCCCATCAGCTTGGTGGCGGCGCTTTTATTTTTGGCGGCGAGACTTTGAGCTTCGCGAAGTCCTGCCATGGGATCGGGGAGGATGCGGGCGGTGATGACCCGATTGTCTCCAGACTCGATCCATGCCAGGCGCATGCCGGTCTTGATGCCCCGTTTCCGCGCGAGCCGGGCGGGAATCGTGGTTTGAAGCTTTCCGGTGACTGTGGAAGTCAAAAATGGATCAAGTGCTCTCATGTTCCTAGAATACACTATTCAAGGAATTTAACGATTCAAGGAAAAATGCCTCCGACTCTTATCGCTGGTTTGTTATCACCATGCCATAGGTTTCGGACGGCCTCATAGGCGCGCTTGGGGCGGCGATATTCGTCGAGGATGCCCTTGTTGTTGAATGTTCGCGGGCGCATGAGCGACCGACCGCCCCGCTCGAACCGTCTTGGAGACCAGCCGGTGGGAGACGACACCGGCTGGGGGTTCGCCGGGGATCCCGAACGCTTGTGGACCTTCGAGGAAATCTCGGAAATCAAGACCCGGGCGGCCGACCACGGTCTCGAGATCGCGGCCATCGAGAATTTCGATCCGGCCCACTGGCACGATGTGCTTCTGGATGGCCCGAAGAAAGCCGCGCAGTTCGAAAACCTGAAGATCCTCGTGCGCAATGTTGGCCGTGCCGGCATCCCCGTCATCGGCTACAATTTTTCCCTCGCAGGCGTCGCCGGTCGCGTCAAGGGTCCCTGGGGACGGGGAGGAGCCGAGGTGGTGGCCATGGAAGGAAACTTCGACAAGCCCATTCCCAATGGCATGGTGTGGAACATGGTTTACGATGCCAACGCTCCCGAGGGCATCCTTCCGGCGGTCACCAGTGAGGAGCTTTGGCGGCGGCATGGAGACTTTCTGGATGCCCTGCTTCCCGTCGCCGAGGAATGCGGCGTCACGCTGGCCGCCCACCCGGACGATCCTCCGACCGAAACCGTGCGGGGTCAGCCCCGGCTGGTCAACCAGCCGCATCTCTACCAGCGTTTGCTGGACCGGCATCCCAGTCCCCGCAACGCCCTGGAATTCTGCCTCGGCACCCTTGCCGAAATGACCGGGGGAGACATCTACGACGCCGTCGATTCCTACAGCCGCCAGGGGAAAATCGCCTACATCCACTTCCGCAACGTGCAGGGGAAAGCCCCCCGCTACCGGGAAACTTTCGTCGATGAGGGGGACATCGACATGATCCGCGTCCTGCGCATTCTGAAGAAGAACGGCTTCGACGGCGTGCTCATCCCCGACCATGCCCCGCAGATGACCTGCGCGGCCCCCTGGCACGCAGGCATGGCCTATGCCTGCGGCTGGATGCAGGCGGCCTTGCGCATTGGAGAAGCGCCCGCCAGCAATTGAAAAAATGAACGCAAGCGTTGTCCGAGGACGAACTGGATGCCGTCTTTCGGGAAATCGCGAAGTGCTCGATCAAGCTTCTCGCCTGGCAGGAGGGCAGACCACTTTTGTTACACGATGTCAATTTCAGTGTTTTCACCAGATAAAAAATATAGGGTTCGATTCCCGCTACCCCGCTGGTGATCGCCACTTTGCTATTGCCAACAGCCCCACCCCTGCTGCTAACTGGTCCCCCGTATGGACATATCACTTATCAACAGCCGCTCCCTTCTCCATTTGCTCAGATTGACGGAGAAGAAGGAAGAACTCCTCCAAACCCTCGAGGAAATTGATGCCGAAATCATCGGGACACTCAGAGGGGGGATCTCAGTCGAGGTTTTCGAAGTCGCATCAGCGCCGAAGGCTCTCCCGCCGACCGCAGCGGTTCCCACCGCCAAAACTTCGAAAAAAGCCAAGGCCGGGAAGAAGAAAAGCGGGATCACCCCCGAGGGTCGCGCCAAGCTCGCCGCAAACATGAAGGCCCGCTGGGCCGCGCGCAAGGCCGGGAAACCTGCCGCAACAAAAACCGGCAAGCCGGCGAAAAAGGGGTTCAAGTTGCCCAAGGTCAACAAAAACCCCCTCTGAAAAGAATTCCTGCGAATTTCGGAGGGCCTTCCCCGAGGCCCATCGAAAAGCAGCGCGCAGTCGTCCGGCTTTTCATATGGCTCGCGCCGCGCCCGATGCAGGTCTCTTTTGGGACCGGATTGGCAGAAAGGCATTAAAAAGAACGGCGTCCGATTTTTTGTTTTTGACAGGAAGTCGCGGCAAGCTAGTGTGACCCTCCTGCCCGAAGCAGGGAGAACAACGCTGCCCGTTTTCGCAGAGGCGACAACGGCAAGCGTTTTTCACCCTTTTTCCGGCTCAAAAACAAACGCCTCTCGATGTCCAAATTACGCGGCTCCGGCCGCCAGATGCCCATGTAGCTCAGTTGGTAGAGCACGTCCTTGGTAAGGACGAGGTCACCGGTTCAAACCCGGTCATGGGCTCCACGGACATCGGTCGCAAAAAAACAAACCAACCGCAGAAACTCAAGATGGCAAAAGAACAGTTCCAGAGAAACAAACCGCACGTCAACATCGGCACAATCGGCCACGTCGACCACGGCAAGACCACCCTCACCGCGGCGATCACGACCGTGCTCTCCAAGACCGGCGGGGCAACCGCCAAGAAATACGATGAGATCGACGCCGCTCCCGAAGAAAAAGAGCGCGGCATCACCATCAACACCGCCCACGTGGAATACGAGACCGCGAAGCGCCACTACGCGCACGTCGACTGTCCCGGGCACGCCGACTACATCAAGAACATGATCACCGGCGCGGCCCAGATGGACGGGGCGATCCTGGTGGTGAGTTCTGCGGACGGCCCGATGCCGCAGACCCGCGAGCACATCCTTCTCGCCCGCCAGGTCGGCGTGCCGTCGATCGTCGTGTTCATGAACAAGGCGGACATGGTGGATGACAAGGACCTCCTCGATCTCGTCGAGATGGAAGTCCGCGAGCTCCTCAGCAAATACGAGTTCCCGGGCGACACGATCCCGATCGTCAAGGGCAGCGCGCTCAAGGCCCTCGAAGGCGACCCCGCCGGCGAGAAAGCCATCGCGGACCTCATGGCCGCGATCGACGAATACATCCCGCAGCCGGAGCGTCCGAAGGATCTTCCGTTCCTCATGCCGGTGGAAGACGTGTTCAACATCGAAGGTCGCGGCACCGTCGCCACCGGGCGTGTCGAGCGCGGCGTCCTCAAGAAGATGGAGGAAGTCGAGATCGTGGGCATCAAGCCGACGGCGAAGACGACCGTCACCGACATCGAAATGTTCCGCAAGCTCCTCGACAGCGCCGAAGCCGGCGACAACGTGGGCGTTCTCCTGCGCGGCATCAAGAAGGACGACATCGAGCGCGGCCAGGTCATCGCCAAACCCGGCTCGATCACGCCCCACAAGAAATTCAAGGCCGAGGTTTACGTCCTCAGCAAGGATGAGGGCGGCCGCCACACGCCGTTCTTCACGAACTACCGCCCGCAGTTTTATTTCCGCACGACCGACGTGACCGGAAACGTGAAGCTGCCGGAAGGCGTGGAGATGGTGATGCCCGGCGACAATGTCTCGATCGAAGTCGAGCTCATCACCCCGATCGCCATGGAAAAAACCATCCGCTTCGCGATCCGCGAGGGCGGCCGCACAGTGGGTGCCGGACGTGTCTCCGAGATCCTTGACTGATCCGATATAAAGTGGATTCCAAAGGTCAGTAGCTCAATTGGTAGAGCACCGGTCTCCAAAACCGGGTGTTGGGGGTTCAAGTCCCTCCTGACCTGTGGATTTCCAGATTCACACAGATGTTTTCCAAAGTTCGAAAATTCATTTCCGAGGTCCGGGTGGAGCTCGCCAAGGCCCAGTGGCCTTGGGATCCGAATGAAAAAGGGTTCCGGCGTTTCAAGGAACTCAGCGACTCGACCGTTGTCGTGCTCGTGGCAATGTTCATTCTTGGCGGATACATCGCCCTCTTTGATTTCGCCCTCATCCACGTGGTCAGTTTCCTGACCCGCCCGTAAATATTATCTCATGGCATTAGCTCCGAAAGACCAGTGGTTCGTCGTGCATGTTCTCTCCGGCCAGGAGCAGAAGGTGCAGGAAAACATCAACCGCCGCATCCAGACCGAAGAGATGGGAGACCTTGTTTACGAGGTGCTCATCCCCACCGAACGCGTCCAGGAAATCAAGCGAGGCAAGAAGACCGAAACCACCCGCAAGTTCTTTCCCGGCTACCTCATCGTGAACATGCACCTCCTCGACGACGACAACCAACTCGTCGAAAAGACCTGGTATTTCATCAAGGACACCACCGGCGTGCTCGGCTTTGCCGGCACGAAGGACCGCCCCATCCCAATGCGCAAAAAGGAGGTCGAGAGCCTTCTGGCCCAGGTCCGCGAACGCGAGGATACGGTCAAACCAAAAATCAGTTTTGAAGTCGGCGACAAAGTCAAAGTTGCGGACGGCCCGTTCCAGAACCAGAACGGCATTGTCGAGGAAATCGATCCCGAGCGCGGCAAGCTCCGCGTCTCCGTCAGCATCTTCGGACGCGACACGCCGGTCGACCTCGAATACTGGCAGGTCGAGAAGGCCTGAATCACGACCGTGCCGGGAGCAAACTGGCGATGAGCGAGCGCCAGCTTCTCACCGGAGATGTCACGGGGCGAACTGGTGGTGCGCGCGAACCCGCCAGTGATAAAAACTGTCGAGGGCCGGGGAGGCGTTCGGGTCGGAGGCGTAGTCTGGAATGGAGGTGTTGTTGGGATCGACATACCGCTCGATGGTGATCGAGCCGCGGTAGTCGGCGGCGATGATGCCCCTGCCTTCAACCCATTGCCCCGGCGTCGAGCCGGGCGGCTGCTTGAGTGCCTGGACGCGGAAGTGAACGGTGAACGTGTTGGATTTCGTCGTCAGGCGCGGATAGACGGTGGTGTAGATGCGCTCGCGGGAATTGTCCCCGGTGAGCGCGTGGGCGGACCAGTAGGCCGCCATGTCCGCGTCCAGCCTTGCCCTGTTCGACGTGCCGGGCGAGGCGTCGTCGGGGATGAAATGGATGTCGCAGATTTCCGCCGGGGTGCGGAAAGCGTAGAGGCCGGTGCCGTCGGAGTTGTCAAAGCGCTGCTGGAATTGGGTCAATGTCTCCGGGATTTTGATGTCCCGGCGGTAGTTGGCCGTCGGATCGAAGGAAGTGGCGGACGACGTGTCGGTCGCTTTATATTTTGACAGATCAGCCGTTGGCACCGAGACGACTTTTTCGTGTTTGAGAGCGGCCCAGATTCCCGTGCTTCGCCCGATGTAAGTGAACGGCAGGATCTGATAGTTCATGTTGATCTTGCCTGCGGTCGAGAGCGGTTCGCTGATCGCGTAGGGTTCAACAACCGGCATCCAGAAAAGATCCATCATCAAATAATCCGGGGCATTGGCGAACCCGCCGTTTCCCTTCGGAGACGCGGTGCCGGAATCGACATAACCCGGGTGGGCGGGTTGGCGGCGGAAGAGGAGAGTCTGCCAACCCTGGCCGCGCTTGAAACCGGTTGGCAGCGAGCCAAACATTCCCGGAGAGGGCATCATGCGGCTTGGGGAGGTGAAGGTGGCATCGGAGACATTTCCGGAGGTGTAATAGGGAGTTGAGTAGGACGACGCGATGTTGCCCTGGTCCGGCTCGTTCAAAAAGCCGCCATCCGCAAGGTCGCCCAGCCCATTATCCCAGTCTCCATTATCCATGGCGGCCTGAGCCGGCCAGGGAACCTTGGGACAAGGCCAATAAGCGAATGGGTAGGTCTTCCCTCCAAGATTCGCCAGGGTCCCGGTATTGCCATTGACAGATCCGGCTGTGTATCCTCCAAAGCCGCTCATGGGATTTGAGATGATGGTATGGGCCAGTTTATGAGTGCCATCAGCATTGGGATGCATGCTGAAAAGCGTTCCGGCGGCGACCGTCCCCGTCATGGCGATGAAGCGGGGATCAACCGTCTGTCCGCCTTGTGCCGCGACCAGGGAATGGATGACATCATTATTCACATCCTTGACCACAGGCACCGACGTGAAGCGCCCACCGGCAACACCGATGCCGCATCCGCGTGCCTGAAACGTCCAGGCTTTGCTGGTGGACAAAACGGGAGCCGGCGAAGTGGTTGCCGGAAAGCTGAGGTTTAAGGTTTGGATGACTGTTCCGGTGGTGCGCTGCCGGATGGTGACCGTGCAATTGCCGGAAAAAGCAAGTTGCGGGTTGGTTTGCGTAACATTCACGGTGACGGGTTCGCTTATGAATGGATCCTGCTGGTTCATCACGCCGCTCGAGTCGCTGGAACCGGAGAAATCAGCATCCTTCTCGAGGCGATTGGAATTGCGCGCGCGTATCTGGCGCTTAAACATGGCCCAGTTTGCTCCCATGTAACCTCCCATGTTATACATGGAATTCACCCAGGCCGAACGCGTGCCGAATTGAAAAACTCCCGCATCCGTGTAGGTCTGCCGGGCTTGGGACGGGAATCCGAAATTGGTATCTGCGGCATCCGCGTTGCCCTTGACGGTCCAGTCTTGCAGACCATCGACGAGAATTTCGATATCGGGGTGCATGCGGACGGCCCCGTGCATCGGCGTGAAGAGATCCAGGATCAACCCGGCCTCGATGCGGATCTGCTTGGTCTTCGGGTTCGATCCATCATTCTTGGTCAGGGCGGTTCCGGCTGCCAGCGTGAGATTCGTAGCAGGGTCGTTGGAGGTTGGGGTCCCCGGATCCGCCGTGCAAATGATCCACAAGGCCGCTTCGTTGATCGTCACAAAACGGCCAAAACCGCGGGTGCCACCGACGGTTATCGGGGCCACTTCACCCTGGCCGAACAGATAGGAAGTCGTGCCTCCCGCGTATTGGCAGGAGGGGTCGGGGACATTCAGGTCGTTGAGATTGGTGCAGCGGATGTAATCGAAGATTTCCGTGAGAATCTGGTCTCTGTCGGCTCCGAACTTTGTCGCGAGGGTTCCGCCGAATCCGGGCACATTTCTTCCTGTCAGCGTCTGCAAATAGGAGTAGAGATTCTGATTGCGCGGGATATTGGCATAGTCAAACGTGGTGCTGTCCTTGTCCTGCCGTTGAAAATAGTAGGGCAGGCCATTGATGGCGGAACAGAAGGCAATGAGCTTGTCAAAAGCGCTGCGGTGATCAGTGGCCGTGTGAACCGGCCAGCAGGCGATCTTGGGCAGGTTGAACAAATTGGTTTCCGGGGCGCGGCTTTGGGCGGTCAAAAAAAACTTTGCCCCCGCGATGTCGGATTGGGAAAGGCCGGCATTGGCGAGGCGGGCATTGTTGAAGATCAATTCGTCTTCGTTGGCATACAGCCGGTCGTGATCCATCTCCACTGGCAGGAGACTTGTGGTTGCCGTTACCGTGAGATTCAGTGAACCACCCTTTTCAATGCGCGGGGCGAGGGAATAGAACGGGTCGTTTTGCGTCGCTGGATCCGTGCCGGAAACAAGATTTGGGAAAACACTCGAAAGACTGATTCCGCCCGGATGCCCCGGATAATTTTGGAATTCATTTTTGACGGGTTGGAAAATGCCGAACTTTTGATCGATCAAATTCATGAAACGAGGCACGTCCCAGTAGGTGCCCTCCGAAGCCGTATTGATGTTGACCTTGCAGGTTTCGTCATCGGTCCAGAAGGCGATGCGCCCCGTGATGGGGTTGGAGGCCGAGGCTCCGGCAATTGCGGCGGTGTTTCCCGAGCCGGTGGGCGCGACAATCTGCCCGTCTTTCAGAACATAGAGCCAGTTCACAGGCATCGGAGCAGGATTGGTGACTCCTTGATACGCCCCGGTGGGGGCTCCGCTGATGCTGAAGCCCTGCGGTGTTGGCGGGCTCGTTCCGTTTGTCACGAAGGAGGATGGATCGAGGATCGGCCAGCAGTCTGCGGTGCCCGAAAACCGGGTGTCCACCGGCGCGTTGAGGTCGGTGTAAAGGGCGGGGCTGTCGAACCAGTTTGCCAGCGCGCCCGCCTCGGTGGCGGGGTTGAGCGCGCCTGCGGTCTGCATCGCGCCGGAACTGTAAAGTTTGTAGGATTTCGCCGGCTGGCCCGAGTCATCATAAGTGCGGATCAGCCCCGGCTGGGAACTCCATGCCACTTTCGTCCCCTGGGTGGTGGCGGCGTCGATCTGCCCCTGGACGATCTGCACGGCGGTGTCCGCCAGCAGGCGCGCATCGACTGCGGAAGCATAACTCTTCGACGAATTCCTCTCCGTGGAAACCCGGGCCAGAAAACCCACGCAAAGCCCCAGCACGAGAACGATGATCGCCAGCACGATGACCAGCGCCATGCCGCGCCGGGATTCGAGATTCGAAATTTTGGAATTTTTCACGGCCTGTAGGTTTTGGCCCGGCCGCTTACCGGGTCGATCTGGATGATGCAATGATTGGGCGGCAGCGCGGTCGCGCCGCCGTCCCGGGCATAGACGACGGTCAGGAAGGCATTCGTCGCGTTGAAGGGCAGGTCGGTGCCGCCGCCAGGCTTGAAGCGGAAACCGCAATATTCCAAAGCGCCCTTGCCGGGAAAGATGCCGTTGGTCTTGAAGGTTGTCAGCGCGGGATCGTTGAGCAGCGGGGAAAGCGTGGCATTCGAGGCCAGGGAAACCCCCTCGGGCAAAACCGTCAGGCGGGTGAGCGGCACAAAATCCGTCAAGTTTGTCCCCTGCCCCCACAATTGAAACGCCCGGTATCCTGCGGGTTCGTCCGGCAGCCGGACCATGCGCACCTGCACCTGGCTGTTGCGGCTGACGGCCAGCTGCCGCGCCAGGGCGAGCTGATCGGCGGCGATCTCTCCGCCCCGCGAGAGCGACGAGCCAAGGGCAACGCTCTGGAAGGCCGGAACCGCCAGCGCGACGAGAAGCGCGATGATCGCCATTACCGTGAGAAGCTCGACCAGGGAAAAGCCTTGGGATTTTCGATTTCCGATTCTCATGGGCTCCAACGGGATTCGCGCAAGGCCACCGTCGTGGTAAACACGCGATAGTTGATGTGGCTCTTCACGAGGTCCGCCTCCACCTGTCGAAGATCGTCGGCGCAAGCGGTCACGTCACCGCTGAACCGTCCCGCCAGCGCGCCGGTGATGGCTGTCGGCGGCGTCGAGCCGTTTTGCAGGCGGATCGCCGCAGCCTCGTCGATGGCCACCATCGTCACCTGCACGGACGGCGGAAGCTGGTGGGCCTGAATGGGCTGCCGCCCGCCCGACCAGGCCGCAGTCGTCCGGGAGTCGTAGGCGTAGTCCGGCGCAATGGCGGCACCCTCCGGGTCATTCTGCGGAGCGAGGCGCGGCCAGATGACGAGGGCGATGATGTTGTCGGCAAGCGGGCGCACCTGCCCGCCCGCGACAGGCGCGGTGAACCAGTCCGTCCCGGTCGCAGGGTCAAAGAGACCGGGAGACTCCGCCGCAGCGGTCAGTTCCATCAAGCGCCACCGATAGTTGATGGGCGCGGTGACGATGGCCGGTCGCGTCACGTCGTCGCCGCCAAAGGCCACGAAAAACCCGCAGGCGCTCAGCAATTCCGGCATCGGCTGATAAGCCGCGTTCGTCGTCAGCCCCGTGGGAACGGTAAAGAACACGGCCTGCGTGGCCAGAGCCGAAGCGCCCGGCGGCGGAGCCGGGAGCAGGGACGCGGCGGGGCCGGAAACGAAGTGGAGGTCGGAATAACGCCCGTAATACTTCGGCACAAAATCGGCGACATTTGCCGCCAGTCGGAATGGCTGATACCCCGCATCATAATAGTCCCAATACGTATTCAGCGTCGCCTGGCCGAGTCGGCTCGTCATGATGTCGAAAACCGCCCGGGCGTTTTGAAAGGCGTCGATGTTCGCGTTTGCCCTTCGCCAGACGTCCGTGCCGTGGCTGAGGACCGAAAATACCATCACCAGAATGGCGGCGAGAATCGCCGTTGCCGTCAACAACTCCAAAATCGTGAAACCGTCCCGCTTCCGCCTCTCCGCCACATTTTCCGGCATTTCAACAAGGGGGGGCCGCGATTTCATGCAGACGGGGGATGCCTACTGGGGCGGGTTCGTGTCCACGCCGCAGGTCAACGATAGGAAATTTGCAGAGCATACGAATTGGTCGCCGCATTGGGAATATCCACGCGCGAAATGGCAATCCCCAGCCGCTTCAACGAGGAAGCGAAATCCCGCGCGTCGTTTCCCGCCACCCCCGGCACGCTGGGAACCTGGACCGTCACCGCCGCCTGATAACGCGCCCCTGCGGAGCTTGCAAGAAGCTGCGCCTCGCCGTCGAAGTATAAATTTGTGCCGCTGAAACCCGAAAAATCCGCCCGATTCGAAAAACCCGCCACCACCAGGCCGCTGGAAGTGCGCTGCAAAATTTGCGCGTTGATGGATTGCTGGTTCGAATCCCGCAGAGATCCCAGCCCCGCCGGCAGCAGCCCGATCATTGTCAGCAGCGCAAAGGAAACAATCCCTATCGACATGGTCACTTCCACCAGCGTGAAGCCTCGCGTGCGGGGGGGGGCTGATCTCATGTCTGCCATTATAGGACACATCGGCATAAGAGCAAAGAGACAAGTTTTCTCACTGGAGAATTTTCATGGACGCAGGAATATGGAGGCAACGCATCAGTTGTTTATAGGGATTAGTTTCAGACATGTGGCGATGGTTCCGTTGCCGTTGAGGGATTGGGTGAGCTTGAGGGTGAAATACGGGCTGAAGAGGTGTCCGGCGCAAACGGGACCCAAGGTGCCCATCGGCCTGATGTTCCCATAAAAATTGACAAACCGTCCCGCCCCCCATCACGCTCTCCAAATCTTTTGATGAAACCGCCAAGTTATCCTCCCATCAATCCCCGCTTTCCCCGCCTGCTGCACGGCGGGGACTACAATCCGGACCAGTGGTGCCACAGTCCCGAGGTGTTGAAGGAGGACATCCGCCTCATGAAACTGGCGGGATGCAATGCCATGACGGTCGGCGTTTTCGCCTGGTCGGCCCTCGAACCCGAGGAAGGCCGCTTCGACTTCGAGTGGCTGGACCGGACGATGGATGACCTGATTTCCGCAGGCATTTACGTGGTGCTGGCGACCCCCAGCGGGGCCCGTCCGGCGTGGATGGCGCAGCGCTACCCCGAAGTCCTGCGGGTGGATGAAAACCGGCAACGGCACCTCTTCGGCATGAGGCACAACCACTGCATGACCTCGCCGGTTTACCGGGAGAAGTGCGCGAGGATCAATGCCCTGCTGGCCGGGCGCTACGGAAGCCACCCGGCCCTGCTCGTATGGCATGTCTCCAACGAATACGGCGGGTATTGCCACTGCGCACTTTGCCAGGAAGCCTTCCGCTCCTGGCTGCGGGACCGCTACGGGACCCTGGAAAATCTGAATCTGGCCTGGTGGTCGACCTTTTGGAGCCACAACTACACCGACTGGTCGCAGATCGAATCCCCCTCCCCCCGCGGAGAGCACTTCCTGCACGGATTGATCCTGGATTGGAAACGCTTCATGACCCACCAGACTGTGGACTTCATGAAACACGAGAGCACCCCGCTGCGCAAAATTACCCCCGGCATCCCTGTGACGACCAACCTGATGGGACTCTTTTTCGATCTGGATTACTGGAAGTTCGCCCCGCACCTCGATGTCATTTCCTGGGATTCCTACCCGAATTGGGGATCGCCCGGCGGCGATGTCTGGGAGGCGTGCGCGACCGCCTTCACCCACGATCTGAACCGCTCGCTGAAAGGCGGCAGGCCCTTCATGCTCATGGAAAGCACCCCTTCGTCGGTGAACTGGCGCGATGTCAACAAACTGAAACGCCCCGGAATGCACCGGCTGGCCTCCCTGCAGGCGGTGGCCCACGGCGCGGACACCGTGCAGTATTTTCAATGGCGGAAAAGCCGGGGGGCCTCGGAGAAGTTTCACGGTGCTGTGGTGGACCATGTCGGCCACGAGCATACCCGCGTGTTCCGGGAAGTTGCCGAAGTGGGCTGTCTTCTCGCCCGGCTGGATGCCGTCGCGGGAAGTGCCACGCCGGCGGAGGCCGCGCTGATCTTCGATTGGGAGAACCGCTGGGCTCTGGAGGATGCGCAGGGTCCCCGCCGGAACAAGGGATACGAGACCCTGTGCCAGCGGCATTACCGTCCGCTCTGGAAGCGGGGCATCGCGGCGGATGTCATCAACATGGACTGCGAGTTTTCTTCCTACCGGCTGCTCGTCGCGCCCATGCTTTACATGCTGCGCCCCGGAACCGCCGAACGGCTCACCGCCTTCGTCGAGGCGGGAGGAACCCTCGTCTGCACCTGCTGGTCGGGAATTGTGGACGAAACCGACCTCTGCTTTACCGGGGGATTCCCCGGACCTTTGCGCAGGACGCTCGGCATCTGGTCCGAGGAAATCGACGCCCTGCACGAAGGGGAAACCAACGCCGTGCTGCCCGTGCCGGATAATTCCCTCGGACTGTCCGGCGCCTACGAAGCACGGGAACTTTGCGACCTCATCCACGCCGAGAGCGCCGGGGTCCTGGCGGTCTATGGCGGAGATTTTTACGCAGGGCACCCCGCCCTCACGGAAAACCGGCTTGGCCGGGGACGCGCCTTCTATGTGGCGGCGCGCATGGACGACCGCTTCATCGAGGATTTCACGGGCACGCTGGCCACGCAACTGAACCTGCGGCGGGCGCTGGAAAATGAATTGCCCGAAGGCGTGACCGCGCGGGTCCGAAGCGACGGGACCGGCGATTTTGTCTTCCTGATGAACTTTCTGCCCGAAGAAAAGGAGGTGAACCTTGGAACCGGACCGATGGAAGACCTGCTGGACGGCGGCACGCTCCAAGGCCGGATCATCCTTCCCAGGCTGGGCGTCAAGGTGCTGCACCGGGCAGGCGGTTCCGCATAATCCCCTCGGATCCCCGGGGTGTGAGAATAAGAATTGATTTGCCAAACCACATTATTCACACTGGAGAATTCAAATCCCCTCCTTCATGGCAAAACGCATTTCGATCCGGGACATCGCCCGCGCGGTGGGGCTGCATCACACGACAGTGGGTCTGGCCCTGCGGGACTCGCCACGGCTGAAAAAGGCCACCCGGGAAAAAATCCGCGCCGTGGCCGCCGAACTGGGCTATCGGCCCGATCCGATGCTTTCGGCCCTGATTTCCTATCGGAACTCGAAACGCACCGCGGCTTTTCACGCCGTCATCGCCTGGATCAACAACTGGCCCGACCGGAATGCGCTGCTGGTGAATTCCACTTACAGGAATTACTTCGAGGGGGCCTCCGCCCGCGCCGACGACCTCGGCTACATGTTGCAGGAATTTTGGTTGCACGAAAACGGGATGACTCCGGCCAAGATGCGGCGGATTTTTCAGGCCCGAAACATCACCGGCCTCCTGATCGCGCCCCAACCGGTGTCCCAAGGGAGCATCGGCCTGGATTTCCAGGACTTTTCCGCCGTGGCTTTCGGCTATTCCATGCACCCGCACATGTTGCATCTGGTGACCAACCACCACACGCAGACCATGGACCTCGTCATCGCAAAACTGGTGGAACTGGGCTACCGCCGCCCCGGTTATTGCATCCTTCCCTCCACGGACGCAGGAGGAAATTACATCTGGATCTCAAGGCTGATGCATATCTATTCGCGCTACCCGGAGCTGTCGCAAATTCCCCGGATGGTTTCCAAGGAGGGCGCGGCCTTCGCGAAGTGGATCAAAAAATACCAGCCGGATGTTTTGATCGGATTCAACAATTTCCTCCCGGAGGTCGAGAAACTCGGATACCAGGTTCCAGCGGACATCGGTTTTGTCAGCATGGCCGTGGACCCGAAGAATCCCCGCATCTCCGGAGCCAACGAAAACGACTTTCTAATCGGGAAAACAGCCTTGGATGTTTTGGTGGGAATGATCCACCGCGGCGAGCGGGGCGCTCCGGAAGTCCCCATTCGCACCCTGATTGACAGCACCTGGTTCCCGGGGGAGACACTGCGGCCCCGGCTCGCGGCTGGGACCGGGTCGATCAAATCGCAAGCGCGTCAAGCCCGGTGAAGGTGACGGGGAGTTAAAAAGGGTTCCAAATGATTTTTCCAGGGTAGCAGGTGATCGCGCGTTGGACAAAATGCCTTCTCAACAGACCCGCGCTTTCATGAAACTGCGGGCCAAACGGACTCCACGGGGAGGCCCTCGAAGCGGCACTGCGGCACCCAACCCAGGTGTTCCCTGGCGGGATCGAGGTCGGCATGGTTCTCCGCATCCGGACCCGCCATCAGATGGAATTTCTCAAACGCGAGTTCCCTGGCGCGCAGGGCCGCCACCGCCGCCCGCCCGATGTCCCGCGGGTCGATGCACTGCCAGGTGACCAGGTCCCGCTTCTCGCCATACTTATCGACCAGCGAGTCCCCGCGCAACACATGGGCGGGTCTTAGCACGGCGATTTCCAGCCCGCGGGACTGGTGATAATACCATGCGACATTTTCCTGCAGCCATTTCGTCATTCCGTAAATGTTGGTGGGGAAAGGCGGCAGATCGTTCGTGAGAAACGTTTTCGCCAGCACGTGGCCCCAGACCACCGCCACGCTGGAGATCAGCACCACGCGTTTGATGTGATGCCGCGCGGCGGCCTCCAGCGCGAGCGCCACCCCTTTCACGTTGACGTCCATGCACTCATCCGGCCAGGCATATGCTCCCGGCTGATTGGGAAACATGTGGCCCAACACCAGGGCATCGGCCTGGCCGCAAGCCCGATCGAGAAGGTCGCGATCCGTCACCGAGCCCAGTATTTCCTGTCCGGCATCCCCGTTCCGCAACCCCGAGCCCGCAATATCCATGCGGATCAGATCGAAATCTTTCGCCATCACCTCACAAAGCGAACGGCCCAAATACCCCGTGGCGCCCGTGACCAGAACCCTCCGGATGGCGCGCGGCGGCGTATTCCCTGAGTCCGCCGCCGGCAAAATGCTGTGGTCGGCGCGGTTCGGTTTTTCAGACTTCCGATCCTGAAAATTCCGGGCCTGAGATGGAGCCGCTTCCGGGCGTGTATTGGTATTCATGAGTTTCCCGAAGGACGGGATGTGCCTTCTTCCATTCAGGTTATCGGCGCAAAAACGACGGACAATAGCTGTTGCATTCTCACTGGAGAACCGCCTTGTTACGTCATTTACGCAGGACTATGGAAGCTGGCGACTGGCATTGAGTTCGCCGTGAGTGAGGGCTTCCCAGAGGGCGGTCCAGCCCGCCGATTCGCCGATGACGGTGGCAAACAGCGGGGGGATGGGGGCTGGAAATTCCCAGAGGCCGTCGGCATTGGGCGGGGTGCCCTTGGGGACTTTATAGCCGTTGGGGCCGGTGAGGCGGATGATATCGATCACGCGGCGGGTGTTGGGCAGGGCGATGCCCTGGCGGTTGGCATAGTGGTTGTAGGCGATTTCCCAAGTGGCACCGATGCCGTAGGGGATGAGGCGGATTTCGGCCGTGCTCTCAAGCTTCTCTCCGGCACGGAGTTTTCTCATGGCGTCCCAGCTTGGCTCGAGGGTGAGCGGCGGGGGCGGCTTGATGCCAAGGCGCAGGCCGAGATGGGTTTCCATGAAGAGGGTGAGGCGCTTTTGCATGGGGGCATAAACGTCGATGCCCTGGTGCCAGGCGATTTCGGCGGTGTTGATTTCGGAGTTGAAGCTGGCGTCCACATGGGCAAGGTCGCGCGCGGTTTCCGCGGTGTAACCTGACAGGTAGGTCGCGGGTGCGCCCCCCCAGAGCACCGCCGGGTCCCGTTCTTCCAGCGCGGTCTTGCGCAAGCCGCCGAGATCGTCACCGAATTTGCCCCGCCGCATGCTAATGTTCCATTTTTCGGCGGCGATTTGGATCCACGGCGTCCAGTCCTTGGGGGAGGTCCCGGCGTTGAGCTTGAGCAGGAATTCCTCGCTGGGGGCGACGTCCGGCGTCCAGTAGTCCGGCAGGCGGGGAATGGGGCCGTCCTCTTCGGCGAGGTAGTGGTAGGCGGGGACGAAGTTCATCCAGCGCTGGAGGGCGGTGTAGAGGGCGACGGTGTCCTCGTTGAAGACGCCGATGGCGGCCAGGGCGTTGAGGCAGGCGCTTTCGCGGTTGCCGTAGGCGGCGCGGCTGTAAAGAGGCGGCAGCAGGACGTCGTTGAACCATTTGGCGACCCGGGGCGCTCCCTGCCAGGCGGGGTAGGTGCTCCGCAAAAGGTCGGCGGCGACGGGGAAGACGGAGCCGATCCATGCGGTTTGGAGATACCAGTTCCTGCCTTCGTGCGAGGTGACGGTGGCGGCGTAGGTGTCGAGAATCTGGGCGGCGTTTTTGGCGTAGGCTTCGTCGCCGGTAAAATACCAGAGGAGAGCTTGTGTAACGGCGGCGTTGCCGTCGCGCTGTTCTTCCAGCGAGCAGTTGTTGTTGGCGCCGGAAAAGTCGCTGGAGATCACCTCCGGCACCGGTTTCATTTTCGCGACGTAGTCGAGGCTGGCGAAGCGGTGTTTTTTCAGTTTCTCGAATTCCCCGGCCCAGGGCTGTTCGCCGGCGGCGATTTTCTTTTTGATGAATTCGAGTTCCCGCAGGTCGTTTAACATGCCGGGATGGGTGAACTTGAAGGGGGTGAGGATCTTTACATCCTTGCCATCGGTGTCGGCTGGGCGCAGGCGGAGAAGCTGGGCGAAGTTGTATTCCCTGCCGCCGACGCTGGCGCGGAAGGGCTGCGCCGCCGCGCCCGCGCGGAGGACGGCGGGAGGGAGTTTTTCATCCGGCGGGTTCGGCGCGACTTTCGGCAGGCGGCCGAAGTGGAGGTGATCGTAGGTCTCCGCTTTCGGCGCGGGGGAAGGCGTCGCAGGCGCGGGAGGCGGGGTTTGGCCGGCCAAGAGTCCGGCTCCAAGAAACAAGCAGGCGGGGAGGCTGAGAATACGGGAGGAACGGTGCATGAAAAGAGTTTGATGAGAGTTTGATGAGCCAAACTAAGAAACGATTGCCTCCACCTCGCTGGTTTCTACGATTTGCGTTTCCCTGAGTTCCGCCGTGCCTTCAGGGGTCGGCCGGGTCGGCCATGCTTCGGGCAGAAGATAAACCGGCGCATCCTGGCGCAGCGGCAGGACCTTGAGAAGCAACTCCCCGTCATAAATGCCCGGGGCATACGGCTTGATCCCAAATTCAAACGGAGTGCCGTGGTAAAAATTGTCCGTCAGCAGGCGGCCGTTGTGATAGATGCGGGCGGCATCGCCCAGATAGTTGAAGCGCAGCAAGATTTCGCGTGAAGCCCCGGGCTGAACCGGGAGTTTGATTCTCCAAACTGCCGCCCGCTCGAATTCCGCATCCGAAGGCGCTTCGGCAACTCCTGTCGGACCAATGGGCACGGGCCGCGCGGGCTCCGCGTTCCTGATCTGCTCCACCTTGACAGCCAAGGGCGGGGAATCCGATCCGGGCAGGGAGTAACGGGTGAAAACGCCATCGCTTTTTCCCTCCGTCAAATGGCCGCGGATCGTCACATGGGGCGGCGCGGGCAACAACGCCAGGCTGGCCTCCTCACCCCTGTCCGTCTGACAACGCAGGCGGTTGCCTTCCACAAGCACATTGGAAGGGGTGAGCACAATATGCTCGCGCTGCCCCAGCATCACTTTCCAGCCGGAAAGCGACGTCTTGCCATCAAGCAACACGATGCAAATCTTCCGGCCCCCGGCGGCTTGCAGCCGGATAGCCGCGTCGAGGCCGGGACGAATCAGGCCTACATGAACGCGTTCGCCTTTTCTCGTGATTTTTCCGGCCGAGGCCACCGGCTCGACCGGTTTGTCGAACACAAATTCGGCCGGAACGCCCGCGGTTTCCGCAAAGAAAACATAACGAGTGTCGCCGTCGTCCAATTTCCAGAGCAACTCGGCCGTTGCGTAAATCAGGCTGATTCCGCCGAGGTCGATATTGATCGGCCAAACAAAATAACTGTCTGCCGCCAGAGTGACGGGATCACCCGGCAGGATGATGTCGCCCGTCTTGAACCGGAGAGTGAATTGCACATCCCTCTTGGGCGGCATCGGCTGAAGGCGCTGATAATTATTAACAAAAAGGAACGCGCCCCGGCCGTCGCTGCGGACACACCAGCGCAGCGTTTCCGTGTCGTGTTTGCCTGCGGGAGTGTCCGTGGGAAACACCGGAGACATCGCCGCCATGAGTTCCCCGTAGTCGCGGATGAACAGGTTCAACCGACGCAAGGCGTGGTAGTGCTCCCTGACTTGGCCGAACTCCCCCAAGGGCGCGTCAAAATCGTAGGTCTTGGCCGGGAGGTCGTTCGGATAGCCCGTTTCCTGCGATTCGTTCAAGGTTGAAAGCTGCGCGTCGGGGTTTGTTCCCCCATGGTATATGTAATAGCCAGGCAGGCTGTTGCCCTCACCCAGCTTGACCAGCGCCGACACGACGACATCGGCGGAGGAAAGCCGCACGCGGCGGTGGTAGCTGACGGGCATTCCCCCGCCGATTTCACAGGTCAGGTAGGGATACGCCCCCTCGTCACGGTCCTCCGCCGTTTCACGCCTGCCGAAATGATCCGTGGCAATATTCGCGTCAACCCGCCGGGGCTTGAAGGCGAACCCTTCCCAATAGGCACCCGGCATCGCCTCGGTATTCCGGTCCCAGAATCCTTCCGCATAGCCGCCGTAGAGCGGGAGCAACTCTCCGAACGGGATCGGCGTGCTCGTGCCGGGCCAGCCCGTGACCGCGTAGAATGGCGCGTCCAATCCCGATTCGCGGGCGATCTTTTTGAGAGTCAGAAGATGCTCGGCGGGGCCTTCGTATTCATTCTCAAGCTGGACCCCGATCACCGGTCCACCCTCCTTCCAAAACAGGCCGCCCAACTGCCTGGCAATCTGCCGATAGAAGGCCCGGACCTTGGCCAAATATCCCGGATCATCGCTGCGCAGCGCAAAACCCTCGCGCGGAGCGTTGGCAATGCCGTCCCGATTTTTTGATTCCTCCGGAACAAAAGCGAAGTAACCCTGCTGCAGCAACCAATCCGGGAATCCGCCATTGCGGCATTCTCCGTGAACCCACGGTCCGCAGCGCGGCCACAGATAAAGACCAAGTTCCTGGCATAACAAGGCAAACTCGCGCAGGCTTCGCCGGCCGGAGAAATCGAACGCCCCTTCGATTTCCTCGTGATGAATCCAAAAGACATAAGTCGCCACCACATCGACTCCGCCTGCCTTCATCTTGAGCAGGCCATCCCGCCAGAGGGACTGCGCGCATCGCGAATACTGCATTTCCCCCATGACCGGCATCCAGGGTTTGCCCCCGCGAAGCAGGCTGCGGGAGTCCAGGGAGATCTCGACCCCGGCGGGATTGCGCGCAGCGCCGCGGCCTTGTGCAAGCCGCTGGCTGGCCTCGTCAGAAATCGGGGAAGGCAGGTGTGTGAGATCGGCAATGAGTCTGTTCATAAACGTGTAGTTGCGGAGGGAAATCGGAGGAAATACGCCGCCAGTCCTGATGCTGACAGGTGCTAAACGGTCTCCACGGCGATGCCTTCAAAGCGGTGCCTGGGCATCCATTCGAGGCGCTCTTTCAAGGCCGCCAGATCGATGTGTTCCTCCGCTTCGGGCCCTGCGGCAAGATAGAAGGTTTCCAATTTCAGGTCCCTGGCGAAAAGGGCTCCTCTCACGGCCCGGCCGATGTCCCGCGGGTCGATGCAGTGCCAGGTGATGGCATTCCTCTTCGTGCCGTATTTGTTGACCAGGGAATCCTCGCGCAAAATATAGGCGGGCCGCAGGATGGCGATTTCCATTCCGTGCCGCCGGTGATAGTAGCCCGCGATATTCTCCTGCAGCATTTTCGTCATCGTATAGAGGTTGACGGGGGCAAACGGGAGTTCGGCTGTAGGGAAAGCGCGGGCCGGATGGCCTCCAACCACGGAAATGCTTGAAATCAAAACAACCCGCCGGATGCGGTTGCGCGCTGCGGCCTCGAATGCCAGCGCCGTGCCTTTCACATTGGTATCCATACAGGCATCCGGCCAGTCATAGACCTTTGGACGATTGGGAGCCATGTGCGCCAAAACCACCGCGTCCACCCGCTGGCAAGCCGCTTCCAGCGCCGCCCCGTCCGTCACGGAAGCGGAAAGAAATTCGCCCGGTCCCGATGCCTGCGCAACATCCATGCGAATCAGATCAAAATCCTCCGCGAGCACTTCGCTAAGGGAACGCCCGAGATACCCCGTGGCTCCCGTGACCAGAACCCTCCGGATGGCGCGCGGCGGCGTATTCCCTGAGTCCGCCGCCGACAAAACGCTCGGGCCGGCGCGGTTCGGTTTTTCAGGCTTCCGATCCTGAAAATTCCGGGCGTGAGATGGAGCCGCTTTCGTCCGTGTATTCGTATTCATGAATTTCCAGAAGGACGGGATGTGCCTTCATCCATTCAGGCTATCGGCACAAAAACGACGCACAATGTTCGCTGTATTCTCACTGGAGAAAATCGCGGCTTTCCGGCACGTCAGGTTTTGGGTCCGTTGGAGCCTCGTCCAGATTCTGATGCCCCACGACGGTTCCGTCATCCATGTGGTTGACGCTCTGGGAGCGCAAGCGCCTGAAAAGGTCACGGATGTCCCGCAGCCCGCCCCAGGTGAACCAGACGGAGGTGGCGACCGCCACTAGGATGGCAATGCCCACCGCCTGGAAGTGCCAGAACGCGCTCCAGACTTCCAGCGGCCAGGGGGCGAGCAGGTTCCAGAGGGAACCGCTGACAAACGTGCCGAACCAAATCATGCTCCAGGCAAAAAGGCTGCCGGTGATCCACTTGTCCCCACGGGTGAAATTCTCATCGTATCCGAGAATTTTGCCCAGGAACGAAATCCTGCGGTGGACTGCGGGACCCATCTCCTGCTGGTCGCCTCCCCGTTCCTTGATCTTGGCATAAGCACCGCGGTGGAGCATGCGGTCCATGTTGAAGTCTTCGCGGCAGGTCAGCAGTGAGACAACCACGTAAACAGCGATGGCCGCCAGGCAGGCATAAAAGGAGACTTCCATGCCGTTGAGCGGGAATTTTTCATCCAGGATCAACCGGGCGACAATCCCGCCCACGGAAAGGCTGGAGCCCGTCAGCAGGGCGGCCCAGGCCCCTGCGGTGGTTCCCTTCTTCCAATAGAGCCCGCCGATGATGACGGCTCCCGCCCCGCCCACGTAGATGGCCCCGGTCACCGCCCACCACATGGCGACATACTCCATCTGCCGGAAGAGCGAGCCGAAAATGAAGGCGGTCAGCGCCACGCCGATGACGGAGCCGCGCAGCAGGCGGATGTGGGCCTTGGGGCTGAATGGTTTCCTGCGCAGCGGCACCAGGACATCCTGGATGAAGATGCCGCTCCAGGAATGCAGGTGGGTGGAATCCCCGCCGAACACCCCCATCAGCAAAATGACGCACAGCATGCCCTTCACGCCGATGGGCAGCATCTCGGTCACGGCGGTGGGCAACAACATCTGCTGCTGCATTTTCGGGTCCGGGATGTGGGAGATCGTTTCCTGCACATGGGCCGCCTGGGCGGCAAAGTCCGGATGGTAAAGATAGGTTATGGCGCAGACTCCCAGAAGCGCCACGGCGGTGGTTCGCGCCGAATCGCGCCAGCGGCCCAGGATGTTTCCCATCCGGTTCTCGTGGGGCGTCAGTCCGGCCGCGTTGTAGGCGCTCGCATTCTGCCACGCCATGGTGCCATAAACGGCGGTGAAGGCTCCCATCAGCACATAGGCCATGTTGAAGTCTTTCAATCCCCCGGCATCGAAGGGGTTGATCAGGGACTGGCCCGCCGGGCGGTTGCCCAGCACCTCCATGATGTCCCGCCACGGAAACAGGAACACCAGGGTGAAAATGATGACCAGATAGAAAATCTGGGAAATCATGCCCTCGATGCAATCCGTGATCATGACCGAAATCAGCCCGCCCGTGATGGTCAGATAGACCGTGATCGACAGCAACACCGCCATCACCGGAATATACGTCATCACCGTGAAGCCGAAGATTTCCAGCGTCGGCGGAAACCCGAGGAAGACGCTGATGAAACGTGCCCCGACGGCGGGGATGATGCCGAAGTTGACCAGGCCGGCAAAAAAGCCCAGCGCCCCCGTGAACAGGCGGAAGGACTTGCTGTAGCGGATTTCAAAGAACTGGGCCAGGGTCATGGCCCGTGTCTCGCGGTAGCGGTAAACCACGAAACCCGTGATGGCGATCATGAGACCGACGGGGACGTTGATCCACTGCCACCAGGTCAGGGTGAAGCCCGATTCCCGGATCATCTCAAATGCCGCGACAAACACCACCGCGCCGGAGCCCAGTTCCCCCCGTGCCACGGCGATCAAATACCGCCCCGCCATCCGTCCGCCGGAGAGAAAATCGGCGACGCTCTTCATGTACCGGCGCGTGTAAGCGCCCACAAGAAAGATGAACACCAACGGGACGGCGATAAAGAGCCAGTCAATCCAATGCATATCTTTGGCGGTTTACTTGCGCTTCCCGGATTCACCGTCCGCATCCAACTCGCCGTGGGTAAATGCCTCCCAGAGGGCGGTCCAGCCCGCCGATTCGCTGATGACGGTGGCAAACAGCGGGGGGATGGGGGCTGGAAATTCCCAGAGGCCGTCGGCGTTGGGCTCGGTGCCCTTGGGGACTTTGTAGCCGTTGGGGCCGGTGAGGCGGATGCAGTCGATCACGCGGCGGGTGTTGGGCAGGGGGATGCCCTGGCGGTTGGCATAGTGGTTGTAGGCGATTTCCCAGGTGGCGCTGATGCCGTAGGGGATGAGGCGGATTTCGACCGCGTTCTCAAGCTTCTCCCCGGCGCGGAGTTTTCTCATCGCTTCCCAGCTCGGTTCGAGGGTGAGCGGCGGCGGCGGCTTGATGCCAAGGCGCAGGCCGAGGTGGGTTTCCATGAAGAGGGTGAGGCGCTTTTGCATGGGGGTGTAAACGTCGATGCCCTGGTGCCAGGCGATTTCGGCGGTGTTGATTTCGGAGTTGAAGCCGGCGTCCACATGGGCAAGGTCGCGCGCGGTTTCCGCGGTGTAGCCGGACAGATAGGTCGCGGGCGCGCCCCGCCAGGCTGCCGCCGGGTTGCGCTCTTCCAGCGTGGCCTTGCGCATGGCGGTGATGTCGTCACCGAATTTGCCCCGCCGCATGTTAATGTTCCATTTTTCGGCGGCGATTTGTATCCACGGCGTCCAGTCCTTGGGCTGTGTGCCGGCGTTGAGCTTGAGCAGGAATTCCTCGCTGGGGGCGACGTCCGGCGTCCAGTAGTCCGGCAGGTGGGGAATCGGGCCGTCCTCTTCGGCGAGGTAGTGGTAGGCAGGGACGAAGTTCATCCAGCGCTGAAGGGCGGTGTAGAGGGCGGCGGTGTCCTCGTTGAAGACGCCGATGGCGGCCAGGGCGTTGAGGCCGGCGCTTTCGCGGTTGCCGTAGGCGGCGCGGCTGTGGAGAGGCGGGAGCAGGACATCGTTGAACCACTTGGCGACACGGGGCGCTCCCTGCCAGGCGGGGTAGGTGCTCCGCAAAAGGTCGGCGGCGACGGGAAAGACGGAGCCGACCCAGGCGGCTTCGAGATACCAGTTTTTGCCTTCGTGCGAGGTGACGGTGGCGGCGTAGGTGTCGAGAATCTGGGCGGCGTTTTTGGCGTAGGCTTCGTCGCCGGTGAAATACCACAGCAGTGCCTGGGTGACGGCGGCGTTGCCATCGCGCTGCTCTTCCAGCGAGCCCTTGTTGTTGGCGCCGGAGAAGTCGCAGGAGATCACCTCCGGCACCGGTTTCATTTTCGCCACGTAGTCGAGGCTGGCGAAGCGGTGTTTTTTCAATTTCTCGAATTCCCCGGCCCAGGGCTGTTCGCCGGCGGCGATTTTCTTTTTGATGAATTCGAGTTCCCGCAGGTCGTTCAACAGGCCGGGATGGGTGAACTTGAAGGGGGTGAGGATCTTTACGTCCTTGCCATCGGTGTCGGCGGGGCGCAGGCGGAGAAGCTGGGCGAAGTCGTATTCCCTGCCGCCAACGCTGGCGCGGAAGGGCTGCGCCGCCGCGCCCGCACGGAGGACTGCGTGGGGAAGTTTTTCGTCCGGCGGGTTCGGCGCGATTTTCGGCAGGCGACCGAAGTGGAGGTGAATGTATGTCTCCGGTTTGGGCGCGGGAGGCGTCGCAGGCGCGGGGGGCGGGGTTTGGGCGGCCAGGAGTCCGGCTCCAAGAAACAAGCAGGCGGGGAGGCTGAGAAAACGGGAGGAACGGTGCATGGAAAGAGTCTGAAGGGTGGGTTCCGGGATGCAAGGGAAGGAAAATTCACACTGGAGAATCGGAAATCCGCGCGCTTCTGAAAATCCCTGCAAAGTGCCCCGCTCCAAAGTGTGGCATGATACCGGGACCGTGATCGGAGGATGCGGCCTGGCAGCCGTTGAGAGGGGCACCACAACGACCGTCTTGCGCAGTTTGTTCAACGTGTTGTGCGTGAGCACCACGCAAGGTCTGGTTTTCTTGATTTCCGATCCCTAAGCCGGATCAAGTGAAACCCACCAGACTTCGCCACGTGTGATGGTCGGCTCGCTCATTCGGGCGCTTTGTCTTCAAACGCCTGCCACTCGTCGATTTCAAGCGCGAGGGATTTGTCCCGGTTTGCCGCCCGGCAGGCCGCGGCAAGAGAGTCTTCGTGCTCGGACAAGGTGGCTTCCAAAAGGCGGGTGACGAGCCGGGAGTGCTGGCGGGGAGGCACGGCCATTTGGAACCGGGAGGCAACGGCGTCGGGTATGGACAGGGTGATTCTCATGGCTTTCCCACATTGCGCATTATGACTTACGCATGTCAACCGCGGCAGCGGAACCCAAATCCGCGCGTAACGCCAACGATGGGAGGGCGAACCTCCGTGTGAGCCCATTTATTACGGCTCAGACGGAGCTTCGCCCTCCCTCGCATTATCGACAGGTCGTCGAACCTCTCCCCTC
>JBAYTU010000052.1:0-25055 GCA_041675465.1 Terrimicrobiaceae bacterium | reverse complement strand
GAGGGGAGCGGTTCGACGACATGTCGATAACGCGAGGGAGGGCGAAGCTCCGTCTGAGCCGTAATAAATGGGCTCACACGGAGGTTCGCCCTCCCATCGTTGGCGTTACGCGCGGATTGGGGAAACCCTTGCCCCCTTGCGGAGAAAAGGATGTGCCCCGGCCTTTTTTTACAAGGCAAAGGCCGAGAGTTCCTCGATCATTTCCCGTTCATCGCCCACGGTGAACTCTTCTCCCGCAGCGATCTCGACCGTGCCGCCATCCGGGCGGACGAA
This sequence comes from Terrimicrobiaceae bacterium, assembly GCA_041675465.1. Taxonomy (GTDB): domain Bacteria; phylum Verrucomicrobiota; class Verrucomicrobiia; order Chthoniobacterales; family Terrimicrobiaceae; genus QYQL01. Next base: position 24,782 of record JBAYTU010000052.1, on the reverse strand, counting down.
TTCCAGGAACAGCGGGCGGGGACCGGGGTGGCGCTTGACCGATTCCAGAACCAGGGAGAGGTCGGATTCCCGCATTTTTTCGCGCGCGAGCCTGAGGCGGACCGGCTTGACCGAGGCCTTGGGCTTCAAGGCGGCGATGGAAGTCGCGGTGGCTCGGACCGAGTCGTCGCGCCGCGTGATCCGGGCACCGACGGCGAGGGCGGTGCCGGGCACCATGAGCGCCGCATTTTTCGTGAATGCCTCCTCCCATGCCGTGATTTCCATGGAGCCGGTGAAGTCCTCCAGCAGCAGCACGCCGAATGGCTTGCCGTCTTTCTTGGTGAATTTTTTTTCCACTGCGGCCAGGAGCCCCGCCAATTTGAACGCGCCGGATTCCTCTGTCTGGAGAGCCTGGGCGACTGTCGAATATTTTCCCGAATCGAAATGGCCGGCGAACCGGTCCAGCGGGTGTCCGCTGACGTAGTAGCCGAGGAGCTCTTTCTCGTAGGCGAGCATTTCCTGCTGCGGCCAGGGGTCGATTTTCGCCGCACCGCCGACGCTTCCCTTCTCGTCCGGCATATCGAGGTCGCCGAACAACGAAACCTGTCCGCTCGCACGGTCCCGCTGGACCGCCGCTGCGGCCCCCATCGCGGGTTCGATCTCGGCGAAAAGTTGCGAGCGGTATTTCCCGAACGGGTCAAATGCGCCGCACTTCACGAGGCTCTCGAGGATTTTTCGGTTGACCGTGCGCGAGTCGAGGCGCGAGCAGAAGTCCTCGAGCGATTTGAACGGTCCGTTTTTTTCCCGCTCGGCGACGGCCGCCTCCATCGCTCCGGTGCCGACATTTTTGATCGAGCCAAGCCCGAACCGGATTGCTTTGGCATCTTCCTGCGGTGTGAACTTCAGGTCGCTCGAGTTGATGTCCGGCGGGCGGATGGCGATCTCCATGCGGCGGCATTCGCCGATGACCTCGGCGAGGCGCTCGGTCGTGCTGGCGTCGAAGCTGAGCATCGCGGACATGAACTCGAGCGGGTGGCGGGTTTTGAGAAAAGCGGTCTGGTAGGAGATCCAGCCGTAGGCGGCGCTGTGGCTTTTGTTGAAGCCGTATTCCGCGAACTTGGCGATGAACCCGAAGATCGCGTCCGCAATCTTGGGTGCGATTTGGTTGGTCCGCCCGCAGCCTTCGACGAAACGGGCGCGTTCCTGCTCCATTTTTTTTGCATCCTTTTTTCCCATCGCGCGGCGGAGGAGATCCGCGTCGCCAAGCGAGTATCCCGCCAGCACGCTGGCCGCGAGCTGCACCTGCTCCTGGTAGACCATGACCCCGTAGGTCTCGGCGCAGACTTTCTCGAGGAGGGGATGCAGGTATTCGATCTTTTTCAGCCCCTTTTTGCGCTCGATGTAATCCGGGATGAACTGCATCGGCCCCGGGCGATACAAGGCACCGAGCGCGATGATGTCGTTGATCGTCTTGATATCGAAATTTTTGCAGAAGCCGGTGATCCCGCCGCTTTCCATCTGGAAGACCCCGAGCGTTTCGCCCCGGTTGTAGATGCCGAAGGTTTCCGCATCATCGGCGGGGATGGTGGCGAGATCGAAAGCCGGGTCCTTTTTGTGGATGAGGCGGACGGCCTCGTTCATCACGGTCAATGTCTTGAGCCCGAGGAAGTCCATCTTGAGCATCCCGAGGTCGGTGAGGGGGCCCATGGCATACTGGGTGACGACCTCGTTTTCTTTTCCGCGGCAGAGGGGGATGAACTCGTCGAGCGGGCGGTCCCCGATCACGACTCCCGCCGCGTGGATCCCGGTGTTCCGGCTCAGGCCTTCGAGCACGGTCGCGTAGTCCCAGAGCTGTTTGACGGCGGGTTCGTTTTCGATGGCGGCGGCGAGCTCGGGGTTTTTTTTCGCGGCGGATTCGAGGTCGATGTTGAGCTCGTTGGGGATCATCTTCGCGATGCGGTCGCCGTCCCCGTAACTCCAGCCCAACACGCGGCCGACATCGCGCACCACGCTCTTGGCCCCCAGCGTTCCGAAGGTGACGATCTGCGAGACCGCCCGCTCGCCGTATTTTTTCCGCACGTAGTCGATCACCTCGCCGCGGCGGTCCATGCAGAAATCCACGTCGATATCCGGCGGGCTGATGCGTTCGGGGTTCAGAAACCGCTCGAAGATCAGCCCGTAATGGATCGGGTCGATGTCCGTGATGCCCAGCGCGTAGGCGATCAGCGAGCCCGCCGCCGACCCGCGTCCGGGCCCGACCGGGATGCCCCGCTTTTTCGCGTAGCTGATAAAGTCCCAGACGATGAGGAAATAGCTGACGAAGCCGGTCTTCTCGATGACAGAGAGTTCGTAGTCGAGGCGGGCACGCAAACTGTCATCCGTCTCCGCCCGTCCGCCATACCGGGTCCTCAGGCCTCCGTAGCACAGGTCCCGGAGGTGGCCTTCCCGCGTCTTGCCGGCCGGGGGCTCGAAAGCCGGGTATTTCGCCTTCCCGAACTCCATCTCGAAATGGCATCGCCCGGCGATGGCGAGCGTGTTGTCGCAGGCCTCCGGGATCTCCGCGAAAAGCGCGCGCATTTCTTCGGCGGATTTGAAATAGAGTTCCGGGACGTAGCGCAGGCGCTTTTCGTCCATGACCATCGACCCCGTGCCGATGCAGATCATGACGTCGTGTGCCTCGTGGTGGGAGCGCTCGAGGAAATGCACGTCGTTGGCCGCGACGAGCCCGAGGTCGAGGGCCCGCGCGATGCGGACCAGGTCCGGGTTCGCGCGCCGCTGCGCGTCCATGCCGTGGTCGTGGAGTTCCACGAAGTAGTTTTCCTTTCCAAAAATGTCGCGGTATGAGGACGCCGCCTGCTGGGCCGCCTTGTAATTTCCCGCCTGGAGGAGGGAGTTCACCTCCCCTTTGAGGCACCCGCTGAGCACGATCAGGCCCTTCGAGTGCCTGGCCAGGAGTTCCTTGTCCACGCGCGGCTTGTAGTAGAACCCTTCGAGGTGCGCGGCGGTCACGAGCTTGACCAGGTTTTTGTATCCATCCTCGTCCGACGCCAGCACCGTGAGATGGAAGGCCGCGTCTTTCCCCGACGACGCGCTCTTCTCGGCCATCGGTCCCGGGGCGACATAAAGCTCGCACCCGATGATCGGCTTCACGCCGGTCTCTTTTTTCGCCTGGTAAAATGGCACGGCCCCATAAAGGTTGCCGTGGTCGGTGAGAGCCACCGCCGGCATCCCGAATTCCTTCGCTTTCCTGATCAGATCCTCCACCCGCACCGCCCCATCGAGCAGCGAATATTCCGAGTGGCAATGGAGGTGCACAAATGACATGGCAGAACTCTACGACGGATTCCGCGCCTCTGTCGAATCCCTGGAATAATTGAAACGGTTTATACGCGGCAACCCGAAGGGCTAGTGTCCCATGCGCGGCAGGCTGGGGATTTTGTCGAAATGGGCGTCGCGGGAGTAGAGGATCAGGTTGTGTTCGAGGGCGAGGGCGGCGATCCAAATGTCGTTCGTCGGGATCGGGGTTCCCTTGCGGCGGAGCTGGGCGAAGATCGACGCGTAGTGGTGGGCCGTGCCGTCGGTTGAATGCACGGTCCGCACCCCCTGCTGGTTGAGCAGTTCACCCAGAGTGCGAACCTGGTTTTCTCCCCGCTTGGCCAGTTGGGCCCCGACCCGGATTTCTGCCAGAACAATAAACGGGATCACGAGGATCGCCGCCTGCTCGAAGGTCGCGACCACTTCCTCGACTCCCGCGCAGAAATCGATGAAGCGGTTCGAATCGATGAGGATCCGCATGGCTCACTTCCAATCCTCGGGGGTGACCTTGTCCAGGGATTCGAGAATGTCGGCCCATCCCTTGCGGTCCACTTTTCCGGACGAACCGGCAACAACCCTGCCGAGGGAGCGATACCGAACCGGCTCTTCCGCCAAGCCGAGCCCCCGGTCCAACGCCCTCAAAACCGCATGATTCAGGCTGATGTCTTCCATGGCGGCGGTTTCCCGAACGCGCGCATCGGCCGCCTCGGATATATCTCTCACCGTGTATCGAGATGTGTGCCTCTTCCTCATGCAGGCACTGAAACACTATCATGCAGGCACATCAAGAAAAAACTGCTTTTCCGGTCCCAACCCGCGGTTCATTTGTTTCGCGGGGGGAGCCGCACGACGAGGAGAAGCGCCGCCGCGCCGAGCAGACTGTTGCGGCCTCTGTCACCATGCGCTTCGAACTAGACCGGACCGCGGCGGATTGGCAACACATCAGCAGGGAGCAGAGGAACACGGAGATTTTACGAGACCGTTCTCGCCACCGGCACGGAAATGTTCTTATAGAGGATTCCGATGTCCGCCAAACCACAGGAAACCCGGAATGCCGCGATGGCGCTCGTGGCCCTGGGCGTGGTGTTCGGCGACATCGGGACAAGCCCGCTCTATGCCTATGAAGCTGCGCTTTCGCTGACCGGACCGGCATCGGCCGTCGGCGTCGCCTCGCTGGTGATCTGGACCATTTTTCTCGTGGTGACGATCAAATACGCCACGGTCATCATGCGGGCCGACTATCACGGCGAAGGCGGGATTTTCGCCCTGATGGCGCTGCTGCGCGCGTCGGGTAAAAAGCGGTTTGCGGGCGGGTGGATGATACCGCTGGTTGTATTTGGGGCGGCCATGTTGTTGGGCGACGGAGCCATCACGCCGGCGATTTCCGTGTTGAGTGCGGTCGAGGGCGTCGCCGCAGTCAGGCCGGATTGGGCACACTATTCCCTGTCCGGCACGCTGGTGATCCTGGGCGCGCTCTTTGTGGCCCAAAGGTTCGGGACGGGACGCCTGGGAGGAGTTTTCGGTCCGGTCATGTCGCTGTGGTTTTTGAGTCTGGCCGTGACCGGTGCCCTGCAAATCTCAGCGGCTCCGTCCGTGCTTGCAGCCTTCAATCCGATGCAGGGGATCCACCTGCTTTCGCGCGGCGGGTGGGGGGCGCTGGCCATTGTGGGAGCCGTCGTGCTGGCCGTGACCGGGGCCGAGGCACTCTATGCGGACCTCGGCCATTTTGGCAGGAAACCGATCCTGCGGGCCTGGAGATACGTGGTCTTCCCCAGCTTGATTCTCAACTATCTCGGGCAGGCGGCGATGGTGACCCGCGATCCCTCGCTCGCATCGGATCCGAATTTGTTTTTCATGATGATTCCGGAGGGGTGGGCGCGTTCCGCGATGGTGTTGCTGGCCACTGCGGCGACCGTGATCGCGTCACAGGCATTGATCAGCGCGGTGTTTTCCCTGGCGAGCCAGGCGATGGACCTTGGATTTTTGCCGAGGTTTTTTGTGAGGCACATGAGCACGATGATGCGCGGGCAGATTTACATCCCGCTCGTCAATTTTGTGCTCGGTGCGGTGTGCCTGTTCCTTGTGGTCGCATTCCGATCGAGTTCGGCGCTCGCGAATGCCTACGGGATCGCGGTCACGGGGGCCATGATGGTGACCTCGATCACCTTCGGGGCCGTCCTGCTCGCGAGGGGATCACCGACGAAATGGAAGGCCCTGCTCCTCCTCTGCGCGCTCCTGTGCCTGGACATCCCGCTATTCGCGTCGTGCCTGACCAAGCTCTTTGAGGGCGGCTTCGTGCCGATCCTGCTGGCCGCCGGAGCCGGTGCGCTCATGCTGACCTGGAGCCGCGGACGTCTGCTGATCCGCAAAGCGCTGAAATTCGGGGCCGTTTCCGTCGGGGATCTCGGGGCGAAAATCGTGGCGGAGAATTTTCCGAGGGTTCCGGGAACATCCGTTTTCGTGGTCCGCCGTCCCAATCCCGACCATGCGGTCGCGGGAATTCTGGAACAACACCGCCGGGTGAAAGTGCTCGCGGAGCGGCTCGTGATCCTGCTTCTGGATCCGAACTGGCGGGATCGGGAGGCCCCGGTCGGGGCCGTGTCTGTCAGCAGACATCCCGGCGGGCTTTGGGTCGTGCGGGCGGAGCACGGATACATGGTGGAACCGGATGTGCCCGGGATGATGCGGCGGGCGGTTGAAGCGAGCGGGGGCGAAATGACTTTCGACGAGGGGGACACCTTTTACGTGGTGGCGCGGGAGTTGATTCTTTCCTGTCCCGAAAAACTGATGCCCGCCTGGCAGCGGCATCTCTTCGCGTTCATGAGCCGGAACGTGGTCCCCGGGCCGCACTACCTCAACATTCCGGGCGACCACCTGATCGTCTACACCTGGCTGCTGCGGCTCTGAGCCCCTACGTCCGGCGCAGGGTGGTGTCGCGGAGAAACTTGGCGTCGTCGCGGTCGGGGTAGTCGAGCGTGAAGTGGAGCCCGCGGCTTTCCTTGCGGCTGAGCGCGCAATCCACGACGAGGGAGGCGACGGTGACGAGGTTGCGGAGCTCGAGGAGGTCGGTCGTGATTTTGAAGTTCCAGTAAAACTCCTGGACTTCCGCGTGGAGGTTGCGGAGGCGGGTCGCCGCGCGCTGGAGGCGTTTGTCCGTGCGCACGATGCCGACGTAGTCCCACATGAGGCGGCGGATTTCCTCCCAATTGTGGGAGATGACGACCATTTCATCGACATCCGTCACCTGGCCCGGACGCCACTCGGGGAGGTCGAACGCGACGCGGGGCGGGCGGTTGCGCGTGGTTTTCTCGAAGGCGGAGGCGGCCAGCACGAGCCCTTCGAGGAGGGAGTTGCTCGCGAGGCGGTTCGCCCCGTGCAGACCGGTGCATGCGACTTCGCCGATCGCGAAAAGCCCCCGGAGCGACGTTTCCCCATTCAGGTCCGACTTCACTCCGCCGCACTGGTAATGGGCGGCGGGCACGACCGGGATCGGCTGGCCCGTGATATCGATGCCGTTCTCCAGGCAGGTCTCGTAGATGTGCGGGAACCGGCTTTTGACGAAGTCCGCCGACTTGTGGGTGATGTCGAGAAAGACGCACTTGCTGCCGCTGCGTTTCATTTCCGCGTCGATCGCGCGGGCGACGATGTCGCGGGGGGCGAGCTCCTTCTGCGGGTTGTGGTGTTCCATGAACCGCCGTCCGCGCGTGTCCAGCAGGACGCCGCCTTCGCCGCGCACCGCCTCGGAGATCAGGAAGGACTTCACGTCCGGATGGAAAAGGCACGTGGGGTGGAACTGGATGAATTCCATGTTCGAGATCGTGGCGCCGGCCCGCCAGGCCATGGCGACGCCGTCGCCGGTCGCGACATCCGGGTTCGTCGTGTAGAGGTAAATTTTCCCGCACCCTCCCGTGGCGAGCACGTTGACATCGCTGCGCAGGGTTTCCACCTCGCCGGTCGACTCGTTGAGCACGTAGACGCCGACGCAGCTGTTCTGCATCGCGTAGCCCAGCTTGCCGGTGGTGATGAAGTCCACGGCCATGTGGTTTTCCATGAGCTCGATGCGCGGGTGGCGGGAGATCTGTTCCAGCAACGTGCGCTCGATCTCCATGCCGGTCGAATCCTGGAAATGCAGGATCCTGCGTTTCGAGTGTCCGCCCTCCCTGCCGAGGTCGAGCTCGTTTTCGCCGTTCGTCTCGCGGCGGTCGAAGTGCATCCCGAGGTCCACGAGCTCGGCGATCCGGTCCGGGCCCCCGGTGACAATGGCCCGGACGGCATCCTCGTGGCAAAGTCCGGCTCCGGCCACCAGCGTGTCGCGGATGTGGAGATCGAACGAATCCTCGTCGCTTGTGACGCAGGCGACACCGCCCTGGGCATGGGAGGTGCTCGAGTCCGCCCTGCCACGCTTGGTCACGAGGGCGACGCTTCCTTTTTCGGCGGCCTTCAAGGCGAAGCTCAGGCCGGCGATGCCGCTGCCGATGACGACGAAATCGAATTCCCTCATGGAAGAGGCGGAAGCGGGATATTGTCGATCAGGCGTGCCTTGCCGAGGAATACGGCGGCTGCGAGACGTCCGGGGGACTTCCGGTTTTTCAGCGGGGCGAGCGTTTCCGCGTCGACCGCCTCGACGTAGTCCAAACGTGCTCCGGGGATGGCGGACAGGGACTTTCTGGCGGAAGCTTCCGCGTCCGCCGGAAATTTTTTCGATGCGGCGCCCTGCAGCGCCGCATGGATGCGCGGGGCATGAGCGCGTTCCCTGGCGGTGAGGTAGGCATTCCGCGAGCTGACCGCCAGGCCGTCCGCTTCACGGATCGTCGGATGCCCGGTCACCCGCACAGGAAAATTCAAATCCCGCACCATGCGGCGGAGGATCGCGAGCTGCTGCCAGTCTTTTTCCCCGAAGATCGCGTGGGTCGGCCGGGCGATCAAAAAAAGTTTTGCGACGACCGTGCAGACGCCGCGGAAGTGCCCCGGACGGGACCTTCCGCAAAGGGCGCGGGAAAGGGTGGACTCGTCCACCGTGACCGAGGCATCCGGGGCATAGAGTTCCTGGGCGGAAGGCGAAAAAACCGCGTCGGCTCCCGCAGCCCGACAAAGCGCGACATCCTTGCGGAACGGTCGCGGATACGAAGAGAAGTCCTCCTTGGGCCCGAATTGGGTGGGGTTGACGAAAACGGAGACCACCACCGCCCCCTGCCGTCCGGCGAGTCTCCTGGCGGAGCGGATCAAGGCCGCATGGCCCGCATGCAAAGCGCCCATGGTCGGGACGAGGACGACACGTTCCACCCGGGTTTTTCGCCAAGCCCGAAGGGCCGCAACCGATTTTGCGACCTTCATCTCAGAGGGGGAAAGTCACCGGACTCTCAATTGGCGGGAGAGGTTGCCGGGGAGGCGGCGGGCGCGGGAGCCGACGGCGTGGCTTCCAAGGGAACCGCCGCGGGCGATGCCGAGGGAGCCGCGCTGGCTTGGGGAATGGGCGCGGCGAGAAGCGTCTCCTGGATCGATGTTTTCGCGCTCGAAGATTTTGAGGTGAGGATGGACAGCAGCAACGTGATCCCAAAAAAGGCGGCCGCCAGCCATGTCGTGAGTTTCGCCAGGACATGGGTGGTCTGGGCACCGAAGAGGTTTTCGGTCATCCCACCGCCGAATGCCGCCCCGAGCCCTTCGCTGCGGGGACGTTGCATGAGAACAACAAAAACGATCAGCACGCACACGACGAGATGCACGGCGATCAGGACAGGCATGACAATAAACATAGAGAGCTGCCCAGGATAGATGGCCCAGGCTCCTTGTAAAGGCAGGATCAATGAAATTTGAAAAGGACGAGGATCGCCGCAAACGCGAGCAGAACCGCGATCGGAAGAAAAATAAAATTCAAGATTCTGGAGCGCCCCAGTTGGCGGTTTCGGAAAAAGGCGATCAGGCCGCGGTTTGAGCCGCGTCTTGTCTGGTCGGCGGGTGCCGGGGTGCCGGACGGGCTTTCGGGATTTTTTTGGTGTCCGAAAGGGACCTTCGGGGACTTCGGGCAGATTCTGTTCCTTCGTGCCCAAGCCGGCTCGTTGCTCGTCGGGGTGAGATGAAGCCCCGTCTCGGGAATGTTCTCTCCGGGAGGGAACATCGCCGCTTTGCGGGGAGCGAGCGGCACTTTGGGTGGTTCGGCGCAGGACGGGTTCCCCCCCGCAGCATCAGGTTCCTTCGGCTCCATCATCCCCCGGTTTTTTCAAACTCCTCCGGGAATTTGGCGAGGAAGCTTTGCGTCGGCCACGAGCAGGCTTCGCCGAACGCGCAGATCGTGCGGCCCGCGATATTGTCCGCGATGCTCTTGAGCGTCGCGGGATCGTCGGCCCGCGCCCCTCCATCCAGCATGCGGGTGGTGACTTTCGACATCCAGAGGCTTCCCTCGCGGCAGGGGGTGCACTGGCCGCAGCTTTCGTGGGCGTAGAACTGGTTCAGGTTGTTGAGCGCCCAGACCATGTCGCGGGAATCGTCGAGCACCATGACTCCCGCGCTGCCGATCATCGTGCCGACGGATTGCAGCGTGGAGGCATCCAGGACGACATCGAGCATCGGAAGGTCTTTTTCCACCATCGTTCCGTCCGGCCCCTTGACCTTGATTTTGTAAACTTCGTCCGCCCGCATGACCTTTGCGGAGCTTCCGCCCGGGATCAGCGCTTTGAGATTGCGCCCGGGTTTGGGCCCCCCACAGATGTCGAAGATCAGCTCGCGGACCGTGACGGCACCGCAGGGAAGCTCGTAAATGCCGGGGCGCACCACGTCGCCGCTGACGCACATCGTGCGGGTGCCGCCGTCGCCGGGGGTGCCCATCTTCGCGTATTCGGCGGCCCCGAGGCGGATGATATGTTTCACGTGGCAGATGGTCTCGACGTTGTTGACGATCGTCGGCTTCATGTAGAGGCCGAGAACCGCGGGGAAATAGGGCGGCTTGATGCGCGGGTAAGGGCGTTTGCCTTCGAGGGATTCGAGCAGGCTGGTTTCCTCGCCGCAGATGTAGGCCCCCGCGCCCTGGTGGACGTAGATGTCCAAATCGAACCCGGTCCCGAGCAGATTTTTCCCGATGAACCCCTTGTCCCGGGCCTCTTTGATCGCATTCCAAACGATCCGGGCGGCGTGCGGGAACTCGCAGCGGATGTAGATGTAGGCGAGGTGGGTGTTTGTCGCGAACGCGGAGATCGCGAGCCCCTCGATGAGCTGGTGGGGGTCCTGGTGGAGGATGTAGCGGTCCTTGAATGTGCCGGGTTCGGATTCGTCGCCGTTGACGACGATGTAGTGTTCCTTGCCGTCGTCGTATCTGATGAACCCCCACTTCGTGCCGCAGGGGAACCCGGCCCCGCCGCGCCCGCGGAGATTCGCCGCCTTCACGGCATCGACGATCTCGGCGGGCTTCATGGTGACGGCCTTTTTCAGCGACTCGTATCCGCCGTGTGAGAGATACGTCCCGATGTCCGGGGCATAGCCCGGCTTGCTGATGTTCTCGAAAATGATTCGGCGCTCTTTCGGGTGCGGGGTCGGGAGCAGGGCTGGCATGGTTATTTCAAATTTTCGACGAGGGAAGCGACGCTCGCGGGGTTGATGTTTTCGACGAGATCGTCGCCGATGAGCGCGACCGGGGCGCCCCCGCAACTCGCCAGGCACTCCACGAACTCCACACTGAATTTTCCATCCGGCGTCGTGGGCGGGGCGGAACCGAATCCGTGGTGTTCCGCGTGCGGGTCGAGCCCGACCGCCTCGCAGAATTTTTCCTTCACGTCGTGGCTTCCGGCCATCGCGCAGGCGAGCGTCCGGCAGACGCGGATGATGATTTTCCCGGCGGCTTCCCGGCGGAACCAGGGGTAAAAGGTGACGATCTCGAGGATGTTGATCGGGGTGAGGTCCAGTTTGGCGGCGATCCATTCGACCCCGCTGTCGTCCACGAACCCGAAATGGTTTTGCCAGAGGTGGAGGAGCGGGAGCGACGCGCTGCGCCTGGACACCGGATAGTGGCCGACCAACTCGTCCGCTTCCCCCTCGAATTCCGGCGTGATTTGCTCCGCCTGCCTCGTCGTCATCTCGATCATCCCGTGATTTCTCTGTTTTTCCGGCGTCCGCATCAAGCAAAACGATACCGGAAATATTCGCGCCGAGGATCTTCGGGCACCTCGAAGAAACGGTTCGCTTTTCATTGAGGCGACGCGCGGGCTGGCCTTGCCCCCTGTCGAAATCGTGACATTGCGCAAAGTTTCCCTTTGTGGCAACAATCGGGGGGATGTTGAAATGGCTTGGCAAGCAGACCCTCCAGATTGTTTCCGGGCTCGGCGATTTCGCCCTGTTCACCGGGAAGTCGTATTGTTCTGCGGTGAAATCCAAAAGGCTGGCGAGGAGGGTCGCGCGCGCCGTGCACGAGCAGGGGGCCCACTGTCTGCCGGTGATTCTGGTTGTGGGCATGTTCACCGGGTTGGTGCTGGGGTTGCAGGGATACTACGTCCTCAACCGGTTTGGTTCGGACGGGTTGCTGGGGGCGCTGGTTTCGCTCAGCCTGGTGCGGGAAATGGCCCCGGTGCTTGCGGCCCTGATGATCGTGGGGCAGGCGGGGTCGGCTCTCGCGGCCGAACTCGGCATCCAGCGCAACTCGGAACAGATCGTGGCGCTCGATACGATGGGCGTGAGCAGCCACGGTTATCTGGTGGCCCCGCGTTTGATTGCGGCCCTGGTGGTCTTTCCGCTCCAAACCGCCCTTTTCGTCTTCGTGGGTTTGTGGGGCGGAAGCCTGTCCGGCTCCCTTCTGCTCGGTGTCGAGCCCGGAGTTTACTGGTCGGCGGTGGAACGTGCGGTGGAATCCCGGGACGTGAGGGAGTGTTTCATAAAAGCGGCCACATTCGGGCTCCTGACCATGAGCATCTGCGCCTACCACGGCTTCAACGCGCACCGCTGCCTTTCGGCCTCGGGTGCCCAGGCCGTCAGCGCCTCGACCACCCGGGCGGTCGTGCTTTCCAGCATCATCGTCCTGGCGGCCGACTACGTCATCACATCCTTCCTGGTCTGATCATGGGCACCCCCGACCAAGACATGCTTCTTCGTGTGGAAAACCTGGGCAAGCGCTTCGGCAGCCATGTCGTTCTGGCGGGAGTCGATATCGCCGTGCGGCGCGGCAGCGTGTTCACGGTGGTCGGCCCCAGCGGAGCCGGGAAGTCCGTGTTCCTCAAGTGCCTGGCGGATGTTCTGCAGCCGGATGCCGGAGAAATCCGTTTTGACGGGCGTCCCCTGCATCCCGACGATCCGGCGGCGCGCCGGGAATTCCGCAGGCGCTGCAGTTTCCTCTTTCAAGGCAACGCCCTCTTCGATTCATTGACGGCCCTGGAAAATGTGGCGCTCCCACTCGAACAGACGACAAACCTCACCGATCATGAAATCCGCGAGTGCAGCCTCGAAGCCTTGCGGCAACTGGATCTCGATAACCATGTCGCACACTATCCTGGCCAGCTCTCCGGCGGCATGCAAAAACGCCTGGCGCTCGCCCGCGCGATCGTCACCCGTCCGGAGCTGGTCTTTTTCGATGAGCCGACCGCCGGCCTCGATCCCCTTCGCCGCAACGCGGTTTTCACCATGATCGCCCAATACCAGCGCCGGTTCGGGTTTACCGCGCTCGTGGTGACCCACGACGTGGCCGAGGCGCTGATCGCCAGCGACCGGGTCGCGCTCCTCGACCAGGGGCGGATCTGCTTCGAAGGGACTCCGTCCGAATTTTCCGCGTCCGCCCACCCCGTGGTGTGCGGGTTCCGCGACAGCCCCGCCGCCCTTGCGAGATCGCTTGCCGCGATCCGTCGCGGGGAGCACATTCTGCCAGACAACTCATGAAACAAACCACCCTTGAATTTTCCGTGGGGATTTTCGTTCTGCTGGGCGTTGCGGCGGTGGCCTACCTGACAATGAAACTCGGCACGGGATCGATGGTCGGTGGCGACACCTATCTCGTCGAGGCGCGCTTTGCCAATGCGGGCGGCCTGCACGGCGGCTGCAGCGTCCACATGGCGGGGGTGGCTGTCGGGCGGGTGGAGAAGGTGCGGTTGGACCCGGCGGATTTCAGCGCGATTGCCACGCTCCGGATCCAGTCCGCCCTCCGGCTTCCGACCGATTCCATGGCGTCGATCAAAACCACCGGGCTGATCGGCGACAAGCATGTGTCGATTTCTCCCGGGGCGGATGAAATCTTCCTGCGGCCAGGGGCACGGATCACCATGACGGAATCGTCGGTCGACATCGAGTCCTTGATCGGCAAGATGGCTTTTGGCAGTGTGGGGAAGGAACCGGACAACAAACAACCCGCCCCATGAACCTGCGCCCGCTCCTCCTTGCCCCCTTGGTCCTGCTGAACGGCATGGCATCCGCCCCGACCTCCGAAGCGGAAAAGCGTTTGGAGATCGCGGTGAACGAGGTCCTCGCCGCCGCCGATACCTCCCCGAGCAACAGCGTGTTGGTGGAAAAATTGCAGCCCGTATTACAAAAACACCTCAGCTTCGATGCCATGACCCGCCGGGCGGTCGGCCCGGGGTGGCGCCAGTTCACGCCGGATCAGCAGAAAAAAGCGACCCGGCTTTTCACGACGCTGATCATCCGCACCTACGGGAGCAAATTCACTCCCGGCGAGCACCCGGTGATCCGGTTCAAAGTCGCCTCGTCCCCCGAGCCAGGCCGTGTCGAGGTGCCCACCACCCTGCTCTACCAGGGCAGCCATTACAGCGTCACCTACCGCATGGAGGAGACCGAGGGCTGGCGTGTCACGGACGTGGTGATCGAAGGGGTGAGCCTGGTCGCGAATTACCGGACACAATTTGATGCCGAATTCAGAAAAGGTGGCGCGAACGCGGTGGTTGGCGCGCTATCGCAATCCGTGGAACACCCCCAATGAAACGACTCCTCCTTCTTCTCGCGGCGGCCTCCGCCCTGCTCCTGACCGGCTGCAGCGCGATTTGCCACAGGCAGCCGGACAAAAAAGCGCAATCCGCCGCAGCCTGCGGCGGCGGCGACGGAAAATCCGTCAAACCCGCCGAAAGCGACCTGGACGAATACGCGGCGGCGGAGATCGCGGACCCGTTGGAACCGCTGAACCGGGCCACCTTCTGGATCAACGACGGGCTCTACACGGTCATCCTGCGCCCGATTGCGAAGGGGTATGAGAAAGTGGTTCCCAAGCCGGTGCGCACGGGGATCCATAACGCCTACGAGAACGTGAGGTTCCCGGTCCGTTTCGTGAACGACACCCTGCAGGGAAATTTCAAACGGGCGGGCCTGGAGACCGGGAAATTTTTCGTGAACAGCATCGTGGGGATCGGAGGCATCGGGCGGCCGTCCGACCACATCCCGGCGCTGGCCGATGTGCCCGAAGCGGACACCGGGCAAACATTCGCCAAGTGGGGCATAGGCCACGGAGTTTATCTCGTGCTGCCTTTGCTCGGGCCAAGCAGCCTGCGCGAGACCGTCGGCATGGCGGGGGACTACGCTTTGAATCCGGTGAACTGGGTGTCCTTCCTGTATGGCGGCTACGCTTGGACCATCGCGATCCCCTCCACGAACAGCCTGCGCTACACGCACGAACAGCTCGGCCACTACGATGCGGCCACCAAGAACGCCTTGGACCGCTATCTCGCGATCCGCAGTTCCTACATCCAACACCGTCAGGAAGTCGCCAAAAAGTAGGGAGCCCGATGCGGCCAGCCTTGGCGGAGATGCGGCGGACCGCTTCGGCTTCTGGAGGACGGGGCTTGCAGGACGGCCCCCCCCGCGAAAAAATCGAACCGCCCCCTTGACATGGCCGCCATTAGTTGAACTAATAACCGTTTTCACGAACATGATTTCGGCACCATCCACCATCCGCCGGGGACCGCATCCCATCCTCCTCTGGCTTTTATCGTCCATCGGCAAGAAAACCGTCGTCGCCCTCACGGGCATCGGCCTGGTCCTGTTTGTCACCGGGCACCTGCTCGGGAACTTCACCATTTACCTCGGCCCCGACTGGCTGAACTCCTACGCGGAGCATCTCCAGAACCTCGGCCCGATCCTCTGGGTCATCCGGTTCGGCCTGCTCGGCGTGGTCGGGCTCCACATTCTTTTCACGATGCTTCTCTGGAAGGAAAACCAGGCGGCGCGTCCGAAAAAATACATCGCCTCCGACCCGATCCGGACGACGGTGTTCGCCCGGACGATGCGCCTCAGCGGGCTTTGCGTCCTGGCTTTCATCGTTTTCCACCTCGCCCACTTCACGCTGTGCATCGTGGACCCATCGTTCAAAAACCTGCACACGATGCTGGACGGGCACCAGGTCCACGACGTGTATAAGATGGTGGTGCTCGGGTTCGGCAACATTCCGGTGAGCCTCCTCTACATCGCAGGGCTTTTTCTGCTGACCCTCCACCTCAGCCACGGCATCGGAAGCCTGTTCCAGACACTCGGCGTCACGAACCGAGCGACGCGCCCGCTCATCGAAACCGTCACACGGGCCTACGCCTGGCTTCTCTTCCTCGGCTACATCTCCATCCCTCTCTCCGTCCTTACCGGATTAGTCAAATGACACTCGACGCAAAAATACCCGCTGGTCCGCTTGACAAAAAGTGGACGTTCTTCAAAAACACCGCCAAGCTGGTCAACCCGGCCAACAAGCGGAAGTTCGACATCATCATCGTCGGCTCCGGCCTGGCGGGCGCGGCTTCGGCCGCCACACTCGCCGAGCAGGGATACAAGGTGAAGTGCTTCTGCTACCAGGACAGCCCGCGCCGCGCCCACTCGATCGCCGCGCAGGGCGGGATCAATGCCGCGAAGAACTACCAGAACGACGGCGACAGCGTTTACCGGCTTTTCTACGACACGATCAAAGGCGGCGACTTCCGCGCCCGCGAGGCCAACGTCCACCGCCTCGCCGAGATCAGCAACCAGATCATCGACCAGTGCGTCGCGCAGGGGGTTCCCTTCGCCCGCGAATACGGCGGACTGCTCGACAACCGTTCGTTCGGCGGCGCACAGGTCTCCCGGACGTTCTACGCCCGCGGCCAGACCGGCCAGCAGCTTCTTCTCGGTGCCTACTCGGCCTTGAGCCACCAGATCGCCTTGGGCAATGTCGAAATGTTCTCCAAAACCGAGATGATGGATCTCGTGGTCGTGGACGGCCACGCCAAGGGCATCGTCGTCCGCGACATGACCACCGGGGAGATCACCTCGCATGCGGGCGATGCCGTCCTGCTCTGCACCGGCGGATACGGCAACGTGTTCTACCTCTCGACCAATGCGCGCGGCTGCAATGTCACCGCGACCTACCGCGCCTACAAGCGCGGCGCGCTTTTCGCCAACCCGTGCTACACGCAGATCCACCCGACCTGCATCCCGGTGAGCGGCGAATACCAGTCGAAGCTCACCCTCATGAGCGAGTCGCTCCGCAACGATGGCCGCGTCTGGGTTCCGAAGCGGAAGGAAGACTGCGGCAAGGAACCGCAGGAGATTCCGGAGGAGGCGCGCGATTACTATCTCGAGCGCAAATACCCGAGCTACGGGAACCTCGCCCCCCGCGACATCTCGTCCCGCTCGGCGAAGGAAGTTTGCGATGACGGGCGCGGCGTCGGCCCCGGCGGGCTCGGCGTCTATCTCGATTTCGCCGATGCGATCAAACGCCTCGGCAAGCATGTCATCGAGGAACGCTACGGCAACCTCTTCGAGATGTATCACAACATCACCGGCGAAGACGCCTACGAGCGCCCGATGCGCATCTATCCCGCCGTCCACTACGCGATGGGCGGGCTCTGGGTGGACTACAACCTCATGAGCAATCTCCCCGGCCTCCACGTGCTGGGCGAGGCCAACTTCTCCGATCACGGCGCGAACCGCCTCGGGGCCAGTGCGCTCATGCAGGGCCTCGCCGACGGATACTTCGTCATCCCCAACACGCTGGGCACCTACATGGCCTCGCAGTTCGGGAAGAAGGTCGACCCGGGCGCGCCCGCCTTCCAGGAAGCCGTGGACTCGGTCAAGGCCCGCGTCCAGAAACTCATCTCCATCAACGGCACCCGCAGCGTGGACAGCTTCCACCGCGAACTCGGCAAACTCCTCTGGGACAAATGCGGCATGGCCCGCAACAAGCAGGGGCTCGAGGAGGCCCTCCGGAAAATCCCGAAACTCCGCGAGGAATTCTGGAAGAATCTCAAGGTCCTCGGCTCCGCCGACGGCATCAACATGGAACTCGAGCGCGCCGGGCGCGTCGCGGATTTCCTCGAATTCGGCGAGCTCCTGTGCCTCGACGCCCTCAACCGCAACGAATCCTGCGGCGGTCACTTCCGCACGGAATTCCAGACGCCAGAGGGCGAGGCGCTGCGCGACGACGAGCACTACGACTACGTCGCCGCCTGGAAATACGAAGGGGAGGGACAACCCCCGACCCTGATCAGGGAACCGCTCGTCTACGAAGAGGTGAAGCTGGCGACAAGAAGCTACAAGTAACCGCAACGATCAACCATCATATGAAATTCTATTTGGAAGTTTGGCGTCAAAGGGGCCCGGAATCCGGTGGCAAACTTGAACACTACGAGGCGAATGACATCCCCGCCGAGGCCTCGTTTCTCGAGATGCTCGACATCGTCAACGAGGATCTGACAAAGAAGGGCATCGAGCCGATCCAATTCGACTCCGATTGCCGCGAGGGCATCTGCGGGAACTGCTCGCTCACGATCAACGGCGTCCCCCACGGCCCCGGACGCGGCACAACCTGCCAGCTCTACATGCGGAAATTCCGCGACGGCCAGATCATCACCATCGAACCGTTCCGCGCAGATTCCTTCCCGGTCGAACGCGACCTCGTCGTCAACCGCGAGGCCTACGATCGCATCATGCAGGCGGGTGGGTTCATCAGCGAGCGCGCGGGTTCCGCACCGGATGCCAATTCCGTCCCGATCCCGAAGGTCGTCGCCGACGTGGCCATGGACGCCGCCGCCTGCATCGGCTGCGGGGCGTGCGCCGCGGCCTGCCCAAACGGCTCCGCCATGCTCTTCGTCAGCGCGAAGGTCACCCACCTCGGCCTGCTCCCCCAGGGAAAACCGGAGAACGACCGCCGCGTTTTGAAAATGGTCCGCCAGATGGACAAGGAAGGGTTCGGAAATTGCTCGAACTACTACGCATGCGAGGCCGTCTGCCCGGCGGGAATCCCCGCCTCGTTCATCGCCCGCATGAACCGCGAATATTCGTTCGCCTCGATCAAGGAGTCCGTCGGCATCCCGCTCTGACTCATATCCAATATTCAAGCGAGGGAGGGCGAAGCTCCGCCTGAGCCGTAATAAATGGGCTCACACACCACCGGCAGCCGGGAGGCTGCGGGGAAGCCTGCCGCAGGCAGCCCGTCAGGGCATGACCTGCCGGGAAGCGGCATGGCAAAGGTCTGCCCTCCCATCGGGGGGTTGCGCGCGGATTTGGGACTGATTCGCGGGGTTGAATTCTTTTCCGGACCCGCTAAGTTCCTCCTCGCATGACATTGTCTCCGGATCCCACGATGCAGGAACTTCTCGCCGCCTATCCCGGCGCGCAGCGGGCATTGTTCCGCAACTACCATATCGGCGGGTGCGCGAGCTGCGGGTTCCGGCCCGAGGAAAAGCTTTCCGATGTCTGCGCCCGGAACGAAGGGCTCCCCCTGGACGAGGTGCTGGGAAAAGTCCGCGAATCCCACGAGCAGGACGAAAAAGTTTTCATCTCCCCGTCCGAGGCCGCGGAAGCGCGCCGGACGGGTGCCGCCCGGTTTCTGGATATCAGGACACGGGAGGAGCACGAAGCCGTGAAAATCGAAGGCGCGGAGCTTTTCAGCCAGGACCTCATCCAGCAAATGATGGGCGGGTGCCCGAAAGACACGCTGCTGATCATCTTCGACCACACCGGAACCCGCAGCCTCGATGCGGCCGCCTATTTTTCAGGGCACGGGTTCGAAAACGTCCGCGCGCTCAAAGGCGGCATCGATGCGTGGAGCGTCGAAGCCGATCCCTCGCTGCCGCGCTATTCCGTCGAATGAACATGGACGATGCCATCGCCAACCCGAAAAACCTGGGCGAAATGTCGGGGGCCGATGCGGTCGGCACGGCGGGAAGCAGCGATTGCGGGGACATGCTGCGGATGTGGGTCAAGTTCCGGGACGAGGGGGGGCGCCGGGTGATCGACAAGGCGACATTCCAGTCGTTCGGATGCCAGACCGCCATTGCCGTGGCAGGCATCGCGACGGAGATGATCAAGGGGAAGACGCCAGAGGAGGCGCTCGCGCTCTCGGGCACCGAGCTTTCCGCGCCGCTCGGCCCGCTCCCCCCGATGAAGATCCACTGCGCCCAACTCGTCGAGGGGGCCCTGAAAAATGCGCTCGCGGGAGTCCCCTCCGAGCCCCTGTCCCCATCCGCGCCGACGCTCGCCGACAGCCTGCAACCCCCCAAAAAAGTCACCATCAAACTCCATTCCTAAAATATGAAACCCCAAGGGGACATCCTTCTCGCGCGCGATTGCGACGCCGTTCAAATTCCCAGCGGGCATCCGCTCGTGCTCCCGGCCGGCATGTCGGTGGTCGTTACGCAGTCGCTCGGCGGGACGTTTACCGTGGCGACTCCCGGCGGCCTCGCCCGCATCGAGCTCAAGGACGCCGATGCGCTGGGCATCGACCCGGATGCCGCCTCGGAAAAAATCAAAGTCGAGGGCACGACCGAGCAGGCGGTCTGGGACCAATTGAAAACAGTCTTCGATCCCGAGATCCCCGTGAACATCGTCGACCTCGGCCTCGTTTACGATTGCGCGGTCAGCAAAAAGGATGGCGGCCCGACATCCGTGAATGTGAAAATGACGCTCACCGCGCCGGGCTGCGGGATGGGCCCCACGATCGCTGCGGACGCGCGGGGGAAAATCCTTTCCCTCGAGGGGGTCGACGACGCCGAGGTCGAGCTCGTTTGGGATCCGCCCTGGAACCAGGCCATGATCAGCGAGGCCGGCAAAATGAAGCTCGGCATCCTTTAGCCCGGATTTCATGGCCCTCCTCGACTATTTCCGGACCCCGGAATTCCAGATCGGGGATTTTCTGATGCCGTGGGGAACCATTGTCGGCTCGCTGGGTTTTCTGGCGGCGTGGGTCGTGGTGCTCGAGTTGGAGCGCCGGACGCTGACCCGCCACATCTGGCACGTGCCGCTTTTCTTCGTGGCATTGGCGGTCCTGTTCGGTTGTCTGTTCGGCGTGGTTCTCGCCCCATGAAGCCCGGACGCTCGAAATATCTGGTCACCACGTCCGTGGTCGTGCTCGCGTTGCTCGCGTCCCTGGCGATGTATCACCGCTACGTCACCCGCCCGTGGACCCGTGATGCCCAGGTGCGCGCGAATGTCGTGGGCGTGGCCTGCCGGGTTGGGGGGCCGATCATCCGGATCCCGGTGAAGGACAATCAGCAGGTGAAAAAGGGGGATCTGCTTTTCGAAATTGATCCCGCCACCTACATCGCCGATGTCAACAGCCTCACCGGAAAACTCCAGCAGGCCGAGGCGAAGGCTGTCCAGACGAAGCAGGAACTCGACCGCCAGACGCAGCTCTACGAAACGAAAGTCACCGACATCCGGGACCTGCAAAACGCGCAGGATTCCTACATCGGGGCGCAGGCGGATGTTGCCGCCGCGCAGGCGGACCTGGACTACGCGAAACTCAACCTCGGCTACACGAAGATCCTCGCTCCCGTGGACGGGTATCTGACCAACGTGAACACGTCGCCGGGCGAGTATGTGACAGCCGGGCAGCAGATCCTCGCGCTGGTGGACTCGGGTTCGTTCTGGGTGGCGGCCTATTTCAAGGAGACCCAACTGCATCATGTGGTGGAAGGCGGGAAGGCGGCCATCCGGCTCATGGGGCATGAGGATCAGCCGTTCGAGGGGGTGGTGGAAAGCGTGGCGTGGGGGATTTTTGTCCCGGACGGCTCGACGGTCCATCTGCTGCCCGACGTGGGGCAGACGATCGATTGGGTCCGGCTCCCGAACCGGTTTCCCGTCCGCGTTCAAGTCACGGGGAAGCCGCCATTTCCGCTGCGCATCGGCCAGACGGCCTCGGTGGCTCTCTCCGGTTCGTAGGGCTCAACGGGCACGCCGCAACACGCCTTCGAGACGTTCGAGCGGGAGACCGATGACGTTCGTCACCGAGCCCGCGATTTTTTTGATGATGCGCCCGTTGTCGTCCTGTGCGGCGTAGGCTCCGGCTTTGTCCAGCGGGTGGATCGCGTCCAGATAAAGCCGGATCCCTTCGTCGTCCAAGGAGTGAAACGTGACGAGCGAGGACTCGGCAAAGGCTTTCGTCTCCCCGCCCGGAAAACAGACGACCACCCCGGTGACGACCTCGTGGGTGTGGCCCGCGAGTTCCTTCAGCATCCGGAAGGCGTCTTCCGTGTCCGATGGTTTTCCAAAAAACCGGCCTTCTTTCCACACGACGGTATCGGCGGCGATGACAATCTCACGGGGAGTGTGCTTCGCGACCCGTTCCGCTTTTCGCGTGGCGTTGGTCAGCGCGAGGTCCGTCGGCGAGAAGGAATGGTCCTCGATTTCCTCGGCTCCGGAGACGATGCAAGTGACCTCGTAACCCGCACCTTCGAGCAACTGTTTGCGGCGCGGGGACGCGGAAGCCAGGACGATCTTCAAGCGGGCGGAAATTTATCCGCCCCCGGCGGCGCGGCGGATGGCGTCCAAACGCTTCCGCATCGTGCGGGAAGAACCGGGGCGGTGGCTGAAATTCGAGATGACTCCCCAGACGACCGGCACGAGCGTCGCGACTCCCGCACCCAAAAGCCCGATCGCCAGTCCGCGCCGCGCGTTGCGCCCGATGCGGTCGGCCACCAGGAGCCCGACTCCCAGGCCAACGGCAACCTGCGAAAACGCGACAACCCCGGAAACCGGGAGGTTTTCCCCGAATTTGTCCAAAGACAATTGTGACATGGTGATTGAACCTAGGGGGAGGGTGTGAGATTTTCAACCGCAAATGAACCGCGCATTGGGAATCGATCTCGGGGATGCCCGCGTGGGCGTCGCCGCGAGCGACGAACTCGGGATGCTGGCGCACCCGATGGAGACGATCCACGTCAAGGCGGGCCGCGTGGTGTCACGGATTCTGGAAATCGCCCGGGAGAAGGGCGCGCGGACGATCGTCGTGGGGATGCCCAGGAACATGGACGGATCGTTCGGCCCCGCCGCGCAGAAGGCCCGGGAATTCATCGGGACCCTGAAATCGCAAACATCCTGCCTGGTCGTGCCCTGGGATGAGCGACTGACAACCGTTTCCGCCCAGAGATCGCTGCATGAGGCCGGAAAAAACGTGCGGGACCAGAAAGCCATGATCGACCAGGTGGCCGCGCAGATCCTGCTCCAGAGCTGGCTGGATTCCCGGGCATGAGGCTTCGGCTGACCGTTGCCTACGACGGGACGCAGTTTTCGGGATGGCAGAGCCAGGCGCACGGGCGCGCGGTGCAGGATGCTTTGGAGTCCGCGTTCCGATTGCTTTGCGGGGAGCGGGTTGTCGTGCATGGTGCCGGGCGCACCGATTCCGGTGTCCATGCCGAGGGGCAGTCGGCGCACGTGGACGTTCCCGACGACCGCCTGCCGGACGACGCATGGCTGCCGGCCATCAACGCGCACATCCCGCCGGGGGTCCGTGTGATGCGCCTGAAAAAAGCCGCCCCGGATTTTCACGCGCGCTTCTCCGCGCGGGGAAAAATTTACCGCTATTCCATCTGGAACGGCCCCGTGATGCCGCCTCTCCTGATCAACCGGGTATGGCATGTTCCGGGCAAGCTGGATGCCGGGCTTCTCCGGTCGGCGTGCGAAGCTTTCACCGGGCGTCATGACTTCGCCGCGTTCTGCGCCCGCGGGTCCAAGGCCCCCGAGCCGACGACGAGAACCGTGTCGGCCATCCGTCTGGCCCGGAAAGGCCCCGCGTTGGCGATCGCGTTTGAAGGGGAGGGGTTCCTTTACAAAATGGTCCGGATGCTCGTGGCCTCGGCGATCCGGTGTGCGTCCGGTCGGATTTCCCACGACGAGATCCGGCTCCGTCTGGAAAATGCCGGGCCGCGCACCAACCACGTGGCCCCGGCCGGTGGGCTCTGCCTGGTCCGCGTGTTGTATTGATCGTCGCGTGGCTTGATCATGGGCTCCGGTTTGGTAGTCTGCGGCGTGCGCGATCAACGGCTTGTGGTCGGGATGCTCCTGTTCGGATGGGTTCTTCTCCTCGTCCCGATCGTGCGCGCGCAGATGACCGATGAGGAAAAGAAGCGCCTGTTCCTGCAGGCGCGCGAGGATATCCGCCCGGTCCCGAGGCCGTCCCCTTCGTCTGCACCGCGCCCGAAACCCCAGCCCGCATCCACTCCCAAGAATACCCCCGAGCCCACGCCGGGAAACACGCCCGAGCCCGAGGAAACGCCGGTGCCCCACCCGAAAAAACCGGCCCCGGAGCCCGCTCCCGAGCAGAAGACGCCCGCGCCGAACCCCTCGGAAACACCGGATATCATCGATGTTCCCGACCTCCCCGCGCGTGAGCCAAAAAAACCGACCCCCGCGCCCGAGAGCACGCCGGTCCCAGCGATCAGCCCGGCCCAGATCCCCCAGGAAAAAACCCCGCAGGGGCACCAGTTGGACGCGCCGATCGTCGTGGAGAAATCCGGGCTTGAGGAAGCCCGGGGGATGGAGCCCCCGCCCAAGGCGCACTTCGGCGGGTTTTTCAAGCGATACCGCTATCTCACCCCGGCTGCCCGCAAGGCCATCGACCGGGCGAAGGTGCAGCGCGGGCGCTGGAAATACATCATCGTCCACAACAGCGGAACCCGCCAGGGAAACGCCCGCATTTTCGACGTTTATCACCGGCGCGTAAGAAAAATGCCAAACGGCTTGGCCTATCATTTTGTCATCGGGAACGGGAGTTCCTCCGGCAACGGGGAAATCGAGATCGGCGACCGCTGGACCCGCCAGATCAACGGGGGCCATGTCGCCAGCGACTACCTCAACAACATCGCCCTCGGAATCTGCCTCGTGGGGGACCTGAACCGCGACAAGCCCACCCCCCAGCAACTCGACGCGCTGGACGAGCTCGTCACCTACCTGCGCGCCCGTGTCGGAAAAATCAAAGGCAAGGCGGCGACCGTCAAAGGCCACAAGGAAATCAACCCCAAGCCGACCGACTGTCCCGGCGACCGCTTCGACCTCGGGTGGCTGAGGCGACGGTTCCGTTGAACCAGAAAACGGCGATGGGAGGGGATGAGGTGGCGCAAGATGCCGACCGATGGCCCCAACCCTCGCCATTGCACGGGACTTCTCCCGACCCCTCTCAAGATTCGAGTCTCAAATCCGCAAGGGACAGGATTTTTACCCTGATCCGCGCGTAACGCCAACGATGGGAGGGCGAACCTCCGTGTGAGCCCATTTATTACGGCTCAGACGGAGCTTCGCCCTCCCTCGCGTTATCGACATGTCGTCGAACCGCTCCCCTC
>JBAYTU010000051.1:0-25376 GCA_041675465.1 Terrimicrobiaceae bacterium | reverse complement strand
AAGAAGGTCATCGAGACCGCCCGCGAACAGGTTGCCGAACTCGTCGGGGCTCATCCGCTGGAGATCATTTTCACAAGCGGTGGGACCGAGAGCGACAACACCGCGCTCCATGCGATGCTTCGCTCGATCACGCGCACCCTCGCTTCTCATGCCGGATAAATCTCCCATCCTCTACCTGATCGGTGGCCCGAACGGTGCCGGGAAGACCACATTCGCAAAGCAGTTTCTCCCGGCGGTCGGCGTCATGGAGTTTTTGAATGCCGATTTCTTGGCGGCAGGCCTCTCCCCGCTTGATCCGCCATTGGCGGCCATGCGAGCGGCCCGACTGCTCCTGTCGCGATGGAAAGAGCTTGTTGATGGACGGCAAAGTTTCGCCTTCGAATCCACGCTGAGCGGCCGCACCTACGCGACGATGATCCGCGATGCGAAGGCGCAGGGGTATCGCCTGCACCTCTCCTATCTGTATCTCGCCAGCGTTCAGCATTCGATCCGGCGCGTGCGGGAACGTGTCAAAAAAGGCGGGCACCATGTTCCCGCAGGCGATCTAAAGCGCCGATTTCTGCCCAGTCTGCACAATTTTTTCGGACTTTATCTCCCGCTGTCTGACAAGGCACTTCTCTACAACTCCACATTGCATCCTCCAAAGTTGGTGGCAACTTGGAGGGAAGGAAAATTCGAACTCCACTCACCTCGCGATTATGAATTCATCCGCTCCCGCTGAAAACAGATCCGGTTCCAATGATCGCTTCTTCGAGGAAGCCCATGCCGCCATGCTCCGCGCCTCCCGCCAGGTTGCCGCCGAGAACAGGCGTCTCGGCCTCCCCCTGATCGTGGAAAGACCCAGGCACAAAAGGCCGGCACGGAAGCGACTCGTGAAGGACGCCGCCCTTCTTCCGTTTTGAGCTGCCCCGCCGCCGGGCCAGCCAGTCCGCTACGCGTCCATCGCAGCCATGAGTTGCTCCATGCCGAAATTGAGAAGGAACTCAGAGTAGTATGACGCGAAGACGTCTTTGAGGTAGTCGCTGAGGTCGGCCTCCTTGTCATCCTGTTTCAAGGTGTAATTCTTCTTCTTGGAAATCGTGTAGAGGAAGAGGGTGTGGAAATAAACGGAGGTGATGTAGCGCTTGTCGGCGGCGGCGAGCTGCTCCTCGGTCGGGGTTTTGAGCTTGGCCTTGTAGTTTTTGAGGACGGAACTGTCCATATTGATGAAGATCTTTTCGATCTGATCTCCCTCGACAAACGGATGCATGATGGTCTGGTAGTCGAAAGTTCCGGCTCCACTGCCTTCGACCTCGTCCCATGACAGATGCTCCGGGTCCTTCTTTTCCTGGTAGACCAGCACGGGCGGTGGCAGGCCGATGGTGTCCTGTTTGGATTCCTCTTCTTTCTGGGGCTTCGGTTTTTCCTTCTCCTCCTGAAGGACTTTTACCCAGAACCGTTGCTCAAGCTCAACGCCTGGGCCGCCGAGAATGGCCTGGATTTCGATCATGTCATCTACGCCAACGTTTTCGGTGGGATTGAAGCTGACCCGGATTGTCCCCTGGCTCGGGCTGGATTTTGTGACGTTCAGGAGTTCTGACAACTCTTTCGGCGTCCCTTGCTCCGTGCCTCCTTCTGTCTGGTTCGGCTTGAAGCTCAAAAGCGAGAGTCTCAAGTCGCCTGGGTCATCGCTGCGGTCGAAATATTCGTCCTCGGCGTCGGTGGTGAATTTGATCGTTCGTTTGGTCCCGAGCGGGATTTTTGCGGCAGGATGGGATTCCGAGCCGTCCCCTTTCAGTTTGAAGAAAGACGGGAACCGCTTGCCCTCAAAATGAGGTGGCTTGTGGTCATCCCTGTCATGGTTCTCGTCCGATTCATTTTGATCTTTGGAATCGTCCCCGTCGGATTTTGAGTTTTTTCCTTTCCCCGATGTGCCGGGCTGGGGTTTGTTCTCCTCCAGCTTGAACGTTTCCTTGAGCAGTTTGAGAAGGTCGCTGTTGAGCGGAAGCGATTTGCTCAAAGATTTCAGAAGGTCGCTTGTTTCCCCGGTTTCGAGGGTCAGGGAATCTTTCCGGTGTTTGTAGATTTCCTTGAGCTTGCTCTTGGAGAGCACGTCGCCCACCATTTTCCGAAGCAGACGGCTTTCCTCGGCGTCCTTGAGGCGGTCGCGGGATGCCATGAAAAGCTCGCTTCGGAACGATTGCTTCATCTGCGTGCAATCCACGTGGATCAGCAGGTGATTTTTCAAAAGCGGCATTTTCAGAGTCCGGGTGATGAATTCGTTGGTATAATGCCCATGCACCTGGCCGTTCTGGGAAAATAGAACTGCCATGTTATTTTTGAAAAACTCCCGATCAATGGAGTCTCTCGTCTCTTTGGCGGTTTTGTCATCAATCCTGCTCTTGAAGACGTAGCAGGTGATTTTTGCTTTCCCGATCTCCGTGCTTTCGTGCTCCTCGGAAAAGTGGGTCTCGACGTATTTAGAATCGTCCTGCTCCAGGCGTCGTTTCAACCCGAAAAGATCGCGGGCAAGGTTTTTGTCGTCAGGATAGCGCTCGGGGCGGTCGATTGTGTAGATCGGAAGGGCCGGTTCGAAAAGGAACTCGTTGATGCTCTGGTTGAGGTCACGGGAAATGACGGATCGTGAACCGGAGGGGAGATCGTAGCTGTAGAGTTTGACGATGCTCCCGGTGGTGAATTGGCGTCCCTTTAACCTGAGATCCAGATAATCGATTGGGAAGTTCGGGATCTGGCCATCAATTTTGAGGTATTCATACCAAGTGTTTTTCTTGGTTTTGGCCTCCTCCTCGGTCAGTGGATGCTTACGGATCAGGGTGAATCCGAAGTTGCCGCTGCCGTCATAACGGCGTGAAGCAATGAGTTGGTAGCGGTGCTTGCCGCAAAAGACAATGGCACCCGTGCCGCCCATGTTGTATTTGCCTTGGACAAAGTGGATTTCGTTTTTATTCCCACGGAGCAAGGAAAGGAATGTCTGCTCAAAATCCTCGGGGTGCTGGCCCTCCCCGTTGTCGTAGATAGTCAGAGAGGGAGCCAATTTGGGTCCATCGGCGAGAATTTGAATGTCTTCGGCCTGCTTTTGGCGAAATTCCCCGAGATGCCATGAGTGGTGTTCGGTTTGAAAAAATTTCTTGATAGCCTCGTCCATAGACTGGGGAGCCTGTGTGGACTTCGGGTCGATGGTTTGCTCCAAGCATTTTCGCATCAAGATGGCGTCAATCGAATTGGTGACTTTTTCAATCAGTGCCGCAATCGGAGAAGACTGCTGATTCTCAATGACTCCGTAGTTGTTATCATTTCCGCCGAGTGGGCGCCATGAAATAGCTAGGCAATTTTCATACTCCACTATTATGTTCGAGACTTCTTGCTCCGATGAACAACAAAATAATCTATGGAACAGATCACGTGACATTGGAAGATCTGAAAACATTATTTTGGATTGAATCCGGCATTGAAAAGCAGATTTTATTTAGCTTTCTATTTAAGTGTTCTGCTTTAGGTCGGGAATATCGCTTTCTGCATCAATTTTTCAGACTGAATCCTCTGCCGAGAGCCCGACCGATCGATCGCCTCGTCATACATGTTCTCATTCCATAGCACCGTCCCGTAGCGTCGTAAAAAGTGCAGCCAATTCATGACGGCTCTCCTGAACCCAATCCTGCCCAAGGACTCTTTCCTCTTTCAAATTCTCTTGTTGCCTTTGCCAAAAGGAGATCGTCTCTGATCTTAACAACCATCAGATTTTCTCGCTTTAGCTCTTTGTTGAACTCAGATAGAGGGATGAACTTGCTCAATTTCTCGATTAGAGCATGAGACATGAATTTCCCCCTGTCTATCGCGATGCAAGGAGCGAGTGATTCTGGTGCCAGAGACACCTTCTTTTTATCCTCTGATTGAACTTCATAGATAAAGATTGACGGCGCTTCATCAATTACGGATTCGTTGCGACTGAGCCGCAGCCTATGCACATGGATGAACTCCGGCATAACATTCAAAGCCACGCGTGTGATTCGTGTAGCGAACCTGTGTTGAATGTCCTCCGCGTCGGCAAATCTCAACCTCCACTTCTTTTTCCAATTACGCCGCTCAAAAGCGAATCCTTTGGCTTGCCACTCCGCTCGCAGTTGCTGTTCGGCCTCTAGCCAGTTTTGAGTTGCATGGCTCGGTTGTCCCGCACGATGACGCGATTCTGAAATATAATGCGCACGAGTTGCGATGTTTTGTTCAAATACAGTAGCATCATCGAACTGTTGTATTGGGAAAACTACTGGTTTGCCTAAGTTCCACCAAAGCCACAGCCGTTGATCGCTCTCGGCGAAGAAAACCGGCTTTTCAACAATCATCTCGCTGGAATCTTTTGGCGGAATGGTAGATTTCAATTCTCCCTCGACCGCGATCACACGATCCACCTTCGCAGATCGTTCCTCACCTTTGGTAATATCACACTCTTGTGAGAGCACCAAAAAAAATCTCCCGTCAGCGTCTTCAAAAATGTCTCCGAACGCAGGCGCAGACTCTTCCTTGTCACACGCTTGGTGCAGAAGCTCCGCATACAACTGGTGGAGGGCAGATCGCTGTTGTCGGTAGGGGACGGGAATTCCCTCCTCCTCGATAACGTTCTCAACTTCCGCCATTCGCAGCGCAACATTCGTAGAGAGTTTTATAGCTTTCGAGAACAGTGCCGCGAAGAGATCACTCAACTCCTCAGAGAGAGTGCTCCCGTCTTTGGAAACCTTGCTCTTGAACAGTAGCGCCTCGGGTGGAGAAACCTGAAAAAGCTGTCTGGATATCTGCTTCGCGATCCCGTGCGCCTCCTCCACCAAGCTACTCATTTGGCGGTAATATGCGCTCGAAAGCTTTTGATGCCTTACAAAATGAAGTATAGGAAACAATAGATAAGCTGCGTCGCTCAAGAATCGCTCCTTGTTAAGGAACCCGTAGTTGAATCGAAAGAAACCTGCCCGCTCTGCAAGATTGCTCCACTTGGTGATGTCATCATCGGTCAATGCCTTAGACATCAAAATTACAAAGGGCGGGGGAGCCTGCTTTGCACCCGCCCGCTCCATTAAATCCGCAAAAATAGTCGCCGCAGTATCACCGCCTTCCTCCCCTGGGAGAAGCTGGTAATCCACCAAGCACAGATATGGCAATTCTCGGCCTTCGAAACTGGGCCTACCAGCAAAGCTTTCAACCTCAAATCCATAATCGCGCAAGCACCTATCCATTCTTTGTAGCAGGTGTTCAGATTGGGTATAGGTTTCGACTGCTTGTTGAATTTCACCCTCAGGTATGCCCCGTAGTTGCTTTAGAACATTTAGGACTGTCGCAATAGGTGGCGCATCCTCAGGATTATGGCCCATTGATACAAGCCGCTCTTGAAAATCATCATGAAAAGCCGGAGCGGACTGAAATGTGTCACGCAAGAATATCCATTCTGCATGGGATGGAATACCAACTGCATCTAATTCATCGTCAACAATAACTGCGGTAAGGGCTTGCCCATTTTTAGCTACATGCCCTAAGGCTTGTCGGAGCGCTTCCATATTATGCACCTTGGAACTCGATCGTAAATGAACGCGCACGGTTCCATCGATTGAGGTCGGATAGATTCAACTCTAGGCGAATATTGTTAAATTGTGCCAACTCGCGGCAGATAAAGAGACCAAGTCCTCGACCAAGCTCCCTACGAGAGTTGAATGGTTGAAACACCCATTCTGCATCCTCTTTTGCAACACCAACACCTGAATCGCTAAATATGAGCGTTCTCGCGTGTGCATCAAGGCTCAGTGTAATCCACTGCGGACCTGCATCTACGAACTTTTTTTGAGTATCCTGAACCCAATAGATGGAGTTTCTAAACAGATTGTCAAAAATCTGTCGGACATGTCCGTTGACCGCGTGAATTTGGCACACAAGGCTACAATCAGGGAGGGTCAGCGCGATATTGTGTCGCGTCAATCGCTCCTCGTAGAATGAAGCTGCCTCTTGAACGGCAGTATTTACGTCAAATGTGCTGGCGCGGCGACGACTCCTAGCTGGGCCTGGAGATATCTGTTTAAGCTGAATCAAAAGCGCTTTGTGGACGGATCTGATATGTCGCACCGCTGCGCTCACTCGCTTGTCCGCACTTCCTAAAGCAGCTTCATTGAGAGACGTGATAGCGGTTTCGATTACTCCTTCCAAGTCGTGGGCCATTGATTCTGCGGCCATTCCTGTGGCGGCCAATTCGAGCACTTGAATCCGGTTGCCCTCTTTCTCCTGGAGCACGCGTTCGACGGCATCATTCAGCTCTCGGATTTCACCGACCACCGCTTTGAGCCGAATGCTCGCTTCCTTTGCCAAAGTCCAATTCTCTCCTTTCGTTGCCGCTTCGATATCCGCCGCACATTGTGAAAGCGCATCATACTCCTGGGCGGTTTGTCGCGATAGATGCTCAACATCACCCTTTTCTTTGCTCAAGTGTTCATCCAAGGCGCTAACGAAGTTTTCCTGCAAATGGCGTGAGATGATGGTCCGAAAAGTCTGATATGCAGGATTGTCACGGAATCCTTCCCGATTTGTCTGATCAATCAGATTGGGATTGGAGAACCGTGAGATACGAGCGCACCCGACGACTTGAATCCGATTAACTCGAAATCCTCTGCCCCGAAGTGCTTGACCGTCGAGGTTGAGCCAATCATCTCCCTTGTCTGCATAAGGGAGCACGCGGATTCCATCTCGAAAGACCATCAATCCTCCGCACCAACGATCTAGCCAGTCCTTTACCTCGCTGCGCGAAGCAAACTGTGGAATCGCTTTCAATCGGTTACGAGGATAATGATAAAGTGTAAACTCGATTGGTCCAACTTCTGCGAGCATGGCATTTGACAAGTCGGAAAAATCAGCAACTGAATAGTTCCGAGTAAAAGATTTCGGAGGATTCGTTTTTACCTCACCAAAATGGAAATGCGATTCGAGCGTTGCCACCTCGCCGTCAAAACGCAGACGGCAGCTTAAAGAATTCTGACAATTCTCTAAATATGTCTTAATCAGTTCGCGAGTGTCGATTACCTCTCCATTCCATTTCAGGATGACTTTCCGAGGCGTCGAAACGGGGGCTTCACCGTCTGCGAATGAAGGGAATGGATCAATGAATTTAGCGAGGTGCTTCGCTCCCAAGTCGGCAGCCGTTTCTCGTGTCCAGTCAGATGTCACATCTGATATGGAAAGAAAAGTCCCGCTACTGGCGTCGCCCTTAGGTTTCACTTCCAAGTGAACGGGAATGTCCCCGAGGTTATCATCTCTGCGATAGTCGAATTCACGCCAATGAATTGAAACCAGCACAGCTTCGGTCGCATTTCTTGGCACGGTAAACACTTCCAATTCCCGTCCCAACCGCATTGCTGACAATCTTCCTATCCCCTTTTCTCCTGATGGCATCCTGTCACCCGCGCCGCATCGTTGAATCTCCTCGACCTCCACAAGCCTGTGGGTAGTGCCAATAGTAAGATAATACTTCTCCACATCGCCCGCGTCCATTCCGTCGCCGTAATCCACAACATCAATGGAGTTGATCTTCCCAATGGCACGAATTACACTTGCGTAAGCACCTGCCGCGAATACCTCATTCTCTAACTGTGTGAATTGGGCAGGCGTCAGCGTGCAAAACTGGAACTCTGGCACATTGATTGCTAGATCCTTAATCCGATCGACAATCTGCTGTTTTATTTCGGGCGGACACGCTGAACTGAGATTCGAATGTTTTAGTGCCTTTACGGCTGGTTCTTGGAGCTGACGTATAATTGAAATCGAGGCACGGTAGTTAATGTGAACTTCCACCACTGCTGAGTGAGCATCGAAGCCATTTTTTACTAACTCGTATACAGCGATGTCATCAGAGCTTATTAGCTCCGCTCCCAGCTGAGACACAACTCTTGCCGCAACTTTGAAATTCATGGATCAAATGGCTCCCATTGATTTATTTTTGGCAAATAAGACAGGCCTGAGGCCCTGTCTCCTCTTCTTCCAGACCTGCCAAAATATCGACGAGTTTTTTATTTGGGCGAGACTTCTGATAGCGCTCTTTCATCTCATCAGCTTTCGCCCTGATCTTTGCGATATTCTCTGGCTTACGAAGTTCACTCAGAGGCATACCCTGGTTCCATGTAAAAGTTTTTCCTGGATCGGCACTAAGTTTCTCGTAGGCCTGAGCTTTGTCAAACTGCTCTGGATGCGCTTCAAGGAGGCGAACCCATTCGATGGGCTTTTGAAAGAAGCAGAAATAGCAGCCGGAGTGTGTGCGTCCCCAATTCAGATACGGTGGGAGTCCGATTCCACTCTCGGTCAGGATTTTCATGACCCCGGCATAGTCGATGCCGTAATCTTTGAATGGAAAGACAGCTTTGATATTCTCCTTCGTGCTGATGTAGCCGACTCGATCCTCATCGGCTCGTATACCGACGTAACTGATGACTTCCCCTTCGCCGACGTATTCCTCAAACGGTTTGAGTTTCAGCATCTTGGTGCACCAACGCATGTTTGGGGCGGGGAGATAACCTCCGAAGACTTCGAGCCAGTGGTCGAAATTTGCACGTGGGTTGAGGCGGACGATTTTTTTCCCAAGGTAGGCCTCGACCTGGTTCAGGTAATCGATGGTTTCGTCCAGTTCACTGCCTGTGTCGCAGAAAACATATTCCATCTCAGGAACCTTATCCCGCATGAAGAGAGCCAGGGCCGTGCTATCCTTTCCGCCGGAGAGACCAAGAATGTGGCGGGGTTGGCTCATGATTCGGGTGTATTTTTCAATTGAGTCCAGATGACGCGGGAAGCCGCCGCCAGGCCAAGGCGCTTGTTTTTGCCGATGAGCTTTACCATGTCCTGTTCCAATTGGTGGAGCTGGGTCTCCTCGTCCTGATTGAAATGAACGACCTCCTGTTTCTCCTGTCCGTCTGCCTGGGTGACAGCGATGCGCATGCCGCGGGCAGATTTATCGCCTTTCCCAGAACGGAAGGAAACGCTCTCGGCGCGGAGAAAGCGGCCAATCGCGGCGGGCAGCTCCCGGTTAAAGTTGTCTTCGTCTTCATCCCTCCACCGCTGGGGCGGACGGAGAGCGAGCAGGCTGCCCAAAGATTCCAGCCATTCACCTTCGGCCAATTGATCGTCAAAGAGTCGGAAGCAAAAAGATTTGAGCTTGGGCTCGGTTACGTGAAGGAGGAGTCCTTCGGCGCGCACTGCTATTGCCGTCCGCGTCTGGGCGAACTTGGATCCGGTGTAACCGAATTGTTCGCCAAGATCATGACGCATGCGGTTCTGGAGGACGGCGAAACATTGGCGGAGTTCATCAAGAGCGTCTTTGAGACAACCAACGAAGGCTTCAACCTCTTTTGTCGGAACCTTGCCTCCGATTTCAAATTTTGAGTAGCCGCAGGCAACAGGAAGATCGTGGAAGACCATTTTCACGGGTTCCTGGGCTGCGAGGATGACCTCACGAACGGCCAGAGCTCGTTTGCTCAGGCGTTTGGTGTTTCGCGTGTATTCCTCCAGGTGGGCAACAAATGTGCAGAGCTTGCGGACGACATCCAGGAGCTCGACTTCTGCGTCACGGGCCGACCGGACTTTGAGAATTTCGGCCAGCTTGGCAAACAACTCCGAGCGAACGCCCTCGATCTTGCAGTATTGGAGTTCGAAATCCTGTGGATTCTTGGTGAGTTGAAGGAATGCTTCCTGGTGGAGTTCGCTGAGGAAGGTGCCGTTTTTGTAAAAGGCAACTTCTTGTTCATCGGCGATCGCGATCACGGCAAGCAGGAGTGGGATCAGGCCGTCGCGTAAACCGTAGGGTGCCTGACGCAGTTCGCGAAAGATATGATCGATGGGAACTCGGGTGTCGGGCTGTTCGCTGATGATTTGCCGGATTCGGTTCAGGGTCGGGAGAACTTGGCAGGGGTCATCCGGGCCGGGATCACCGATTGTCCAGACACCTTGAACCTCGCGATGAAGCTGAGCTTGCTGGAGCACCGAGAGATACATTGATTTCTCGGGCGGGTTTTTGTCTGTGGAGAATCCGAGGAGAGGCTTGTCCGCATTGGCGAACATGAGCTCGACAAGGCGCATGCGGGCAGCGGCAGCGGCGGAACTCAGAGCGCGGCGGTTAATCAGTTCATTTTCGATACGAGGCGCGGAGTGATAAACTTTGTCGCAGAGTTCCGAGAGCTTGGTAAGCAGTTCCCGGCCTGTGTGGATCGGGAGTTTTTTGCCCTGGTAAACCCAAGTCAGAGAGGTTTTGCCACCCAGGCGGTTGAGGCCGATGTAATCCTGGATACTTTTTTGGAGCTGATTCGCCGCCTGATCTTGGTATCGCGAAACTTCCTCCCGTGCGTAGGTGTCATTATTGAGTTCCGGCGTATTCGCCATGACCCAATCCCAGCGAAGCGATTCGAGGACCGCGCCGGAAAGTTTCTGGAGCGGCTGGGGAACCGCAATGAGATCCAAGCGGGTGGGATCCTTCTTTTGAGCCATTGCGATATTCAGGCTTGCCTGGCGATCCTGTTCATTTTCGCAAAGTGGGACGATGATCGTGCCGTCTGATTCGCTGCTCGGCTGCTTGAGCTGTTCCTCAAGTTCCGACGTTGCGCAGTATTGGATCTGAAAAAATCTGAGGTTGCCGGTGTTGATATAGTGCCTGCGGGCGACGAGAGGGCGGCTGTCGAGTTTGTCGAGAATGGCACTGGAGACATTCGGGAGATTCGGGAGGCTCCGCTTGGCATCGTCAAACCGGGATTCAATATCGACGCTGGAATAGGCCCACAGGCAGTAGCTCTTGGCGTGGCCGCGGTAGTGGATGACGGCACGCTTGCGGAGATTTTTCAGAACGGAAGCGACTTGCTCTTGTCCGGTCTTGTTCGATCCGGCGACTGCCCATTGGATGGCTTCCTCGGTGGGTGCCATGTCGTCCGTCTGGAGGACGTTCAGCATACCGATGGTCTTGAGAACGATGTGATCGAGCGGCTCCGGCGATTGGTAACTCTCGATGGAGGACTCGATCACGCTCCACCGGCTGCGGTAACTGGCGACCGCCAGGCGGTGGCCGAAATTCAGACGGACGTAGTCGTAGAAATCGTGCAGGCGGTAGGGGCGGGCAGACTCGACGGGGGAAGTCGCGCAAAACGCCCGAAGACCAAAGGGCTCGAAAGAGAGGAGGAAACTGAACAGCGACCGCTCATTTTGCCCGAATCTCTGGAACGTGCGGATCAGGACCGGAAGAACAAGCGGATCAAGGGGAAAAATTCCGAGCGCGTGGTCGCGCAAGGCGGCTTTGCCTGCGGCTGTGCCATACCATCCCAGCCGGATGGCTTGCTCCATGGATGCCGAAGCCTGCTTGCGCAAAGAGTCGGGGAGTTTTTGCGTTTGCGTGTTGAGAGCCGATGCGGCAATCGCCGCGATTTGGTCCAACGGCTGCTCGAATACAATTTCTTCCAACCGCCCGGCAACCTTTTCCCATTCACGCTGGGAGGTGACAGATAGCTGCTCGGCGTAGGCATTGAAGCCCTGATGGAGAAAGCAAACGAGGATGAAGGGGTGCTTGCCGCTTCTTTGGGCAAACTCGCTGAGACGTTGCAGGAGATAAACATCCTGTCGGTCGGGGTGCAGGGCGGCGTATTCGAGGAATTTGCCAACTTCATCAAGAATGAGCATCAAGCCGTTGGCTCTGCCGGATGTGAAAATCTTTGCAGAAGCTTGCTGCACCAGTGAGACAAGCTTGTCCTCGGAAATCACTTCATCGCTTTCGACGAGGCGCGAGATTTCCAGTTCGAGATCCGATTTGCGGCCTTTGCTGGCATTTTCCGCCAGAGCAGTTGCCAGGCTTTTCAGAATAGCCGTTGCCATGGGCTCCCGGCTACCCACCACCAGCACAGGCAGGTATTGGCTTTTGCGGACCTGAGGAAGGATTTCGGCAACCTCTTTAAATAGCGGCTTTGGAAGGCGATTGCTGGCGTCCCGAACCGTCGAGGCGAGAAGAAGACCAAATGAAGATTTGCCCGTTCCGTATTGGCCCGTAAGACGCCAGGCTCGACGACTGGAATTGGCTTCCATGCCTTCACCGATTCGTGTGAGGCATTGCCGCGTGAATGGTGTCAGGTGGTAGCCCTCAAGCGCGCTCGGGTCCTCGTAATCGCGGACAAGATCTGCTGAGCGGAGGAACCGTTCAGAAGGGCGGATGAGAGAGAGCAAGTCGCTGTTAGGCATATGTGGGAACGGGCGTGTAGATTGCGGACAGCGGGATGGTCTGGTTGTGATTCTTGCGAATCAGGGATGAAATGGAGGCTGATTCCCTGAAATCAAAGAATCCTTCCGTGTCCAGAGACAAGGACTCGGCGCGCCGGTGAATGTCGTCTTCCGGGAGTTTGAAGACTTGGCCGGGGCTGCCGTGTCCTGAGGCGAGAAGCTGGAACGAAAGGGTTTTTTCCCGGGGGTGCCGGAGCCGCCAGAATTCATCCACGCAGTGGGCGAAGAGCATGGGAGAGATTTCCGGCTTGGGTTCGCGTCGGAAAACGTAAATAGGCTCTGGTCTGCCCACATTGCGCTTCCCTGGTCGGTGTCCGACTTGATCCAGGAGGCCCAATTCGACGAGTGGGCAGTCGAGATTGTCTTCCCGGACTTCCCCTTTTCGTCCTCTTGTCGGGACGTATGAATGCAGGAAGATCTCGAATTGCTGCTCCAGTGTGGTGTCAGAAAGCGCTTTATCGAGACTGACCGTGGCTTTTTTTACTGCATCGAACACCGAGGATGCTGTCAATTCCGGCTCTTGAAACCTTGAGAGCAGAAAGTCCCACGCAAAAATTGAATTCTCGATATTCGTTGCCAACTTCCAGTGCAGGAGCCAGAGGGTTTGAATATCCTCAAGAAAAG
The DNA here is from genome assembly GCA_041675465.1 of Terrimicrobiaceae bacterium. GTDB lineage: Bacteria > Verrucomicrobiota > Verrucomicrobiia > Chthoniobacterales > Terrimicrobiaceae > QYQL01. Next base: position 12,494 of record JBAYTU010000051.1, on the reverse strand, counting down.
GATCGAAGCCTTCCGCAAAAGAATCGGTTTCCTCGTCATGAGTTCCCAAAAAAATCTGGGCTCCGAAATCCGATGGCACATGGCCACCTTCGCACGGCTCAATGACTTCTGCCGCTTCCGCCCAGAAGCGGATGGAACGAACCATGTTTTTTCCAACACCGAGTTCGACCATCGCACGGTCTTCGCAAGCCGAGGCTAAAATCTCGGGGATATCGGCGACTTTGCGAACCGCTTTTGGGAGCCAAGCATACCTACAGGCAAAAGTTTCATGCCCTGAGAAGCGGTATGTGGGAGATTGCATCATCGTTTTTTCAGGTCGGTTCGGCGGCAGCGTAACTGGTTCTTGTGGAAAATCCAGACTTTCGCAGACGCCAAAACAAGAGCATAGGTTGAGGCACCTATCACCATTTCCAGATCCGGTTGTTTTTCAAAAGCGCCTGCGATTCTTGCAGGGCAACCTGGTCAAAGAGTGTCCTACCCGGAAGAAAAGGATGCGTCATGAAGGTGGAAGGATGAAATCTGGCGAGGCGGACCTCTTAACGATCACGCCGCCCTACCGGTCGCGAGGGGGAAGCGGAGGGTTTGAAGACTTTTACCACGAATAACGGACCTTGCGGCCCATTCTCATCCCGGTTTGGTGGTCCGTTGCCGGGATGGCATTTCAGTTTCGCGTCGGCTGCGGGAGGCCGGAGACTTTTTCGCCCGGCCAGATTTTCTTTTCCCCGAACCAGCCCTGCCGCATTTCGAGGGCGAAGGCGATGCGCGAGAACGTGCTCCGGATGATTTTTTCGCTGTTCGGCTGCATGTCGTGGATTTCCAGGATCGTCCCGGTTTCGTCCAGGAACGCGATCGAGAGCGGGACGAGGGTGTTCTTCATCCAGAACGAGGCTGGGGCGACGGATGGCATGACGAAGAGCATTCCGGAATCGGGCGCGAGGGATTCGCGGAACATCAGGCCCGCAGAGCGTTCGGCGTCGTCGTCCGCCACCTCGGCCCGGATGTTTGTCGGGCCGATGCGCAGGGTGGTGACGGGGAGTTCCGGCTGGGCGGTCTCGGCGAAAACGAGGGGGGACGCGGCGAGGGCGAGGGCGACAAACAGGGCGTGGGTTTTCATGCGGAAAGAATTTTTACCGATTCTGTTGACAGCCGCGACCAGTATTTTGCAGGCTCCGGCATTCTTTCTCCCATGCGCCTATTTTTGCTCTGCGTCAAAAGTTTTGATGGAAGTGCCTTCCCGCCGTTTCTGCGGGTGCGACTTGGAAAGGCGACCAGTTGTCCATGCGGGCGGTGATTCATGGCGAACTTTTTCCCCAGATGGACAAACTGGATACCCCTCAAGGCCGCGATCTGCCTTGGCGTGATCGGGGGGGGAGTCACGGGAGGGGTCTGGTATTATTTCACGCCGAAATACACGCGGGTCGGCTACATGCCCACACAACCGGTTCCGTTCTCGCACGCGGTCCACGTCGAGCAGCTGGGCATGGATTGCCGGTATTGTCATAGTTTTGTCGAGGTGGCCTCGCATTCGAACATTCCCACGACGCAGGCCTGCATGTCGTGCCACACTCAGATCCGCGCGACGAGCCCGAAGCTCGAGGCGGTGCGCGAGAGCTGGAAGACCGGGCGGCCGGTGGACTGGGTCCGCGTGCACAAGGCCCCGGACTACACGTATTTCAACCATGCCGTGCACGTGAACCGCGGGGTGAGCTGTTTCAGTTGCCACGGGGCGGTCAACGAGATGAAGGCGGTTTTTCAGGACCAGCCGCAGAGCATGTCCTGGTGCCTCGATTGCCACCGCGCGCCGGAGAACTTCCTGCGTCCGCCCGGGGAGGTCTACAATATGAAGTGGAAGCCGGGTGCCGACGAGAGCCAGCGCCAGATCGGCAGCGAATTCAAAGCGGCGTGGGAAGTGAACCCGCCGGTCACCTGTGGGGGTTGTCACCGGTGAAAAAGATCCCCGCCCATCCTCCGCGCGATGTCCGGCCCGGCCTCTGGCGCAGCCTGCGCGAGCTCGGGAACGACCCGGAATTTGCCCGGCACCTCGAGGCGGAATTTCCGCGCGGGGCGGAACTTTACGAGGAAAGCGGGCTTTCGAAGAGGGACTTCCTCAAGCTCATGGGGGCGTCGATGGCGCTGGCAGGCGTCGGCTTGACCGGCTGCCGCAGACCGGAAGCCCACCTCGTGCCGTTCACCAAGGGCGTCGAGTGGACGATCCCCGGAAAATTTCTCTACTACGCGACCGCGATGCCGACTCGCACCGGCGCGGTTCCGCTGATCGCGAGCACCACCGACGGACGGCCCACCAAACTCGAGGGCAACCCCCTGCACCCGTTCAGCAACGGGGGGACGGACGGGTTCGCGCAGGCCGCAATCCTTGATCTCTACGACCCGCACCGGGCGAAAAGTTTCACCGACAAAGGCAAAACGACCGACGCTGCGGCGTTCGATGCGTTCCTGCAATCCGTGGGCCAGGGCGGCGGGAAGGGCGTGGCGTTCCTTGTCGAAAAGAAAAATTCCCCGACACGGGACCGCCTGCGGGCCGAAGTGGAGCGGAATTTTCCCGGCGTCCTCTGGGCGGAATACGAGCCGCTCGGCGACAGCGAGGCGGAGGCGGCCGCCGCGGCCGCCTTCGGGCCGGGGACGCGGTTGCTGCCGAAGTTCGACCGGGCGGACGTGATCCTCGCGCTCGACAGTGATTTTTTGAATCCGATCGAGACCGGCATCGGATACGCGGCGGGGTTCTCCGCCCGCCGCAACCCGGACCAGATGGGGGCGCCGATGAACCGTCTCTACGTGGTGGAGAACCATTTCACGCTCACCGGCGGGATGGCGGACCACCGGCTCCGGTGCCGGGTTTCCGACCTCGGGGAATTCACCCGCCGACTCGCCGCGGCGGTTGCCCGGCGGACCGGGGACCCGGAGATCGCCTCGATCCTCGGGGCATGCCCCAAAGCCGAGGTGCATTTCGACGAGGCCTGGATCACCGCGTGCGCCAATGATCTTCTCGCCAACCCCGGACGGTCGCTCGTTTTGACGGGCCCCCAGACGCCCGCAGCGGTTCAGGTGCTGGTCCACGCGATCAACTCCGCGCTGGGAAACCTGGGCTCGACGCTTCTGGGCGTCGTCACCCCCGCGCCCGCTGCGGCCACGATCACGGACCTCGCGAAAGCGATGGCGTCCGGAGCCGTCGAAACCCTCTTCATCTTCGGTGGAAACCCGGCCTACAATGCCCCGGCGGAGCTGGGTTTCGCCGCCTTGTTGCCGGGGGTGCCCGATGTCGTGAGGCTCGGGCTGTTCGAGGACGAAACCTCGAAATTGGCCCGCTGGCATGTTCCCGCCGCGCACTTTTTGGAGTCGTGGGGCGATGCCCGGACATACGACGGCACGTATACGACCATCCAGCCGATGATCCTTCCGCTCTGGGGAGGGATTTCCGAGCTGGACATCCTCGCAAAACTTCTCGGCAGCGCCGCGCCCGGGGGGCCGGAGCTTGTCCGCGCGACATTTGAATCCCTTGTCACCGGCGGGGCTGTTTCCACCGCCGGCGGTCCCGACCTGCTCTGGAACAATGTCCTGCGCGTGGGCTTCCTGCCCGCCTCCGGATTCGCGCCGACCCCGCTGAATTTTTCCGCCGCCGCCGCAGCCCCGCTCGCCGAAAAGGCCGGGCCCGCGCCCGGGGGGCTCGAGATCGTCTTCCTGCAAAGCTCGAGCGTGGACGACGGGCGCCACGCCAATAATTCATGGCTCCTCGAGACGCCGGATTTTGTCACGAAACTCACCTGGGACAACGCCGTTCTGGTCAGCCCGGCAACCGCAGATGCGCTGGGGATCCGGGCGAACAACTTTGGGAAATTCGAGGAGATCGCGCAGAAGCTCGGGAACGAGATCGACTACGATCTGGTCGCCGACATTGTCGAGATCACCGACGGAAAGCGCGCGATCCAGGCGGCCGCGATCGTCGCTCCCGGCCATGCCGACGACTCGCTTTCGATCGCCCTGGGTTTCGGGCACAAGGGGGTGACCGCCCTGATGGAAGATGTCGGTTTCGATGCCTACCCGCTGCGGACTGCGGCTTCGCCCCGGGTCGCGTCCGGGCTGTCGCTCAAGGTCACCGGCAGGACCTACCCGATGGCCCAGACGCAGGAACACCGCAGCATGGAAGGCCGGGATCTCGTGCGCGAGGGCACGCTCGACCGCTATCACGGGAACCCCGCCTTCGCCCAAAAAATGGGCATGGATGCGCACATCCCGCCGAACATCTCGCTCTACACGCATCCGGCCCTGACATCCGCCGAGCAGTGGGGGATGACGGTCGACCTCAACACCTGCACCGGATGCAATGCCTGCGTCGTCGCCTGCCAGGCGGAAAACAACGTGCCTGTCGTCGGCAAGGCCCAGGTGCGGAAAAACCGCGACATGGCATGGATCCGGATCGACCGCTATTTTGCGGGCGAGCCGGACGAGCCCGAAATGCTCGCCCAGACGATGATGTGCCAGCACTGCGAGAATGCGCCCTGCGAGACCGTCTGCCCGGTGAATGCCACGGTGCACAGCGAAGACGGACTCAACCTGATGGCCTACAACCGCTGCATCGGCACCCGGTATTGCGCGAACAACTGCCCGTGGAAGGTCCGCCGTTTCAATTATTTCGACTACAACCAGCGCCCGCTCGACCAGCTCTACTGGGGACCGCTTGCCAGGAAGGGCATGGCCGACAGCCTGAAAATGGCGAAGAACCCGAACGTCACCGTCCGCATGCGCGGCGTGATGGAAAAATGCACGTTCTGCATCCAGCGCATCGAGGACGCGAAGATTTCGCGGCTCGTCGAGGCCGGCCCGACGCCGAAAAGCGAGACCCCGATCAGCCCGTTCAAGGTCGCGTGCCAGCAGGCCTGCCCGAGCGACTCGCTGGTTTTCGGCGACGTTGCGGATCCGAAAAGCCGGGTCTCCCAGCTGCGCGCCAGCGGGCGGGGATACACGATGTTCAAATATCTGAACGCCTCGCCCCGCGTCACCTACCTCGCGCGAATCAAAAACCCGAACCCGAAGATGCCGGGGGCGGACAAGGTCGGCATGGCCAATGGGACACCGCACGGCGGGCATGGTGCGACGCATGACCCCCACAACCCTGCGGAGGCCCACCAGTGATGCCCGGCACCGCGACCATGATCGGGGAGAAGCCGGGCGACGAGGAGAAGGAGGTCGTCCGGCCACCGCTCGTGCTCAACAAGCGCACGATGGGCTGGATCAGCAGCTACATCAGCTCGATCGTCGAGGAGCGGACGCCCACCTGGTGGTGGGTTTCGATGGGCGTCACGGTTCCGATGACGCTGATGTGCCTTGCGTGCCTCGCGTATCTGGTCGCGACCGGCGTTGGCGTCTGGGGGAACAACCATCCGGTCGGATGGGCGTGGGACATCACAAATTTCGTGTTCTGGATCGGGATCGGCCACGCGGGCACGCTGATCTCGGCGATCCTGTTCCTGACCCGCCAGAAGTGGCGCACGTCGATCAACCGCGCGGCCGAGGCGATGACCCTGTTCGCGGTGGTCTGCGCGGGCATTTTCCCGGCGTTCCATGTCGGGCGCATCTGGATGGTTTGGTTTCTCGCGCCGGTGCCGAACTCGAACGGGATCTGGCAGAACTTCCGCAGCCCGCTCTTGTGGGACGTGTTCGCGGTTTCGACGTATTTCACGGTCTCCGTGCTGTTCTGGTATACCGGGCTGATCCCCGACCTCGCGACGATCCGCGACCGCTGCACCTCGAAGATCAAAAAGTTCGTTTACGGGGTGATGGCGCTCGGCTGGCGTGGTGGCAACCGCCAATGGCGGCACTACGAGGCGGCCTACCTGATTCTCGCCGGGCTCTCGACCCCGCTCGTGCTCTCGGTCCACTCGGTCGTGTCCTTCGACTTCGCCACGTCGGTGATCCCCGGCTGGCACACGACGATCTTCCCGCCCTACTTCGTGGCCGGCGCGATCTTCGGCGGGTTCGCGATGGTGCTCACGATCATGATCCCCGCCTGCGCGCTCTACAAACCGCTGCACGACCTGGTGACGGTCAACCACGTGGACAAGATGTGCAAAATCATTTTGCTCACGGGCTCGATCGTCGGCTACGCCTACCTGATGGAGCTGTTCATCGCGTGGTATGGCGGGAACCCCTACGAGCGCGCGGCGTTCTGGTATCGGGCGGTCGGCCCCTACTGGTGGGCGTATGCGGCGATGATGTTCTGCAACGTCGTCGCGCCCCAGTTGTTCTGGTTCAAATATTTCCGGACGCATCTTTTGTGGGTCTGGATCATCGTGCAGTTCCCGAACATGGGCATGTGGTTCGAGCGTTTCGTGATCATCGCGACCACGCTTTCGCGCGATTTCACGCCGTCCGCATGGGGGATGTTCCATCCGACATGGGTGGACATCTGCACGTTCGCCGGGACGTTCGGGCTCTTCACGACGCTGTTCCTGATCTTCATCAGGTTCCTGCCGATGATCTGCATGTTTGAAGTCAAGGCGGTCCTGCCCGAGGCGGACCCGCATCACGGGGAGGCGCGCCACTGATGGAAACGGTCGGCAACATGGCATCCCCGGTTTTCGGCATCGCTGCGGAATTCTCCTGCGCGCGCGATCTCTACCATGCGGCCGAAAAAATCCGCGATGCGGGGTTCCAGCGCTGGGATGTGTTTTCGCCGTTTCCGATCCACGGCATGGACGCGGCCATGGGATTGAAGCGCTCGCTCATGGGAAAAATCGTTTTTCTCGGCGGTCTCGCCGGGTTCCTGACGGCGGTGACGCTGGAGTTCGTGCCGACGTCGTTCCTGTATCCGCTGATCGTGGCCGGCAAGCCGACGGACCTGTTCACCGTCCCCGCGTTTTTCCCGATTATGTTCGAGCTCACGATCCTGGTCTCGGCGTTTACGGCGGTCTTTGGGATGCTGATCATGAACGGCCTTCCCCGGCTCAACCACGCGCTTTTCAACTGGGACCGGTTCAAGAAAGTGACCGAGGACAAGTTCTTCGTCGCGATCGAATCCGGCGACCCGAAATTTTCCGAGCGCTCCGTCCGCGACTTCCTGGAATCCCTCGGGGGCACGAACGTCACCACCATCCATGAGGACTGAGCCATGCTGAAATCCTTCTTCATTGTCTTCGCCCTGCTCGTGGTCCTGGTGGTCTCGATGGCCGGGTTCCGCGGGCAAAAGTCCGCGCGTTCCCCGATCGAGATTTTTCCGGACATGGACCGGCAGCCGAAGGTCAAGGCCCAGGTGGCGAGCGCGTTTTTTGCCGACGGACGAGGGGGGAGGAAGCCGGTCGACGGGACCGTGCCGATCGGGTATGCAATCCCGCTCCACAAGCCGGCGGGCGGATCGGTCGGGGAGGCCGGGGGCCCCTACAAACAGGTTTATTTTTCCTCGGGACCTGTCTATTTCGACACGGGAAAAATCGGCGGCCAGTGGGGGACGGGGATGCCGTTCGAGATCACGCCCGGGCTGATGGAGCGCGGCCGGGAGCGGTTCGCCATCAACTGCTCGCCGTGTCATGGGGCCACCGCCGCAGGCACCGGGATCGCTGGAAAATTCGGTCTCGTCGCCATTGCCAACCTCCACCAGGAGAGGATTCGGCAAATGGCCGACGGGGAGATCTTCAACACCATCACCTCCGGCAAGAACACGATGATGGGATACGGCGACCGGATCCAGGTCCAGGACCGGTGGGCCATCATCGCCTACGTCCGGGCGCTGCAAAAATCCCAGGGCGGGGCGACCATCGGGGATGTCCCGGCAGGAGAACGGGCCGCGCTGGAGGCGCAGAAACAGCCATGAGCGAGCACCCGCCGGAATCTCCGCAGACGTTCGACTACAAGCATGTCGGGGGCCGGTTCCTCGGCCTCGTCGCGGCGGCGGTTGCCGCCTACGCCGCAGTTTTCCTCGGGGCCGGCTTCGACCCGGCGCAGTTTGCGTTTTCCTACCTCTTCGCGTTCGCATTTTTTTTCACGGTCTGCGCGGGCGGGTTTTTCTGGGTGCTCGTCCACCACGCGGTCGACGCGGAGTGGAGCGTGGTCGTCCGCCGCCAGCTGGAAAACCTCGCCAGCCTGCTCCCGGTCCTGGGGCTGCTGTTTCTCCCGCTGGTTTTCGTGCGGTCGGAGCTCTGGGAGTGGATGCGCCCGGAGAACGCGCGCGACCCGCTGCTGCTGGAGAAGTGGCCGTATCTCACCCCCTGGTTCTTCTGGGGCCGCGCGGCCTTTTACTTTTTCTTTTTCACCGTGTCGGCGACCTGGCTGCGCGCGAACTCGATCCTGCAGGACAAGGACGGCGCGCCGCGCTACACGGTCTTCAACCGCAGGATCACGTTCGCGAGCCTCCCGCTGTTTGCCGTGTGCCTCACGTTTGCGGCGATCGATTGGCTGATGGGCCTCGACTACCACTGGTTCTCGACGATGTGGGGGGTCTACATTTTTGCCGGCACCGCGCTCGGCTCGTTGTGCGTGCTGGTCCTTCTGGTCACCGCGCTGCGCGGCGCCGGGTATTTCCGGGACATCATCTCGCTCGAGCACTACCACATCATCGGCAAGCTGATGTTCGCGTTCACGGTTTTCTGGGCCTACATCGGGTTCAGCCAATACATGTTGATCTGGTATGCGAACATCCCCGAGGAAACGGTTTACTTCCTGCGCCGGAACACCGGGAGCTGGCAGATCCTGAGCACCGCGCTCGTGGTCGGCCACTTCTTCGTGCCGTTCCTGCTCCTGCTGCCAAACCCGGGAAAACGGAAGCCGGCCTTCCTGTGCGGGGTGGCGGTGTGGATCCTGCTGATGCACCTGCTGGATCTTTACGTGGTGGTGCTGCCTGCGCTGCACGAGGACGGGGTGGCCGTGAGCTGGATGGATTTCGCCTGTCTTGCCGCCGTCGGATGCACGCTGGCGGCCGTCTTTCTCAAGCGCCTCGGAGACGTCCCGCTGTGGCCGCTCCGCGACCCGCGACTCCCCGATTCGATCGCCCTGAAAAACTGATGTCGGACGACTCCTCCAACCCCGCCGCAAAAATCCCGAAAGCGCCCGCTTTTTGGTCGTTTTTCCTGCTGGCCATGTTGCTTCTGCTCCTTTTTTGTGGGGCGAACCTGTGGCTCACGCGCGGGCGTGGTGGAGACGCGGACCCCGAGGAAGCCCAGAGGGCGGAGCTGCGGTCCAAGACGCTTGCGGAGCTGCGCGCCGACGACGCCAAAAAGCTGGAGTCCTACGCGTGGGTCGACCGCGCGAAGGGCAGCGTGCAAATCCCCATTGCCGAGGCCATGAAGCTGGTCGTGGCCGAAATCAACAAATCCCAACCCCGCGCGGCCTACCCGGTCGCCACCCCGGCCCCCGCCGCAGCCCCGGGCCCCACCGGACCATGACAGCCGGAATCCTCCTCCTCGTCGGCGGGCTGGTCTTTCTGAGCGGAAGTGCTCTTGCGGCGTTCTGCTGGGCGGCCAGGGACGGGCAATTGCTCAAACTCCGTGAGGCCCCGCTCACGATTTTTGACGACGACGAACCGGTTGGCGTGCCGACCGACAGATTTCCTTCCCGCAAATGAAGCCGCACAGCCTTCTCACATCCCTCGATCCGGCCACCGTGCCGGATGCCCTTGCTTCCCACGAGCGCGCGGAGATCGATGCCTCGACCCGCGGGCCGGTCCTTCTTTTTTTCGGGTCCGCCGTTTTCTGGCTGCTGGTCGGCTCGGTGCTCGGGCTGCTCTCCGCGTGGAAGATGACGCACCCGGGTCTGCTCGATTCGGCGGCGTTCCTGACCTTCGGGAGGATCCGTCCCGCGCACCTGAACGCCGTCATCTACGGGTGGGCGTCCTCGGCCGGGATCGGGACCGGGCTCTGGCTGATGGCGAGGCTCTGCCGGGTTCCGTTGATGCACTCGAAGCTTCTCGTCGGTGCCGCGATCTTTTGGAATCTGGGGATTCTGGTCGGCGTGCTGGGAATTTTGGCCGGCGACAGCCGCTCGGTCGAATGGCTCGAATTCCCCGGCTACGCGACGCCGATCCTCTTCGTCGCCTACGCCTGCATCGGCGTCTGGGGGGTGATCATGTTCCGGTTCCGGAGGCCGGGGCACATCTACGTTTCGCAGTGGTATCTGCTGGCCGCCTTCCTGTGGTTCCCGTGGATGTATGCCACGGCCAACATCCTGCTGGTTTGGCAGCCGGTCCAGGGGTCCGCGCAGGGGGCGGTGAACTGGTGGTTCGCGCACAACGTGCTCGGGCTCTGGTTCGTCCCCATCGGCCTCGCGAGCGCGTATTACATGATCCCGAAAGTCATCGGGCGTCCGATCCACAGCTATTACCTGGGCATCCTGGGGTTCTGGTCGCTGGCGCTTTTTTACGGCTGGAACGGGATGCACCACCTGATCGGGGGGCCGTTTCCTGCCTGGATGATCAGCGCGAGCGTGGTCGCCAGCGTGATGATGTTCATCCCGGTGGTGACCGTGGCCATCAACCACCACATGACGGTGCGCGGGAATTTCGACGCTTTGAAATGGAGCCCGACGCTCCGGTTCACGGTCTTCGGGGCGATGGCCTACACGGTGGTGAGCCTGCAGGGCATCTCGATGGCGATCCCCTCGCTCAACGCCCTGACGCACTTCACCGACTACACCGTCGGCCATGCGCACCTCGGCCTCTACGGGTTTTTCTCGATGATGATGTTCGGTGCCATGTATTACATCGTCCCCCGGCTTGTCGGCTGGGAATGGCCCTCGGCCACGATGATCCGCTGGCATTTCTGGCTCGTTGCCACCGGCATCCTGCTCATGGTCGGCTCGCTGACCCTCGGCGGCATCCTCCAGGGGCTGGCGCTTTACGACCCGATTGTCGCCTTCCAAAGCTCGCTCGATTACGCGACACCGTTCCGCTGGCTGCGGGGAATCTCCGGCTTTCTGCTCCTTTCCGGACACGTCGTCTTCGCGGCCCTTTTCGTTTTGATGCTTCTCAAAATCGGACGCCGCCGCGAGGGCCCCGCGCTTTTCGCGCCGTCCGACGGAAACAAACCGGAGGCCGCCACCGCATGAACAGGCTGCCCCTGATTTTTGTCGGCGTGCTGGCGGCCTTCGCCGCTTCGTGGCTGGGGCTCGTCGTCTATCCCTACCTCGAGCTCGGGCACATGCAGCCGGTGCCGGACGAGGATACGGGAGGGTATTTTCCTCCGGCGTTGCCGGGGCTGGCCGTGGTCGGCCAGCGGGTCTACGCCGCGAACGGGTGCCTTTACTGCCACAGCCAGCAGGTGCGTCCGGGGCCGCTCTCGACGGATATCGCCAAAGGGCTCGGCCCCCGCCGCACGGTGGCGCGCGATTACCTGCGCTCCCAGCCAGTCTTCCTCGGGACGATGCGCACCGGCCCCGACCTGACCAACGTCGGCCTCCGGAAGACCGACGCCAACTGGCTTCACAGGCACCTTTACGATCCCCGCCCGGTGACGGAATGGTCGATCATGCCGTCCCACCGCTTCCTCTACAACATGCGGAAAATCCAGGGCCAGCCTTCCGAAGATGCGATCCAGGGGCTCGCCGGACCGCATGCTCCGCCTGCGGGTTTCGAAGTCGTCCCCACCGATGAGGCGAAGGCGCTGGTTGCTTACCTTCTCTCGCTGAAACGAGACTACCCGCTTCCGGAAGCGCCTTTGTCCCCCGCGAAAAAATAACCCCGTGACCGCTCCCACACAGCCGCCCGATGAGGGCTTCAACGAGAAGGAACCGGCAGGCGAGATGAACGTCGCCGAGGTTCATGGCTCGATCCTGCGCGAGCAGGCCGAACCCCGTGCCGGGGCCGAGCCCGTCCCGCTGTGGCTTCTGACCGTCTTTTTCAGCATCGTGTTCTGGGCGGGGCTCTACCTGGCCTACAACAGCGGGGGCTTCCGCTCGGATGTTTACGATCCTTCCCGAACCGCCTGGGCGGGCGGGGGAGCCGCCGAGGCGGGCCCCGTCGACCCCAAAGTGATCGGCAAGCGCGTTTTCTCGCAGAATTGCGTTGTGTGCCACCAGACGACCGGTCTCGGTATCGCCGGACAATTCCCTCCGCTGGTCGGAAGCGAATGGGTTTTGAGCCAGGACTGGCACGGAGACAACCACCTCGTGAAGATCATCCTCAAGGGCATTCAGGGCCCCGTGCAGGTCAAGGGGGCCAGCTTCAACAACGCCATGCCGACCTGGAGCACCCTCACGGACGAGCAGATCGCCTCCGTCCTCACATTCATCCGTTCGGAGTGGGGGAATTCCGCCCCTCCGATCCCCGCCGATTACGTCAGGGACATCCGGGCCAAGACGGCCGACCGCACCGAACCGTGGACCATGAAAGATCTGCAGGCGATCCCTGCGGAAAAAGCCCCCCCCCCACCCCCCCCCGCCCCCCCCCCCCCCCCCAACCCCCACCCCGGAAACCCCGCCCCCGCCCCCGCCGGCCCCGGCGCCCGGGGCGTTCCCTTTTCTTTTTTCCGGAAAAAAACCAAAGGTTTTAAACTTTT
>JBAYTU010000050.1:0-25383 GCA_041675465.1 Terrimicrobiaceae bacterium | reverse complement strand
AGAGGGGAGAGGTTCGACGACCTGTCGATAACGCGAGGGAGGGCGAAGCTCCGTCTGAGCCGTAATAAATGGGCTCACACGGAGGTTCGCCCTCCCATCGTTGACGTTACCCGCGGATCAGGGGGTTCTTGCGGAGATTGTGCCTCCCCGCAAAACCTGATTGACTCCGCGAACATGGAACTGAGTGTCGTCATGCCGTGCCTCAACGAAGCGAAGACGCTTCCCGCATGCATCAGGAAGGCGCAGACGTTCCTCCGGGAAAGTGGGGTCGACGGCGAAGTCATCGTGGCGGACAACGGCAGCACCGACGGATCTCCCGAAATCGCCCGGGAACTCGGGGCGCGCGTCGTGCCCGTTCCCGCAAAAGGATACGGAGCGGCCCTGTCCGAAGGGATTTACGAGGCCCTCGGCACATTCGTCATCATGGGCGACAGCGACGACAGCTACGACTTTTCCGCCCTCCAGCCATTTGTGGACAAGCTTCGCGAGGGCTTCGACCTCGTCATGGGCAACCGCTTCCTGGGTGGGATCTCCGAGGGCGCGATGCCGTTCATGCACCGCTATGTGGGGAATCCCATGCTCAGCGCCCTCGGAAGGAGGATTTACGGCAACGTGGTCTGCCAGGACTTTTATTGCGGCCTTCGCGGATTCCGAAAAGACACGATCACCCGGCTGAACATCCAGAGCACGGGCATGGAGTTCGCCCTTGAAATGATCATCAAGGCCGAGCTTTACGAGCTGAAAATCACCGAGGTTGCGACCACGCTCTCGCGGGACGGACGCGGGCGGAAACCGCACCTGAGGACCTACAGGGACGGTTGGAGGAGCCTCCGGCTCTACCTCCTCATGAGCCCCCGGTGGACATTCGGGATCCCGGGCATCATCCTCTCGACACTCGGCCTCGCCACCCTCGCCGCGTCCGTCCTGGGCTTCACCCCGGCGGCATGGATCGGTGCCGCTCACATCTTTTCCTCCGTGGCCACGGTGCTCGGATACCAGGCGATCCTGCTCGCCATCTTCGCCAAGTTCATCGCCATCGAGAGCAGCCTGCATCCGCCCGCCACCGTTTTTTCCATGCTGCAAAACCGCGGCACCCTGGAGCGCTTCGTCATCCTCGGGTTCCTGATCGCCTCCGGTTGCGCCTTCATCGGGATCGCGGCCGCCGTCTGGTTCGGCGCGCCGCACGCCGGTGCGCTGCCCGCCCAAATCCAAACCTTCCTGGAAATCGGCCTGATCGTCGCCGGGCAGACCGTGATGGCCGGGTTTTATTTCGGCCTTCTCCAGTTGCTGCGGGAACGCCGACTGTATCCGCGGAAGCGGCGCGGAGATTAGGGCGTCGCTTATTTCAACAATTTTTCGAGCTGGCTGTCGGCCTTGGCTCCGAGCTCGAGGGCCTTCGCGTAGTATTTTTTTGCGAGATGTTTGGAGGCGGCATCGCCGGAAGCATGCAGGACGGCAAGGTTGAAGTATGCCTCGGCGTAGGCCGGGGAGAGTTTCAGGGCCTTCTGGATCTCCTGGATCGCGCGCTCCCGATCCCCTTTCTGCTCGAAGGCAACACCCAGGTAATTGAAGGCGGAAGGATCGCTGGGATCCAGGTAGATCGCGGCCAACAGCGACTTCATGGCGGCGTCCGCCTGGCCGGTCCGGAGAAGGATGATCCCCAGCGTCGTGTGCGAAAAGGCGTCGTCCGGGCTGATCGCGATCGCGTTGCGGATCGATTTTTCCGCGAGGGTCAGCCTCCCGAGCTCGAGCTGCACGGCGGCGAGATTCGACCAGGCGAGGCTGTTGGCCGGGGCCGCATCGGCGACCTGCCGGTAGAGCGCCTCGGCCCCCTCGAAGTTTTTCGCCTGGAATTCCTTCTCCGCCCTGCCCTGAAGAGTCTGGAGCGACTCGCCGACCGGCAGGGCCGACGAGCTCAGGACCGGGGGTGACCCCGCGTTGTTCAGAAACACCGGAGCCACTTCATTGAGGGAAAGGGGCGGCGGTAGAGTGAGCTGAAATGCCTGGGCACCGGCTTCGCCAAGGAGCTTCTCGAGCTCGAGAATCTTCAGATCCCTCGTGGAAATCTCCGTGAAGAGCCTCTCGATCTTGTCGTTGGCGAGGTTCAGGTCGGACTGGAGCTGGGTGATGAGGGCGAGCTTCACCGGTTGGTCTTTTTCCAGTTCCACAGCCTTCGCCTCGGCGGCCTCGAGCCGCTCCGCAAGGCCGCGGTTGCGGTCGAGCGTCAGCTCGGTGTTCTTGGCTGTCTGGAGGCGGAGGAGCGTGTCGTTGAGCTGGTTGGCGAGCTGTGTGTTCTGCTCCTTGAGCTTGTCGAGAAGTTCCGCGTTGTTCCTGAGGGCGTCCGCCGTGGATTTTTTCGGATACCATTGGACGGCGAGGACGGCGAGTGCGCACGCGGCCGCCACCGAGGCGAAGACCATCGCTTTTCCCGATGAGGGCCTGCGGTTCCTGGCTTCCTCGAGAGATTGCGAGACCCCGGCGAGCTGCCGCGCCAGTTTTTGGTTCTGCTTCCGGGCCTCGTCGAGCTCGTGGCGGTGGCGGTCCAGGCTTTCTTTCACCGCGCGCGCGGATTCGGCTTCGATGCCCGCGATCCTCGACCTCAGGGAATCCTCCGACCTCCGGAATTCCTCGAGCGTCCGCTCGTGGGAAGCCAGCCGGACCTTGAGGGAAGCCGCGAGGGCGGCCTCGCCCTTTGCTTCCTCCAGTTGGTTTCGCAGAAGTTTTTCGCTCCCGCAGAGCTTGTCCAATGCCTCGCTTTGGGTTGCGATTTCCGCCCGGAGCGACTCCACGAGGGCGGCGTCTTGGCGGGCCGCTTCCAGATCGGCCGCAAGCGATTTTTCCTTTTGGCGAAGCGCCTCGAGATCCATCCGCCGCCCGGCAATCTCCTCGCGCAACACCCCGGCATCCCGGCCCTGCGCGCGGGCGTTTTCCAGCTCGGCGACCAGGGACTTTTCCCGTTCCTGAAGCGCCCGCAGGGCCGCGCGCTGGTCGCACAGGTCCCGGTCCAATTTTTCCACCCGGTCACCTTCGTTCCGGGCGGCTTCGAGTTCCTGCAACAATTCCGCCTCGCGCGCCCGGAATCCGTCCAGGGCCAGCTTCTGCGCGGAAAGCTCCTGTTGGAGATCCTCCACTGCCCCCAGGCGGGTCTGGGCTGCGGCCAGTTCCTGTTGAAGCGTCTGCTCCCTCGATCTTAGCACCTTGGCCTCGGCGCGGACCGCAGCCAGTTCATCGCGGAGTTTCTCCGATTGCGAGGCGAGCACGCGCGCGTTTTCCAGATCAAAGACCAGTTGGTGCTCGCGCTCGCGAAGGGCGGCCATCGACTCCCGGTATCCGGTCAGCTCCGCCAGGAGCTGGTTGGACTGGCTGCTTTCCCGGGAAGAGGAAAGTTCGGCGGAAAGGGACTCCTCCCGCGCACGCATCTCCTCGATCTCGGACCTCTGGGCGACGAGCTCCCCTTGCAGCGCTTCGACCAGCTTGAATTGGTATTCCGCGGACTCCAACCGGCCGGAAAGGGTCTTCTCCCGCTCCTTCGAAACGAGGAGTTCGGAATGCTGCTGCTCCAGCTCCTCCTGTAGCTTGCGGGCCCAGACCCGCGAGGAATGCCCCCACTTCAATTCCGCCCGCTGTCTCGCGAGCCTGCCCTCGAGACTGTGCGCCATCTCCTCGAATTTCTTCGCCTCCGCGAGCTGCTCCCGGAGCGCCTGCTCCCGTTCCCTGGATTCCTGGAGCCGCGCAAGATGCTCCTTGGCTTCCGCCTGGTAGGATTGGGCCAGCGCGGTCTCGACATGCGCCTCCTCCAAATGGCCCGCCAGTTCCTCCTTCTGCTTCAAAAGCGCCTCGAACCCGGCCTTCTGCCCTTCCAGCTCACCGGCCAACTCCCCGGCCCTCAGGGCCTCCCTCCTCGCCGCCTCCAGCTCCGCCAACAAGGACTTCTCCCGGCTGTGAAAAGTCTCCAGCGCCTCCTCCTGCTGCTGCGCCAATTCCACCTGAAACGCAAACGCCTGTCCCGCCTTGTTCCGCGTCTCCTCAATCTGCAACTTTAGAAAATCCTCGCGCGATTTCGCCCTGTCCAGCTCCGCCTGCAACACCGCCAACCTCTGCTCCGCCGATAGCCGCTTCCTCCCCACGGTCCCCTCTTCCTCACGGGACGCACCAAGACCCTCTTGCGAAAAGGAATCCGGATCTTTCTGCGAGTTCATAAACGTCATTGATTAATGATACGCAGATTACGCGAAATCCATAACCGGCTGCAAGCCAATTATGCAACTGGATGGAAAAAAGCTTGGCTTGAGATTTTTGCGAGTTCGGACATACTCGGCGATTGACAAATTTTGAGCAGATTATTTTCCTATGTTCCAGCATCGTGAGCTTGGTTTGATCCAGGCGTATCAAATTGGCGTGACGCTGGTCATGGCCGTGCTTTTCTGGGGCTACTACCTGGTTTTGGGAAATTTTGTCCCGGGGTTTTCGCTGGCGGGATTCACGAACTACCTGGAGTATTTTCTGGCGATCACGCTGGGGTTCCAGCTCTCGTTTTTGAGTTCGAAGCAGCACGATATTTTTTCGGTGACGTCGGGGATCATGGAAAGCCACCGCTTTATCTGGCCGCACATGGTCTTCGCGACGGCGATCACGTTCATGTTCGCGTTTTTGAAGCGGGACGACGCCATCTCCCGGCTGTTTCTTTTCACGTATATTCCGCTGACATATGTGGTGCTCGTGGTGATCAACCGCTATTTCGCGCTGAACATCCTGCGGAAATTCCTGCACCGCCAAAGCCAGAAGCTCCTGCTCATCGGACTGCCGGAAGAACTGCCAAAAATCGAATCCCTCCTCACGAAGGCGAAACTGTTCGGGATGGAGACCGCAGGGATGCTGACTGAGGCACCGGCGGAGGAATTGCCATGGGGCATCAGGAAACTCGGCGGTCCGGATGATCTGCAGCAGGTGCTGGAGACCCACGAAATCGGGAGCATTTTTATCGTGGGCAGCCCGAGGGACCGCCGGTGGCTCGCGGGGTGGATGCAGCAGGCGGAAGCCCACGGGTGCAGGGTGTCCCTCGTCAACGACCTGGATGTCTTTCTCCAGAGGCGGCTTTCCTTCTTCCGTTGCGACAACATCGATTTGATCGAACTCCGCGAGGAGCCGCTCCAGAACGTGATCAACCGGCTGGTCAAACGGGGGTTCGACATCTGCTTCAGCCTCCCCGTGGTCGTTTTCATCCTGCCGCCGCTGATTCTTCTGGTGTGGGTTTTCCAGAAGCTGCAGGCCCCCGGCCCCCTCTTCTTCAAGCAAAAGAGATCCGGCCTGCACAACAATCCCTTCATCATTTTCAAATTCCGCACGATGTATGAAGACCAGTGCGACTCCTCGCGCCAGGTGACGGCGAACGACTCACGGATCTTTCCCGCCGGAAAATGGCTCAGGAAGTTCAGTCTCGACGAGTTTCCCCAGTTTCTCAACGTGCTTTCCGGCCAGATGAGCATCATCGGTCCCCGTCCGCACATGCCGGAGCACGACGAAACCTTCGAGGAAACCATGTCCGCCTACAGGATCCGCCACTTCGTCAAACCCGGCCTGAGCGGCCTGGCGCAAATCAACGGCTACCGCGGTGAAGCGATGACCAAAGACCACATCGTCAAGCGGGTCGAATACGATATCGAATACATTGAAACGTGGTCGCTGCCCCTGGACATCCGGGTGATCTGGCGAACGATCATCGTGGTGCTCCGGCCACCGGAGTCGGCCTACTGACCGAAAAGCAGACCGGCCATTTTTTCGACGAAGACCTCCTTGGAAAACCGCAACGCGTTCGCGCGGATCTCCTCCCGGTTCCAGGAAATCGTCTCGCAACGGGCCACCGCCCCGAGAAAGCTTTCTTCGGACAGCCCGTTGAAAAACACCCCCGTCAGCCCGTCGACGACCGTTTCGAGCGCGCCTCCCCTGCCGAGCGCGATGACCGGCTTCCCGCACGCCATGGCCTCCACGGGGGTGATGCCAAAATCCTCCTCGCCGGGAAGGATGAGCGCACGGCACCTCGAGTAGAGCGAGTGAATCTCCCGGTCGTCCACGCGCCCGCAGAACCGGATGGACGGCCCGGCCTCGGCCTCGAGCCGGGCGCGATACGGCCCCTCCCCGACCACCACCAGCCGTTGTCCCGTCCGCGTGAAGGCCCGCACGGGAAGCCCGATGTTCTTGTAGCCGAGCAACCGCGAAACAACGAGGTAGTATCCCCCCTCATCCGAAGACGCATGAAACCGCGAAGTCTCGACCGGCGGATGCACGACGAGGGATTCCAGGCCGTAACATCTCCTGATCCGCTCCTGGACGTTCCGGGAATTCGCCACGATCACCTTCATCCTCGCCGCCGCTTCACGGTCCCGTTCGCGCATCCCCGGCAGCGCGCGGCGCACCAGCAGGTTCAGCGGGCGCGGGCCGACCTCGTAATCCAAATAATCCTCCGTCTGCCAAAGAAACCGCGTCGTGTTGTGCATGTAGCACACCGTCCGTGTCCCGGACGAAAACCGCAGATATTTTGCAAAAGTGCTCGAGCTAATCCAGGCGACATCCGCCGCGATTTCGCCAAACGACCGGAATGCGGACGGATAAAGCGCGAAATACTTTTTGAAGTGGCTGTGGTGCTGGATGAACGGCAGCCCCTGCATCCAGGAGGCGCGGATGTCCGCTCCCGCATATTCCTCCCCGAGCGCGCCGCGACAAACGGCGCTCGTGAAAATGGGGGCGTCCGGAAACTTCTCGTGCATGGCCGCAACCACCCGCTCCGCGCCTCCCATCTGGATCAGGTAGTCATGCGCCAAAACGAGATTCATAGGGACATTAAACCGGACAATACACGGTCTGTTTGCTCGAGGACCGGAGGAAGGGAGTATCGCCTGGAAGCCTCGGACGATGCAAGCGATCCCATCCCCCGCCCGAGGTCCGGCAGCGCCAGCACCTCCCGCAGGGCGGTCGTCAATTCCTGAGGATCGCCCGGCGCGAACAGCCATCCTGTCTCGCCGTGCCGGATCATTTCCATCGGGCCACCGGCACGGCTTGCGATCACCGCTCTGCCTGAAAGCATCCCCTCGGCCACGACCCTCCCGAACGGCTCGGGCGCGACCGAAGCGTGCACGACGACATCCGCAGCCTGCATGAGCTGCGGGATGTCGTCCCGCTGGCCGAGAAACTCGACCCTCCCGGCCAGCGCGGGGACGGAAGCCAGCGCCCGGAGTTCTCCCGCATACCGGCGGTCGTCGCCGGTGAAAAATGCCTCGCCCACGATCCAGACCCTGAGATCCGGAATCTCCGAGGCGGCGCGCAGGAGAAGATCCTGCCCCTTCCACCGCGAGATGCGTCCGAAGACGGCGGCGACGGGAGAGGCTCCCGCACCGTGTTCCGCCCGCGCCGCAAGCACCTCCTCTTTTGAGAGCGGCGCGAAACGCGAAGTGTCGAACCCGTTGGGGATCACATGGACGGGGACCCTTCCCCCCGCCTCCCGGAATGCCGTCGCCGTGGCCTGCGAATTCGCGATCACGGCCCGCGTCCTGTTCGCCGCAAGCGTGATGAGCCGGATGTTCAACGCGCTGAAGTGTTCCGGGGTCAGCAAATCATGGAGGTGGAAGACGGACGGCTTGCGGAATCCGATCCCCGCAGCCACCCCGTGAAGAAGCGCTTTTGCCGTGTTGAGATAGACAAGATCCGACCTGCGGATTTCCTTCCTCAGCGCCCCGAGGAACCCGGCCATCTCCGGCGCGACCGCCAGATACTCGGCGGGCCCGGCCCCTTTTCCGATGGCCGCCAAGCGTCGCGGGGTCTCGGTCACGGAAACGGAAACGCCCCGCTGCTGAAGCATCCCCTCGAAGCGTCCGTGCGAGAAAAGCAGCACGCGCGACCGGCCACGGCAATGCGCCGCAATGTCGCCGAGGCAAAGCTCCGCGCCCCCGGGCTCCCCGCTTTGATCGACAAAAAGAATCATGGAGAATGCGCGGGAGAGACCCCCGCTTTGCCCAACACGCGAACGCGGGCGGAACGCCCGCGCCCCGTTCCGGGATGGAGAGGTCCGTTCATGCCGGGGCGTTCCTCGCCACTTGTTCGTAAATCGCCTGGGTGTCCCGCGCGCATTTCTCCCAGGAAAACCCCGCCGCCCGCGCAAGGGACTTTTCCGAGCGCAGCCGCCGCTCCCGGGGGTCGGCGAGCAGGGATTGGAGCGCACTCGCGAGGGACGCGTGATCGTGCGGGGCGACGTAAATTCCCGCCTCCCCCGCGACCTCGGGCAACGATGCGACATCGGACACGACAACGGGCGTGCCGCAGGCCATCGCCTCGAGGACGGGCCAGCCAAACCCCTCCCACAGCGAGGGAAATACAAAGGCATCGGCAGCGCGATAGCATTCGGCCAAGGTCCGGTCGTCAAAAATCCTGCCGGCGTGCCTGATGCGGTCGCCCACCCCCAGCCGGGCGACGAGCGCGGATTCGTCCTCGAAAAAATCGGCGCCGACCCGCAGCAGCCAGCCAGGTCCTCCGGTTTCCGGGCCCGCCTTCAGAATTCGCAGCGCCTGCAATATCGCGGGGGTGTTCTTGTATCGTGTCGCCGTGGCGACATGAAGGACAACCCTCGCCCCGGCGGGGATGCCGTAACGCTCCAGAACCCCGCGGCGCTCCTCCTCCGGGGACTGGCCGGGGATCGACGTCCCGGGGGTGAACGCCGGATTGCAACCGTAATACACGACTTCGATTTGCTCCGCCGGAATCCCCGCGACCTCGACCAGCGTCTTCCTCGTGGCCTCCGAAATGGCGATGATCTTCCGGCATCGTTTCATGCAGCGGATCCGCCAGGGATAGGTCAGCCGGGTCAGCAGGGAATGCGGCATGGACACCAACCCCCTCGCCGCAAGCAGCGGGATCACGTCGTGGCACGTCAGGACCGTGCGGTCCGGCGGAGTCGCCAGTGCGAGCATGGCGTGGCTGTGGTCGAGAATGTGGAAGGCGGATGCTCCTCGAACCGCGCGGATCAGGCGCGGGTATTTCACGAACCGGGCGTGCCGCCCCGCCATCTTCTCGCCGAACGCCCCCCCTCCGAATACCACCGCAACCCTCCCGTCGGGCTCGCAGGTGATCCCGTCAAACGTCCAGCCGCCCGCCGGATGCGCGCGCAACGCCCCCGCCAGCTCCGAGGCATACCTCCGCATGCTTTCCGACGGAAAGCCCACGATGTTCGGCAGGAGGACTGCCCTGTTCATAATAAAAGGAAGTCAGACGCCCACGGGTTTGACAATGGCAAACTCCCTGATCATCTCTGAACCCGGTTACAAATCCGCCTGCATCACCATCAGCCGCACGAGATGGCGCACGAAAGAGCCGGGAACACCGATTCCACCAAAGCAATCCACTTGGCTGGAATGTTCCGCGCTCCACGCGTGCCGGTGATCAGCGAGTTTGAATTACTGTCCATCATCCGTCAGAATCCCTCTCTGTTGATCGCTGCCTGATTTCCCTCTTTTGCACAAGCGTTTCGCCTCCGGGCTCGGCACCGTCCGGGGAAAACTGGGCAACGGCATGGAAGCCGCGATAATGCCATCCCCCCATGAAATAGCGAAAGCAGTTGGTTTTAAGGGTTTTTCTCGTCAAAACAGCTTGAATTTGACAGGTTGTCAGGCTTGTGCCTCCACCCGGATGACCGCCTATCCGCCCGCCCGCGGGCCGGGAACCTGGAGGCCCTCGGACTTCGCCAGAGTCGCCTGGTTCCCGTCGAGGGTCAGAAATATTTGCAACCCCGCTTGGAGGGCTGTGGCCACGTGCAGGACATCCAGTGTCCGATGCCCGTTTTTCATCGTCTTCCGCGCACTCAGGCGCTCGGCCAGGCTGTGCACATCGCCCCAATCCGCCGGAAGGATTTCCACAGCTCCGGAGGTGAGATTGAGGTCGAGCTTGCCGAGCATTCGTTCAGCCTCGGCTTTTGAAAAGCCCTGCGTGCGGTCGTTGGAAAACCGGAATACCTGGAGCCGGGTGGACTGGCGGAATTCAAAAGCCACCAGCGAAGAAATGCACAGGGGAGGCTCAAACCTCGCCACCAAAGCATCGGCTTCGTCCGTGTTGTCCTGAAGACGGTAGAGGGAACAAAGCAGCGAGGTGTCGGCGAAAGGCCTCATCCCTCCTGACCTTCAAGCTCATAAGCCTCCATCTCGGCGACCTCCTTGGCGCTGAAGACCCGGTCGCCCCATGTTGCCCTCCGCTGAGCCGCGAAATCGGGCCAGACAACTTTCTTTTTGACCGGCTCGACCGCCGGCACGAGCCTCGCGAACGGTCGCCCGTGGCGGGTGATCTCGACGGGCTGCCCGTCATCAATCCATGCGGAGACCCTGCGAAAGTTGTTGCGCAAATCGGCTATCGTTGCGGTTGGCATGATATAAATATCTATCACGCCAACTTCCCTGTCAAGGGAACTCCGTCGAAAACATTTTTACAGGAGGCCGCAGAGTCATCAGAGAAAGATTTGATTTCCCGTCCCTCCGTTTCCTCCTGTTCAAAAACATTTTTCAGGCCGACTGCCAGTGAAACAGGACGGCGTGGTTTTTCCGCGCTTCGAAGATGAACTCGTCGCAATGGCGGGCGACTTCCCGTCCGCTGTAGAGTTCGACGACCCGCGATGCTTCATACGGCAGCCGGATCGGGCAGGGGCCGTCGGCATGGAAGAACATGCCGACGTGATTTTCGCACTGCACGACCTGTCCCGGGAAATCCGCATAGACGTGGCAGCCGGCGGCCCGCGCGATTTCACGCAGGAGGGTGTGGGGCAGCAGCGGCGCGCAGCTCAACACGGAGACCCAGCCTTCCATCGGGCGCGTCGCCAGTCCCGCCGGTTGGCCGGGCAGGTCGTTGAGGGTTCCGATGGTCTCGCCGCCCGCCTCAATGAAGAAGCGCGGGCTGATCTGAAATCCCTTTTCACTGGTGGCATACATGCCGAGGATGGCGTGGTATTTGATGTCGTCGGGCGACAGATCGCCGCGGGTGCCATAGACGAGCTTTTCTTTGAGGGCCATCGTCCAAGGATGCTTCCCTGGCGGCACGGTCACGGCCAGTTCACCCGGCTCCATGGAGACGCCGCAGCGGAATCCGGTGGCGCGTTCCATGGCGTCCAAATCGGGCCTGTTCCTGCCGCAGACATTGACCGCGTAGTTCCACAGCACATGATTCCCTTTGCGGCAGGCGTGGCGGCGGATGGCTGTGAGATTTTTTTCCGAAAGATGGACGGCGCAGGGGAAGATCCAGAATTTGTAACGGGCGGTCGCCTCCACGGGCAAATCGTCCAGATCCTCCAGCGAAAAGTCATCGAATCCCAGGCCCATGCGGGCGAGCGAATGCTGCTTGAAGGCATCAACCAGCGGCGCAAGAAGCGGTTCGCCTTCACGGAAATAAAAGGAACTCCGCGGATCCAGAACCACCGCCACGTGGGTGTTCGGGCGTCCGGCTTCGGGGCGCGCCCGCGATCCGGCCTCCAGGGTCTTCTTCAATTCGGCGACCACGGCGGGGCTGTCGTAGTAGCCGCCGCGCAAGTCCATATACCAGCCCGCCGAGCCTTCGCAGAGCATCTTGTTGAGTTCGCGCCGGAACAGTTCACCGGTTTCCTCTGGCGTTTGCGGATTGTGATGGTCCGGGCAATTCCAGCAGGTGATGAGATTGGTGGAGCCGTCGAGTTCATGGACGTAGAGCTTGCCGTGAAGGCGGGCCGATGCAGCCAGCCCCTGGCCGGTCATGACGCCGTCCATCTGCCGGAAGCTGTAGCAAAACGGCGAGACCACCGCGTCCACATCCGGGGAGCGCAAAACCGCGTTCAAATGCGCATGGCCGAAGCGGGCCGGAGCGTCTCCGTAGGCGTGGTGCCAGAGATAACCGTAGAAAACCATGACTACCTTCCGGCGGGCGCAGCCTTCCTTCGTTTTCGTCACCCAATGCAGCAAAGTGTCGCTGAGTGCCCGGTGGTAGGCATCGAAAAAATCGATCACGTGGCGTTCCAGAGGCTCCGACCTCAAGTTGCCATGCGTGGCGTGGAAACGCTGTTCGGGGGTGGGCGGGTTGATTTCGGAAAAGTCCGCAAAGTGAGAATTCCAGGTGCGGTTCAACGCGGCGACATCCCCGTAATGTTCGCTCAGATAAGCGTGGAAGGTGCGGCGCATGGGGGCGCTGTAATCCATCATGCGCGGATCATCCGCCGACCAATGAAACCATTCCCCGCAAGGACCGCCGCCGGTCACGTAGCCAACGATTCTTTCACCATATTTCGCTTCGATGTGCGCAACCACGCGGCGGAGCGCATCGCCCGCCTGCTCGCGGAACAGCAGGGAGGCAAATGAGGGACGCGGCGGGCGGGCCGGACAGACGGAAGCATTGGCGTGACCGTTGTGGATCGCGATCAACTGCCCCAGGGGCAACTGGCCATGCACTTCATCCCAGGGCATGGGGTGGCCTTCCGACACTGGAAACGGGCGGACGTTTTCTTCGGGATGCTGCGCCATCCACCAGAATTCCTCCTTCGGCTCTGTCTCCTTTTGCGGGTAGCCCAGCCAAAAACGAACGATCAGCTTGGCGTCCCGGCTTTGGACGAGGTAGGACTCGATCCGCCGGTCGGTGTCGGCGTAATCATACGTATCCGGCCCGGTCCAGCCGATGGAAGTCAGCGGGTGCGTATCGACGATGTCGAAGCCCGCGTCGAGGACATTGCGCATGAATTCCGGCGGGGCGGAACTCCAGAGGCCATGATGCGGCAGGGCATCGATGAACAACGTCGGTAGTCCGTTGTGATTTCGAACTTCAGTTTTCATTCAGGCAAGGGGCCGGTTCTCCTCGCGGAGGAACGAGAAAGTGTCTTTACCTCCCGCGAGTGGTTGTGGTTCGCCAAGAGTTTCAAGCGTGCCGGTGATGCCTTCGGGCAGGACGATGAAGCCGTTGAGACGGCCGCCTTCGACGCGGAAGTTGTAGCGGATTTCGCCCTGCGGATGAGGCAGGCTGCCTTCGAGGAACTCCAACGATCCCAGCATGGGGCGGACCCGGACGCTGCGGAATCCGGGCGAGGCCGGACGGATGCCGGCGATGCTGGCGTGGACGTGGTAGAGCGGATGCGCGCCCCAGGCGTGGCAATCGCTGCGGGTGGGTTCGGGTTGTTCGGGAATCGTGTGCAGGCCGTAATCCAGGAACGAGCGCCAGAGCCCGAGACGGGAGAAAAACAGATCGCCGCGCCCCTCCTGCCGCAGGGCTTCCAGGAGGTAGTGCGTGAAATAAACGGTGCAGCGCGCATGGGGCCGCCGGGCGAGTTCTTCGGGCCAATCGGTTTCCGTTTGGGAGCGGAGGCCCGCCAAGGAGGCCAGGACGTTGGCGTGCTCGCTGAGGTGGCGGCGTTCGCCGTCGTCGTAAAACAGGCCGCTCTCCGGGCAACGATAGCGGGCGACGAGCGTTTCGCTGGCATGGATTTCCAGCCGCTGTAAACGCTGGCGGAGTTCGGGTTCGCCGAAATGTTCCTCCAACTCGGCGGCGGCTTGGAGGCAGAGAATCCAATGAAGCTGGATGATGGAGGAATCGCCGGTTTCATGGCCGGGTGGATAGCCGACCTGCCATTCGGGCACCCAATCGACGAAGGACCACCCGGGCAGGCGATTCAACAGGCCGTCGCTTCCCCGATAAACGAGCAGTTCCTCGATGAGATGCCGGACGCCGCGCAGGCATTCGCGGATGAACTCCGGCTCGTCGCGCCACCAGGCGTGGTTGCGGACCATGGACGGCCAGAGCATGGCGTAGGTGGCGCTGCCCTGATAACAGGCGCAAGGCCAGCGTTCGGCGACGAGGCCGGTGATGGCGCGGGACCAGTCGAAGAGTTCGATGGCGCGGCGGGTGATGCGGGTGTCGCCGGTCATGGCGTAGCTGACGAGGGCCTCGGTGACGTTGTCGCCCACATAGGCCATCTGCTCATAGTAGGGCGAGTCGGCGAAGAGTTCGTGCGTGCCCTGCTGCATCGTGTTCACGGCCAGGGCGGCGATTTTTGAAAGGTCCGGGTCGCTGCTTTCGAAGCGGCTCTCGCATTCGAGCGGGTAGCGCGTGGTTTGGAGGCCGAGACGTTCGATCACCAGCGGCTCGTCCGCGGTCGTGACCCGGATTTGAATGAAGCGGCCCGAGCGCCACCAGAAAGCCGGGAAGAGCAGGCCCGGCTCACCGGAACAGAGGAAGCGGTCGCCGAAGCCGAGGAATTGTTTGCCCGCTGTCTCGTCCCGGTCGCCCTTGGACGTGAGTTCGGTAACCGCCCCGTCGGTTTCGTAAAGGGCTTCCGCCCACTCGATCGAGACGGACGCGCCGTGCCCGCCACGGGTTTGTAAGTGGGGGTAGCCGCAGCGGTAATCCTCCAAGTCCCAGAGCACGGTGGCGGACTCATGCGGGGCAAAGCGCAGGGGTTCCTGCCGTGCGATCAGGTTTTGCCAGGCTTCGAGGGACGGGGTTCCCTCGCGGACTTCGCGGATTTTTCCGCCGTGAAAGAGGCCGCGTTGTTGTTCGGGAAGCGGGGTGGTTTCCAGCCTCCAGCCGGGCCGGGCGACGCCGGTGGCGTTGTTGTTGTCCACCGGCTGGCGAACGGTCACGGGAGTTGCAGCCTGGCCGGGCCGGCTCCATTTCGCGGCATCGATCGTGAACGCGGGGCCAATGTCGTGGTAGCCGGGGATGGGCTTTTTTTCCAGGGACACGGCGTGGGTCAGGTCCTCGACTTTCCACGGGGCGGCGCCGGTGTTGAAGCGTTCGGCGGCATCTCCCAGGGCGGCCAGGAGGAAGCCGCCGCGGAAGCTGCATTGGGCCATGGGCGGCGAGGCGTTCGAGCCGCTGTCGGGAACACCGTAGGCGGCATCGGCGATCCACCAGACCAAGGCGCTGAGCGTATGGCGTCCCGGCGCAAGAGCGCCCCGGTAGGTTTGCAGGCTCCAGTGGGCCACGTCGGAACGGTCAGGCCCGAAGGCGAATTCGACGCCATCGAGCGACAACTGGAAACGCTGGTCGGCGGAAACTTGCAGTTCCAGCGCCTCCTCGCAATCGCACTCCACTTCGAGGGTGAAGCGGAGGAACGTGGTCTCATTCAGGCGCAGGGGATGCCAGATCCACGCGGCGCTATCGGCGGGGTAGCGGCGGTGAATGTTGGCGTCGGCGGCATGTCCGGCGCGGGGAAAATCGATGCGGGAAAGAATAGGCGGGGAGGGCATCGTCAAGGCGTGAGTCGGGAGCGGTGGACCGTTTCGATCATGGCCAGGATGTTTTCAACCGGGGTTCCGGCCTGGACATTGTGGCAGGAGCAGCAAATATAACCGCTCCCCCCCCGTCCGAGAGTCTCCAAGCACATCCGGACTTCGGCGGCCACATCATTGGGCGACCCGAACGGCAGGACATGCTGGTTGTCCACCCCTCCGTGGAAGAGGATCTGGCCGCCAAAATCGCCATCAAGGCCGGCGCAATCCATGCCGGGGCAGATGTGTTGGATAGGGTTGAGAATGTCCACGCCGGCGGCGATGAGCCCCGGCACCAGATCGCGCGCGGAGCCATCGGTATGGAAAAGCACCTTTTTCCCGTGCCGGTGGATCAGGCTGCACCAGCGCGTGAGCCGTTCACGAAAGAAGGCGTCCCACGCCGGGAGGGAAATGAGCAGGCTTTGCTGGCTGCCCATGTCGTCGCTGATGAATACAATGTCCAGTGTGTCGCCCAGATCGGAAAGGAATCGATCGAGCATGGCCGTCTGGATCGCATCGATGCGCGCAAGGGCCGCATCCAGAAAATCCGGCTCGGCCACGACATCCATCATGGCGTTTTCCAGACCGCGCATCTGGCAATAAATCTCGAAGTGGGAAATCCACGGGCCGATCGTGGCAAACCCGAAATCGCGCGCTTTCAAAGCCAGCCGTCGGGCTCCGGCGTAATCGAATTTGGCCGGGTCGGGCCATAGCGGATAGTCGTCCAGTTGCGCAAGATCGTCATAGTCACCCAATGGCGGCGTGCCAAATTCCTGGTAGGTCGCCAAGCCTGATTTCATGGTGCGAAGCGGCACACCCCACAACGTATGTCCTCCGCCCGGTTCGTTCGGGTCCGAAGAGATGCCGCTGTAATCCGGAAAGACCCAGACGATTTTGTCGAGGCCGAGGCTCCGGTAAACTTCCAGTTCCTCGGTTTTCCCGGTGTGGCGGCGCAGGGAATTCAGAACTTCCGGGGTGCACCAGAGATCAACGGGAGTCCGGTCTGCGGGTTTACGGTTGAGTGTGGCCAGTATGCGTTCGTGCGGGGTCATCATATCACAATGTGGTCAAACGGCGTGTGCATGTCGGTCCGCGCGCTGCCCGTGCCGACATTGATTCCGATAAAGAGTGGAGTGTTAGTCAAATGATCTCCAATTGATCGCGCGAAGGCAGTTTCGGGAAGGGCTTGGCGGGGTGTGTTTGATACCAGTAGGCGACGGAGGCGATGTCGTCCCGCAGCGGCAGATAGCGCATGTCCTTTCTCCAGCCGAGCGCCTGGATGGTGACGCGCAAATCCTTCTCGAAGCGAACCGGGTCCATGATGTGCCAGCGGTAGAGGCCGAAGCGGGTTTGGGATTGATAGACCCCGTCGGGGCGGATCACCTGCGGCATGCCGGCATACGGGGTGGTGAATTCCTGGTATTGTTTGGTGACCTGGTTTTCAAAGTTATACGACCCGCAAAAATAATCCTCCGTGCCCGTGCCGCAGATGGTCGGGAATTCCTTGTCGCCATCCAGGTAGAACTTGATTTCGCCCTCGCCCCACCAGCAGCTGTTGTTGACGCCCCAGCACATATAGGTTCCGACATAATGGCCCCAGCCCTCCACGCCGTCGAGGATGGTATAGACTTCCTTGTAGGGCAGGGGATTAACACGGCGGAATTGCGCGTGGAAATAGGCGGCCTCCTCCGGGACGTCCTGCACGGAATAGTTGATTTGATAAAATAGCGTCATGTCCTCATCGGCGAGGTTCTCGAAGGTGATGCGGCAACGTTTGCGAAAGGGCATGGGCCAGTAGCAATTGAAGGCGCTCCCGGGATTGACGCAGACCGCCTGCGACACCACGGGCGCGAATTTCCCCCAGCCGCAGGCAAAGAAATCGCCCGCCGGGCATTCGATGGAGGGAATGTCCGAGCCGTCCCAATAGACGCGGAGGATGGAGAAGCGCCAGTTACCGGTGGGGGTCATCCAGATTTGCTGGATCACGCCGGGGCCTTCCACGTCCATGATCGTCGCGGTGGATTTTGCGGCGATGCGGATGCAGGGGCGCACTTTCCAGCCGCGTCCCAGCTCGCGGGCGGCGGGAAAATTCTCGACCCAGTGCTGGCCGATTTTGACAACCTCCGGCTGGGGGGTGGCGGAAACCTCCGCCATGCCGCCCCTGCCCTTTTCGCCATAGACATTCTCCGGCGAAACCGAGCGCGTTTTGGCCCGGCTGAGGAAGGGCAGGTTGCCGAAGGAATTCGCAAGCCCTGAAATGGAGGTGGAGTGGGTGGTGTTCATGGTTATTCGCTTCCAGGTTGTTTCAGCGGGATTTGCACATTGAAAGTATTGCCGCCGTCCGCTTCATGTGCCGCGCACAACAGAACGCTGGGCACGCCCCGGGGGTCCATGAGTATTTGCGGACGCTCGAGCGACAGCAGCGCCCGCCGCGTTCCGTCTTCCCAAAGAACGGAGGTGTCACTGACAAAACAATCCGGCGCCGTTTTCCAGTCGAAGCCATCGGAGGACTGAAACAAGGCCAGCGATTTTCCACGTCCGGTGAAATACCCTCCCATGTCCTTGACGATGGCCCAGTAGCGGCCACCCCAGTAAAAGGCCACCGGATCTTCCGCGGCAAAATCGACGTTTTCCCGGACAAATACCGGCCGGTCTGATTTTACGAAGGGGCCAAGCGGGGATTCGGAGCGGGCGGCGACATGGAGCACCGGGCCTCCAAAGGGCAGGGGGCGTTCCCTGCCCACGCATTTGTAGATCATCAGGAAACCGCCTTCCGGCCGCTGCACGACACTCGGATTGTTGCAACAGAGCGCGTCATAAAACTGCGGGGTCGGCGCGATGAGCGGTTGGTCGTTTCTCTGCCAGGGTCCCAGGGGGTGCTCGGCCCAGGCGACGCCGATGCGCTGGTTGTTGCGATGCGTCCAGTTGAGATCGTCAAACACGACTTTGCCGTCTCCGGTGTTGCCCGTGTAATAAAGGTAATAACGATCCCCAAACCGATGGACCGTGGGATTGTGGGTGCAAAGGCCGTCCCAATATCCGTCGCCCCGGAGAGGCAGGATGACGGAATGGTGCTCGAAAGGGCCAAACGGACTCGACGAGACCGCCGCGCAAATTTCCGAATGGGTCGCCCAGGAATTGAATCCGAGGGGCTTGGGCCAGCGAGAATAGAGCAAAACATAGCCCCCATCCGGGGCCTGGGTCAGAGTCCCGCACCAAATGTAATAATCGGGGTGCGAAAATTTCGCCGACGCGGGAACGGGTCGCAGCCATTCGGACAGGTTCAATGAGGGATGTTCGTTGGATGCACTTTCAGACTTGAATTTCATGCGAATAAGGTCTAGTAGTGGACCATGATTTCCGTGAATATTTCGGAAGCAAAGGCCAATTTGAGCAAGTATGTTGACCAGGCCCGGAAGGGGGTCGTGGTGCAGATTTGCGAGCGCAACCGGCCGGTGGCGAGGCTTTGCCCGCTAAACGAGGAGACGCGCCCCAAGCGGGCCTTCGGCCAATACCGCGGCCAGGTCAAAATGGCCGCTGATTTTGAGGAGTGGACCCCGGATTTGGACGAGATGTTTTTCGGGCGGTCCAAGGCGTTTGAGAAGCCCCGGACATGCTGAGTCGGCTGCCGGATCTTCATGCGGATCCCTTCGACAGGCTCCTCATCGCGCAGGCGCTGACGTCCAATTGGCCGCTGGTGACCCGTGACGCGGCCATTAAGAAATATCCCGTCCGCACGGTGTGGAATTGAGGCATCCTTCCCAAGGCCGGTGAAAGTGGAAGCGGCGTCCCGCCGCTTGGTTGCATCGGAGGAAAGCGGCAGGATGCCGCTTCTACATTTATTGTCATGCTCACTCCAGCCCGGTCATGGTGGTGGTGAGACCTTTGGCGGGGCGTTTTTTGGCGGGTTTGCGTTGTGCTGCAAGCTTGATGGCTGCAGGTTTTAGGAGGTGGCGGCAGACGCGGATGTTGGCGGGTGAGGCGCCTTCCTCGTCAAAGAGCACCAGTGTATTAGCTTCGCCTGGCTTGTTCAGCCAGGAGGCGGGGGCTTTGTAGTAGCGCTGGGTAACTTCGCCGGGCGTGTCGGTCGGGTTGCCTTCGGGGTTGAGCAGGGTGGGGACGAGCCAGTAGCGCCCGAGGCAATGGCCGTTGATCCAGGCGAGGCCTTTGCTCAGGCCGGTCAAGTCGAGGCTGATGCCCTGCTCGTCGTGCGGGGAGCGGAAACGGACGCGCCACCAGGCGGGTTGACGGTGGGGTTTCGGGGAAGAGCCCGCGGTTTTCCACGGCAGCCATTCCCCGGCGGGCGACCACGCGGGGGCGGTTTCGCCGATCAATCCGGGCGCGAGGGTCCAGGGGCCGGGGAGGGGTTTGCCGTCGAGCAGGACTTGGCCCCAGATGCCCTTGCGTTCTTCGACCATGTTCATGAAGCCGAGGCTCCAGTCGCCCTTGATGAGGCCGATCGCGCAGGCCAGCAGGTCGAGGCGGTGGACGCCGGGGCTGAGGTCGAGCTGAAACTCATGGGCAAATCCCCTGCCCGACCCGGTGATTTTTCCGCGGGCTTCCTGCAGAGGCAGCGCGCTGGTGGCGGCCTGTTTTCCATCTACAAAAACCCGGAGAAAATCGCCTCCGTGCGTGACGCGCAGCGTGCGGGTTGCGGCGCGTCCGGTGACTTTCAGCGTGGTGGAATACCAGCAGTAATCGGTTTCATCGCGGGTGAGGGTGAGTTGATCCACCGGCTTTTTGACCGTGAGGTTGCGGCTCAGCGACTCGGGCCGGGCGGCGGGCACCGGCTCGGCGTAACATTCCCACGGCGACAACCACGCATTGGCGACGGGCGGGCGGCGGCGTTCGTAACCGTCCGACGGATCGGGACGGTGCGTGTCGAACACGAGCCGTCCGTCGCTGAAAATCAGCACGGCGCGCGGCGGCAGCGTGTGGGTTTTGCCTTCGTGGGAAAGCACGGCTGAGTTTTCCTTGTCGTCGTTGCAGAGGAAATCGAGGCGCGAGCCATTGGCCCGATAGGTGTAGAGAAACTGCTTTTCGCCCAGCGCGACGGGCTCGGGGCGCGCGTCCTGGAGCAGCAACGCGGAATGGGCCTGGAGGAGATGGTGCAGGCGTCCGAGATGCCGGGCCTTGGTGGTGGCGAGTCCGTGTTCGTCCAGCGGGGCTTCGTAATCGTAGCTGGTGGTCTGCAAATACATGGCCTCTCGGTCAAAATTCGTTCCGCCGAACCACATGTAATAGTTCATGCCCGTGCCTCCCGCCGCGAAGAAGCGCGCGGCGGCGGCGGCGGCCTGGCTCCAGTCGCGGACGTGATGGTCGTGGCCCCATGTGTCATACCAGGCGGTCCAGTTTTCCGTCCAGATGCCCGGCTGCTCCGGGAAATGTTTCCAGTGATCGGGCAGGACTTCGTGCGCCCAAAAATGGTTGATCGCCTGGATGACCGGCTGGTCGAAATGGCCCTCGAACCGCTCCCAGTCGCACAAGATCAGGGGGACGCCGAGGTTGATGCGCGCGCCGAGGTTGACCGCCCAATTGAGGTAGCGCTGGCCGGCTTCGCCGTAGGATTTTCCCACATTGCCGTATTCGTTTTCCATCTGGACGAGGATGATCGGGCCGCCGTTGGCCGCACTGTAGGGGCGCACGTAATCGCCGAGGAAGCGCACCCACTTTTCCATGGCCTCCTGGAACGGCTTGTTTTCCGTGCGCATCCGCATGCCGGGCCGATCGCGCAGCCAGAACGGGAAACCGCCGTAGTTGTATTCGCCGCAGATGTAAGGCCCGATGCGGAGGATGAAGTGCAGGCCCTCCTCGTGGGCGATGTCCATGAAGCGGCGCAGGTCGCGCCTCCCGGTGAAATCATAGCGGCCCGGCTCGGGCTCGTGCTGGTTCCAGAAGACGATGCTCTCGATGCAGTTGATCCCGGCCTCGCGGCTGCGCCGCATGATGGCACGCCATTCCGAGGCCTCCGCCCGGAGGTAGTGAAAAGCTCCGCTGAAAATCAGGCGGCGCTGGCCGTCGATGGTGACGGCGCGGTGGTCGAAGCCGATGTGTTGGGGATTGGGGGAGGCGGATGCAGGGCTCATGGGGTCAAACAAAAAGCGGCACCCGGGGTTTTCCCGGATGCCGCTTTGGATACAGGAATGCCGATCAACCGTTGACTCTGGAGCGGCGGCGGAAGACCATGACCGACGTCAGGCCCAAGGCGGCCAGCACCCACGTGGAGGGTTCCGGAACTGTGATGACCGAGATATTGTCGATGAAGAGACTGGCCGAGCCGGCCGATTCGTTGCGGAAGGCGACTCCGGTGATGTCAACTCCACCCATGGTGGTGACCCATGTGCTGCTGGCGAGAACTGTCTGCGAGTTGACCAAGCCGCTGTTCACCAAGTAATCGAGCTGGAAGTCACCGCCCGTGAGTTTAGTGACCTCCAATTCGTAGTGATACGAGGTTGATTGGGCGGTGTCCGAAGCTGTCCAGTTCGAGCCAATCGCGGATCCAGAACCTGCACTCATGAAAGCGGAGCTTGAGCGGAAGCGATAGTTCGACGTGGATGCCGTCAGGGCTTCGTTGACATAAATCACTGAATTCGGGGTCGTCGTATTGACAAACCCAAAGGACAGATTCGCGGTGGGATCGGCGTTAAAGCCGACATCAAACGACAGGGTCAAACTTTCGCCGACGGCCAAGCTATTCAGCGTCAAAGTCGTCGCGCCATCGAATGCCCGGTAGTCAACATTCCCTGAGCCAACATTCATTTGCAGTGCCTTGGACGAGCCGAAGAAGGATGGCGTTACGACTGACAGCGCATTGGAGCCGTTAATCATGTTGTGAGTCCCAACCCCTATGGACTCCGTGTTGTTTACGGTGCTGACACTCGACCCGGTGGAATTGGTGAAGTTGTCATTCACCAAGACGGTGGCGTGGGCGACGCTGGAAAGCCCGAATACGCAGGCGACTGCCGCGAGGGTCTTCAGCGGAGTTTGGATGAGCCGATTTTTATGGGCGGGAGAGACCCGGCGTGGTTTGTCGAGCTGTGTTTTCATAGGATGAGACATGGGGTGTGTTTTCATAAAGAGAGACAAGTTCATGCGAACTGACGACCCAAACTTAGATTGGAATGCCGGGTATGAAAGCGCTGCCTTTCAAAAAAGTTCACGCTTGGCTTACCAAAAATTTTCGGCCTCTGACGCCTGTGACGACCGGCGGGGCAATGCGGGCGGAGAAGAAGGGAGGGTTTCCCCTGCTTCCTCCTGTTCCCATACCCGCCTTCCTCCAGACCAGATTGGTCCCCAAGCAAGGCGTGCAGGGGCCAAGGCACGCACTCGTCCAAGAGGATATTCATGCCGGGGCCAGCAGCGCGGCCTCCGAGCACTCCAGCAGTTCGCAAGCCATTTCCCGGGTCACAGACGGGAAGCACTCGAGAAATTCCTCCAGCGTGTAATTGCCCTCCATGTATTCAAAAAGCGTCTTCACCGGAACGCGCGTGCCTTTGAATACCGGAGAACCGCCCAGAATGTCCGGGTCGATGGTGATCAGATGGGATGCCTTCACCCTGCTGCCATAGCCTTGGATGAACGGCTTGTAAAGCGGCCGCCGATTGTCGGGTTGTCGGGGCGATTTGCAAGGAGTTCAATGTGAATCTCGGCGAGCTTATTGTGTGGAAGCCGGTAAAACCGAAGCTTCACCGCATTGATGCGGCCATGCAGTCGCATTTGGATGCCCTCATGGAGAAAAACAACGGGGGCATGATTACTGGCGTCGGCTCATTTTTTGCCTGTCTCGTCGAGGTTCTGGTGTCCCACGACGGTGCCGTCGTCGAGCGCGTTGGTCTTATGGTCGCGGAGGCGTTGAAACAGGGTGCCCATGTCGCGGATGCCGCCCCAGGTGAACCAGATGCCGGTCACGACCGCGAAGAAAATAGGGAGGCTGATGGCGGTGATGTGCCAGTATTTCAGCCACCAGGCCGTGGGCCAGATCGCCGCGAGGTTCCACAGCGACACGACGACGAACACCCCAAACCAAAGCATGTTCCACCCGAACAGGCCGCCGGCGATCCATTTGTCCCCCCGGCTGAAATCCTTGTCGATGCCGATGACCTTGCCCCAGCCGACTTTCCGCTCCGGCTTGGCCGCTTCCTCCGGTGACGCGGACGGCGCTGGCGGCGCGTAGGGCCCGCGATGGAGCATGCGCTCGAGATTGAACTCTTCCCGGCAGGTGAGCAGGGAGGTGACGACATAGACCGCGATGGCGACGAGGGTCGCGAAGAATCCGATCTGGATGCCGTTCAAGGGAAAGGTCACCCCGTGGACGTGCGTGGAAATCTGCTGCGCGATAATGCCTCCCACGGAAAGGATGGAACCCGTGAGGAAAGCGGCCCAGGCTCCAGCCGTCGTCCCTTTTTTCCAATACAGCCCGCCAATAATGGCCGAGCCCGCTCCGCCCACAAAGATGGCCTCCGTAAGCCCCCACCACATATTGATGAAATCCACCACATGGAAGAACGCGCCGAAGAGAAACGCAAAGCAGGCCACGCCCAGAATCGAGAGCCGCAGGACGGTCAGATGCGTGCGCGTGCCGAAGGGTTTCCTGCGCAGGGGCACCAGAATATCCTGCACGAAGATGCTGCCCCAGGAATGCAGGTGCGTGGCGTCGCCGCCGAAGATGCCCATGAGCAGGATCACGCAGAAGACGCCCTTCACGCCGTCCGGCAGAAGGTGCGCGAGCGCGATGGGGGTTTCCATCTGTTTGCGCGCCTGCTGGTCGGAAATCTGGCCCACCGCGTCATGCACCCCCGCCGCGCCCTGGGAAAAGTCGGGATGATGCAGATACGTGATGGCGGCCAGCGCCAGAAAGACGATGACCGCCGTCTTCGCCATCTCGCGCCAGCCGGTCAGGATCGCCGCCATCCGGCTCTCGTGCGGGGTCAGTCCGGCGGAGGCGTAGGCTCCGGCGTTCTGCCACGCTCCGGTGCGATAGATGATGGCGAAGATGTTCATGAGAACAAACCAGATGTTAAAATCCTTCACG
The DNA here is from genome assembly GCA_041675465.1 of Terrimicrobiaceae bacterium. GTDB lineage: Bacteria > Verrucomicrobiota > Verrucomicrobiia > Chthoniobacterales > Terrimicrobiaceae > QYQL01. The sequence goes on along the minus strand of JBAYTU010000050.1, from coordinate 1,104 downwards.
CCGAAGGAATCGAACGGATTGACCATCGACTGGCCCGGGGGCCGCGCGGTGAGCACCTCGCTCATTTGCGTCCAACTGAACAAACTCAGCACCGCAAAAATGACCACCAGGTAGAAAAGCTGCGAGAGAATGCCTTCGATCGTATTGACGATCATCACCGTGATCACCCCACCCGAGATCGCGATGAAGGCGGTGATGCCGAGGAACACCGCCATCAGCGCCACATAGGTCGGCAGGTGCATCGAGAAAATCGGCAGGGTCTCCGGCAGCTGCAGGAAATACACCAGCGCGCGTGCCCCGACCGCCGGAATGATCCCGAAATTCAGGATGCCGGCGAGAAATCCCAGCACGCCCGCAAAAACGCGGAAGGCCCGGCTGTAGCGGATCTCGAAAAACTGCGCGAGCGTCATGGCCCGCGTCTCGCGGTAGCGATACCAGACGAATCCCGAGATCGCCAGGATCAGCGTCACCGGCGTGGCGATGCGCCACCACCAGCTCACCGAGAATCCGGCGCGCGAAAAATTCTCGAAGGAGGCGACGAACACCACCGCGCCCGCCTGCATCTCGCCGCCCGCGATGCAGAGCAGATACCGGCCCGCCGAGCGGTTGGCCGACATGAAATCCGCCACGCTCCGGACATAGCGTTTGCTGTAGATGGCGGCAGCGAAGACGATGAGGAGGGGAACGGCGGTGATGATCCAGTCGAGAAGGGACATATCAGTTGGAAGAGAAAACGTAGGACCGCCGCCAGGATTTTGATTCGCCGGGAGCGAGGGAGATGGCGATGAATTGCTCCGGGGCGACATAGCTTTTCCGGGCGTGAATCGCGGTGAACAGGCCCGGCACGGAGGTTTCGCAGCGGACATTCTGCCCGGTCAGCGTGTTGCTTAGCAGGAAGGCGTTCGGGCCGGTGTAGTCCGCGGGGGGCCACACGAGCGCGTTGATCCACTTGGGAATTGCCCCGACGAAGAGAATGTCCCTGCCGACCTGCCTCTGTCCGCTCCCCAGGCCCTCCGCCTGAAAATCGTAGGGGAAGGACAAGGCGTATCCCTCCACGGTGTCGTGATCGCCGAAGCGGAAAAAGTTATGCGTGTATTGTTTGGT